>NZ_JBWYIN010000003.1:0-249777 GCF_056779765.1 Acinetobacter sp. 24-47-62
TGAAAGACCACATCAAGCTAACAAAGGAAAGCCACCTCTAATGGCTGCTTAACCTCTACTTTTAACTTCGGTTATTTATGGGAGGATTACCTTTAGTAATCATTTTTTCTTTTAAAGATAGTAAAAAATTGTGGATATTACTTTAATTAAAATCTGATAATAAACTATGATTTTTATTGATATATCTATTTCCTGATTTAAATAGTTGAATAGCGTTAACATTTATAAGAAGTGAGTATAGTCTAATTTTGTCGAATGGCTTCTTGAATTTTTGATCTATTAAAATCAAGATGCGTACTATGATGTACTTTAGGTAAGTACAGATCGTGCTGATTATTAACCAGCTATAGGGTTAACTTTACAAATGATTATAGATGCTAAGGCTGTAGCGTTAGACATCAAGATACTTTACAAGTTGATCTATATCCTTAGAACAACCTGATATGGTTTAAACGCCTCTAGCACAGCTTCAGCAACCAACTGAATGAAAGCCTCAGTTTTGCCATAGGCCATCCACTGATCCAAAGCTTCATAGTAGGCTAAGCGATCTTCGACCGTAATAACACAAGGAGGATATCCTGCTTTAAGCAATTCAAGGTTCATCAAAAGACGTGATGTACGCCCATTTCCATCAATGAATGGATGAATTCCAACAAAATCAGCATGTACTTTAGCTGCACGTTCAATGGGGTGTAACTTATGTGCTTCGGAGTTGTACCAATCAACAAGTTGAGCCATCTTATCATTCAATAATGTATAGTCGGGTGGGGTAGTCGTAGCACCTGAAATTAATACGTTTTGTTGGCGATAACGTCCAGCATTGTCATCATCAATATTTTTTAGAATAAGTTGATGGATATTACGAATCTGCCATTCAGAAAAAGGCTCTTCTTTGCGAATAATGTCTTCAACATAGTAGATAGCATTTCTATGGTTGATTGCCTCGAAATGTTCTCGTAAAGCTTTTCCACCAACAGTTATGCCTTCCAAAACGACTTTGGTCTCTAGCAATGTAAGTGTATTGCCTTCTATTGCATTTGAGTGATATGTCCAACGAACAATAAGGTCTTCTTGTAGATTTTTTACAATTGCAGAGGAAAGAGGACGATGCTGATCTAATCTCATTTTTAAAGCATCAATATTTTCAAACATAACCTTAACCCTGAAGTTGCACCATTAAATGATACATGAAAAAAATAAATATAAAATGTGATGTTATATTGTTGCACTTTATATTGAGAATTTACGTGTTAAACTCAGTATACAATTTCAAATTCTCAAGCAAAATTTGAACAAAAGTCCGTGGCTTATGCCTTGATCTAAATTCATGTCATCTTAGGGAATCTAACTTCTCTAGAATAAGTTAAGAGATTTTTTTACGGTATTTTTTACGGTAAAGCTCAACGGTATTTAATTTTTATTAATATAAAACAATATGATAGTTCCTGAGTTTGGTGCGCGCTGAGCGCACCATTTCTTTTATGTTTTCAAACAAAACATAGTCTGTCAATTAAAATATTTTTAGTAAATTTTTATCAAAATTTAGTGCGTAATCTGAATTGTTAATCTGAGTCGATTGAATCGTGAGATGCACCAATACTGACAAATAATAATATATTTAGTCTCAAAATAAACATTAAAACGATAAATAAGTCACACAAAATTCACATAACCTATTTTAAATTTGAATTGCGGCATTGCCGTATAAATCACATAAATTATGAATAATTCAAATAAGAGGCACAACAATGTACGAAGAAAAAGTTTTGATCCAAAATCGAATTTCGTGGGCGAGTATTTTCGCTGGCGTTATTGTTGTATTAGCTATTTCAATTTTACTCTCATTACTAGGCGTTGCATTAGGATTTGCGCTCCTAGATCCACAATCTACCACTAATATTACAAATGGCTCAGGGATAGCAGTAAGCGTATGGACAATTATTTCATTGTTAGTATCGTTGGCTATTGGTGGATTTGTTGCAGGTCACTTAGCTCAAGCTGATGGTGCAATCCATGGCTTTATTGTCTGGTCACTTTCATTGCTGTTAGGTATCTGGTTTGGTGCAATGACCATTAGCGGCGCGGCAAAAATTACTGGTAGTGCGATTAGTTCAGTCAGTAGTGCTGCGGGTAGTGTAGCATCAGGAATTGGTCAAGGTGGCGTTAATTTAACTCAGATCGGAGTTCAAGCTTTTGAGGAATTAGTTCCTTTACCAAAGCTTGAAAATAGTGATGAAAAGATGTCAGAAGCATTACGCAAAACTGGGATCGAGGAACTGCAACCTGAATTCTTAAAAGCGCAGGGTGAATGGGCAAAGGAGCAAATTAAGGTTGCTGCAAAAGAGTTGGTGATTTATCCAGATAACAGTGATGCTATTATTCAAAAGTTATCAGAACAATTAAAAAATCGTGCACAATCTGTGACTGCTTCTATTAATAAGAATGAAGTCAGTGCTGCTTTAGCGAAAAATTCATCTCTAACTCCGCAAGAAGCGAATCAAGTTGTCAATAATTTCCTTATACAGCAGGATAAATTCTTTAATGATTTAGAGGCGAATATTCAATCTGCTAAATTGAAATATACTGAACTAAAAGATCAAGCACGTGAAAAAGCAGCTGATGCGACTAAAGCTGCTGCAAAAGCTGCTTTATGGTCATTTATTGGTTTATTGATTGGATTGATTGTGACGATTTTTGCTGGCCGTTTTGGTGTAAATCATTCAAATAATCGTTCACGTCATTTGGCTTAATTCTGAGCTTAAATTTAGAATTAAAAGTCGACCCATTTCGGTCGACTTTTTTGAATTAAAACTTTGTTCATATTCGCGAAACTTATTCTTATCTATAAATAAAAAAATTCAATTGTATTTTTTTTATACAGTTGTTGAAAAGTGTTAAAGTCACTTCACATCACATATTGAAAGTATTAAATTAAAACTCACAGTAGGTTGTAAATAAATATTCAACGCTACTGACGAGTTGGACGGATCAATGACAGTTAGTTGAGTTCAGTTGAACAATAAATCTAACACTAGCCTTCCAACATAAAGCCCGCGTAAAGCGGGCTTTTTCATATCGGAATTATGCTTTAAACATGACTTCAACATCATATTTTCGAAATTCACTGAGCAGGTCTTGAATGATCGATCCACCCGTTTGTTCTGAAGCATTGAGCAGGACTTCTTTATTTTCAAGGCTATCAAAACATTCTATGTGATTGATTTGCCATTGATGTTCTTGATCAGCTTGCTCAATGATAATACGTCGAGGCTGCAATGAGCCATCTGCTTGACGCGGAATAACATTGGTAATGGCGAGCTGGATTTTCTCCACCTGGTCATGGGCATGCAAGAAGGTGAGAACCCAATTTCCGACTTTTTTAAGATACATAGGATTATCTAAAGGATCAAATTCTAGAATTTGGCTGAGTTTAGACATAAGGCACCTATTTATACCGTTGTTGTATGATCGTATTAATATATTTATGACAAAGATGTTCTACTTCGCCTTAGTCTAATAGCGGATGAGGTGGGCAGTGTTGAATGAATAAAAATAATAAAAAATATTTAATTATCATGTAATTATATTATTTTAATTATTGGTGTAAATTTTAGTTTAATCGTTTAAAAGTATTAAAAAAAATAGTTAATTTCTCACTTTGAGGTTTAGGTTCAAAGTGAGAGTCATGAAATATTGCTTAAAGGGTATCAATTAAAGTTTTTTCTAAGGCTTTTTTCAAATAGGGATCCAAGTCTTCTTGTCTTAGTAACCATGAAACATAATCACTTGGAAGATCTAGAATGGCTGTCCCACGATGTTTACCGAAGTTAATTGTACGAGGAATACGTGCATCTTCAGATACTTCATAGAGTTCTTCAATGGTTTGAATACCCAAATGATGAATAATGTGCATTAAAATATTTGCAGTCAAAATAATATCAGCATCAGCACGATGGGCACCTTTTAACATCTCTCTAGCTTTGCTACTGCCTTTACTAATCATATAAATTAAAGCAGAAATGTTGTGTGCTTCTGCATGAGGCCAAACTAGTCGAGAAAGAGCGAGTGTACAGATGGCTTTAATATGACTTGTTTCAACGCCGCATTGCTGAATAGCTCGAATATCATAATCAATATTATGACCAATAATATACGTCGTTTCTTGAGGTAACTCGAAGGTTCCGAAGTTGGGTTGATCTACTAAATCGCTTTCAAGAATATGATGAACCGCCATTGCAGCATAGGAAATTTTTTCGTCACCAATGCTATATAGTTGGTCAAAGATTTTTTCGCGATCAAGACTTAATTTGCCTTGTTCAATCTGAATAGGAGCATATGCAATTTCTATGGGCAAACCGTTTAATGTATGGGTTTCAGTATCCAAGATAATGGCTTGCATGCAAATGTCCAAGTTAATGATAAAGATGTAATTAATTTAACATTTTCAAATCTGAGCTCACAGTAATAAAGTCAATGAATTGTATAAATTATGCTGAATTGAACAAATTATGGGAATTATTTAGATAAGGTGCTCATTTAAAGAAATTTCGTTTTCTATGATATTGACGCTGCAAGTTTAGACTGTAGGTTGTTAAAAATAATTTTTAAAAATGAATAAATTTAAAAAGAATAGTCATAATTCAGATATTTGTTTTTAATAGTAATAGAGTGAACACACAAGAATTAATCAAATTTAATTGCAAACTGTTTAAACTTCATTCTCGAAACTTAACAAGTTCATGTTACAATACGCGCCAATCTTAGCACGGCTTAAAAGCCCTACATTAATAGGACCTCGCTAATGTTTGCCAATATCTCTATTGCTGACTTTGATCCAGAATTAGCTCAAGCTATTACGAGTGAAGATGCTCGTCAGGAAGCTCATATTGAGTTAATCGCTTCAGAAAACTATTGCTCTCCAGCAGTAATGGAAGCTCAAGGTTCAAAACTCACTAACAAATATGCAGAAGGCTACCCAGGCAAACGCTACTATGGCGGTTGTGAATATGTAGACGTGATTGAACAATTGGCAATTGACCGTGCTAAAGAACTCTTTGGTGCTGATTACGCGAACGTTCAGCCTCATGCTGGTTCTCAAGCAAACTCTGCAGTTTATCTAGCGCTTCTTAACCCAGGCGATACTGTTTTAGGTATGAGCTTAGCTCACGGTGGTCATTTGACTCACGGTGCTAAAGTTAGCTTCTCTGGTAAAACATATAATGCGATCCAATACGGTTTAAATCCAGAAACAGGTGAAATCGATTACGAAGAAGTAGAACGTTTAGCTGTAGAACACAAGCCACGTATGATTGTTGCAGGTTTCTCTGCTTATAGCCAAATCGTTGATTGGCAGCGTTTCCGTGAAATCGCGGACAAAGTAGGCGCTTATCTATTTGTAGATATGGCTCACGTTGCTGGTCTTGTTGCTGCTGGTGTTTATCCAAGCCCAGTTCAAATTGCTGACGTAACTACATCGACGACTCACAAAACACTTCGTGGTCCACGTTCTGGTTTAATCCTTGCAAAAGCAAACGAAGAAATTGAGAAAAAACTTCAATCTGCTGTATTCCCAGGTAACCAAGGTGGTCCTTTAGTTCACGCTGTAGCGGCTAAAGCGATCTGCTTCAAAGAAGCAATGGCTCCTGAATACAAGGCATACCAACAACAAGTTGTGAAAAACGCGCAAGCAATGGCTGAAGTGTTAATCGAACGCGGTTATGACGTTGTTTCAGGCGGTACGAAAAACCACTTGTTCTTGTTGTCTCTCATCAAACAAGACATTACTGGTAAAGACGCTGATGCTTGGTTAGGTGCTGCTCACATTACTGTGAACAAAAACTCTGTACCAAACGATCCACGTTCTCCGTTTGTGACGTCTGGTATCCGTATCGGTACTCCAGCTGTAACAACTCGTGGTTTCGGTGAAGCAGAAGTACGTGAACTTGCAGGTTGGATCGCGGATATTTTAGATTCTAAAGGCGACGAAGCTGTCATCAATTCTGTGAAAGCTAAAGTTGAGACTGTATGCGCTAAATTCCCAGTTTACGCAAAATAATCTTCGACTTGAGAAAAGCCCCCTCAAGGGGGCTTTTTTATTGAATATTGGAATGTCAAATCTGTCATTTTTCAATAGTTCTGATATAACTGATGTATCTATTAATTATTCAATTGTCGTTATACATTTGAATTGGAGCAGAAAATGAGCCATCCAAATATTATTATTTCTGAACAAGATTTAAATCGTTTAGAAACCATGTTGGAGCATCAACCACAGTTGACTTCAACGATGGAACATTTAGAAAACGAGTTGGCTCGTGCTGAAGTAGTACAGCCTAAAGATATCCCTGCCAATGTAGTGACGATGAATGCTAAAGTGCTGATAACGGTTGCACCATCGACTGAACCTACAGAGATTGTGCTGGTATATCCCCATGACTTTAAAGGTGAAAAGGGGCAGGTTAATGTGATTGCACCCATTGGCGCAGCAATCTTAGGTTTGGCGGAAGGACAGGAAATTGAATGGCCTCAGCCTGATGGGCAAACAATGAAAGTAAAAATTGATAAAGTGCTCTATCAGCCTGAACGTGAGGGTATATATCTTTAATTAAAAAAATAAAGCCTCTTATAGAGGCTTTAAACTTTTATTGTTTCATCGTGGTTTGTTGCATATATTTATTTAAATAAGTTTCGCGTATTTCTTTGCGCTGCTCGGCAGTCGTCGCGTTCATCATTTTTTTACGCAAATCATTTCGTTCACTTGAGCTCATCTGTTGCCAAGTTTCGCGCATTTGTATTTTTTCTTGTTCAGGCAGTTTAGTAAACCAATCCATTCTTTGCTGTAGAACAACACTTTGCTCTTCAGGAATTTCTTTCAAATTTTGATAGCGTTTAATCAGTGCTTTTTGTTCATCTTCAGAAAGCGATTCCCAAGATTCATTAAGTTCAGAATTATTGTCTTTCGAGAAGATCCAAAAACGTTCATAGCCTGCAAAACTGGTTTGTAAAAAACCTAATGTGCAGAGTGCAATCGCTAAGCCTTTAGCTGCCATGAGCTGATTTATCCTCACCAAAAACAGATAACATTTCTAGATCTTCCATCATTTGCGGAGAAAGTTTAGGGGTGACAATCACTTGTTGTGGGCTTGGAGCTTCTTCCAAATCAAACGCATTTGGAAGTACCACAAATCCTGTGATCGCGGCTGCTAATGCAAAACCAGTAACTTTCCAAGTCATCAACTGAGAAAATAAGGGTTTGTCTTTAATCTCATCAAGTACATGCTCCATCACGACCGCTTTATTGCGATGTTGTGATGCCAGTACATTCAATTTTTCAGTCACTTGTTTCGTAAATTCATCATGATTCATCCGATGATCCCCCGTCATTTGGGTTTAAGTGAGACAAAGCAGATCTTAAGCCCTGTATAGCTCGATGGTAATGGGTCTTTACACTGCCTTCTGAACAATTCATGATTTCGGCTGTGGTTTGTGTATCAAACCCTTCCCATGCTCTCAACATAAATGCTTGTTGTTGGCGAACAGGTAACTTAGAAATTGCATTTTGAATCTCCTCAACAGCCATCTCTTGTGCAAGAAATTGCAGCGGATTAGGTGTTGATTCATCCACAATATTGATGGTTTCGTCATCATCTTCATCGTGGTTATTTTTTTTAAATAACGAGAATGGAAAAGCCCGTCGAGATTCTTTACGACGCCAATCCTGAAGTTTGTTATTTAAAATGGTATAGAAAAGGGGATACCACTCTGCAGTGGATTTATCAGCATATGATTTATGCAAAGATATAAAAGCTTCTTGGACTAAATCCATGGCAATGCCATTGTGTCCTTGAGTTGCACTTTCCATCATTACCAATGCACGCCCAGTGACGTCTTGCATAAAATATTTAAGACGTTGTTCGGCCGTATTCAAAAGAACACTCGAATCTTCAGGCTTGACTTTTTTTGGTGCTAAATCCATAGAGATGGAAAATCCCGTCATTGGGTACCCACCATTATTTTCTAATCGTTACTTATATAACGTCAAAACATAATGGTAGGTTGACAATCTAAGCAACTATTTTTTAGCAGTTTAATAGATTTTTTTATTTTCAGTGACTTCGTTAATATATTTTAACGAATCATATCCGTTGGCGTACCATTTCAAAGAAACAAATCGATCCGGCAACTGCAACGTTTAATGATTCTTGACCACCCGGTTGGGGAATGGTAATTGCTGAAGCATGTGCTAGGGCATATTCCGAAACGCCTTGACCTTCATTGCCCAGTACCCATACGCAAGCTTGAGTTAAGTCTTTTGCATATAAACTTTCTGATTCATGTGAGCTCGTGACATACACGGGAATTTTGAATTGAGACAGCACATCTTCAAGCGCAACGTTTTCATAGGTTTTTAATGAAAAGTGCGCACCCATTCCTGCTCGTAATACGCGAGGAGACCACAAAGATGCTGAACCTTTGGTGCAAACAATTTGTTCAATACCTGCAGCCGCAGCTGAACGAAGTAATGTACCCACATTGCCTGGATCTTGAACATTTTCAAGAATTAAAGTGTCTTGAGTATAATCTAGAGCATCACGTTGAGTAGGCAAATCTACAATCGCTAAACATGCTAAGGTGGTTCCTAGCGTGCTAATGTCTTTATAGAGTGATTCACTAATAACAAACACTGAGCCTGTATAGTGTTGCGCGATTTCGTCAAAATCGGCGTGTTCCATTGCTTTTTCAGTGGTAAAAATCGAATTCAGCTTACGATTTTTTTCTAACCAAGCTAAGCACAAATGTGTGCCTTCTAGAACAGTTTGGCCTTGCTTTTTACGGTAACTATTTTGATCAATTAAACCACGTAAATGTTTAATTTTCGAGTTGTCTTTAGATTCTAAAAAGATGATGGCCATTCAGTTTGACTTCCATGAGAGCCTAAATCAATAGGCTCTCAATTGTAAATTATTGATGATAAGCAGTAACAAGCTCAACTTCATTTTTTGAACCAATGACGACTGGTACACGTTGGTGAAGTTCAGTCGGTTGGATTTCCATAATACGCACGCGACCTGTTGTCGAAGCACCGCCTGCTTGTTCCATGAGCATACTCATTGGATTTGCTTCATACATAAGACGTAAACGACCAGCTTTTTTAGGATCTTTGGTATCGTAAGGATATAAGAAGATCCCACTACGGCAAAGAATACGGTGGATATCACCGACCATGCAGGCAACCCAACGCATGTTAAAATCTTTTTCACGTACAGATGTTTTACCCGCTTGTAGCTCACCAATATAGCGTTGAACAGGTTCTTCCCAATGACGTTGATTTGAAGCATTAATGGCGTATTCTTTTGTATCGGCATCCACTTGGATATTTTCAGTTGTCAACAGGAATGTTTTTGACTCTGGATCAAATGTAAAGAAAACAGTACCTGCACCAACGGTTAATGCCATCATAGTTGATGGGCCATATAACACATAACCAGCTGCGACTTGTTCAGTACCTGCTTGAAGGAAATCTTCTGCTTGTGTCACTGAATTTTTGGCAGGTAGGATAGAGAAGATGGTGCCAACACACATATTGATATCGATATTACTTGAGCCATCTAGTGGATCGAATAAAACTAAATACTTACCGTTCTCTTGTGCTGGGGTAAACTCATCGAGTTCTTCAGAAGCTAAACCGCCTACATTTTCGTTGTTTTTTAGCGCATCAATTAAATAGTCATTTGAAATAACATCTAATTTTTTTTGCGCTTCACCTTGTACGTTTTCATTACCAGCACTACCTAACACACCCGCTAAGGCACCCTTTTGCAATGCTGAATCGATGGTTTTACACGTTTCAGCAATTGTTTCAATCACATTAGAGAGTTCAGGCGTTAGATTTCCTTGTTGTTGTGCAAGATATTGTGACAAGGTGAGGTATGACATTACAAGGACGCTCCTAAAAGCTTTAAAAGAATAAAATTTGGATCTTGGGCTATTTTAGATGAGTTCAGTGCAAAATAGAAATTATCCTGCGTTATTTGTGGTGATTTTGCACTTGCCAGAGTTTTAGAACATGGTATGTTGATAGGAGGATGATTTTAAAAGGAGCTTTAAAATGAGCATTCAAAAGTTTGAAGCAACTCCAACGCCAGGTGAGGCAATCGACTTAAACGAAATTAGTTCAGAGAGTTCCAAGGAAGCATGGAAACAGTACGAGGCTAAACCTGAATATAAAGAGTTTAATAAGCATGACATGATTGAGTCTATGCAAGTGCGCATGCCAGACTCGCAAAGGTCTTAAACCTGATATAAAAAAAGCGCTCGAATTGAGCGCTTTTTTTGCATTCATTAGCGAAGAAGTGGTGGCACTGCTTCATAATTGAGTTCTACACGACGGTTTTCTTTCCACGCAGCTTCGTTGTTACCTGTATTAATTGGCATTTCTTTACCATAACTCACAGCTTCGAGTTGGTTTGGATTTACACCATTTGTGACTAGATAACTTTCAACTGCTTTGGCACGTCGCTCACCCAAAGCCATATTGTATTCACGCGTTCCACGTTCATCGGTATGACCAGTTAATGCGATTTTAGAGTTTGCATTTGCCAATAAAAATTGTGCATGTGCTTGGAGGGTTTGATAGTCCTCAGTAGATAGCTCACTGCTGTCATAATCAAAGTGAACAACACGTTTAGCCAAGAAAGCTTTATTGGCTTCAGTTACCCCTTTAGCAGAAGCACCCGTTAAGTTTTGAGCATTTAATGCTGCATCTTCACTGAGACCAGTCGTATTCACAGACGTTGACGTTGACGTTGATGGTGGTGTCATCGTAGTGGTATCTGTAGTTGCTGGTTTACGGCTTGCGCAACCCGTCATTACTAAACTTACAGCAATGAGTGGAAGAGCAAACGTTTTAATCGCGTTCATGTTCATCTCCTTGAAAGATTAAATTCGATTATTTAGGTGCCCAAGCAGGTTCACGAACTTCACCTTGTTCGCTAGGTAAATTCATGCGGAAGCGACCATCTGTAGACATAATCGATAACAATCCACGGCTGCCTTCACGTGTCGCATACACGACCATTTGACCATTTGGTGAAAAGCTTGGTGATTCATCTAAACTGGTAGGCGTTAAAATGTTCGTGATTCCAGTTGAGATTTCTTGAATTGCTACCTTATAGTTGCTAGCAGAAGGGCGATGTACTAAAGCAACATATTTACCATCGGCACTTAAACTGCCACGTGCGTTGAATGCTCCGCGGAAAGTTAAACGTTTTGTTGAACCATCAGCAAACGTGTAATGGTAGATCTGTGCTGAACCACCACGGTCTGAGGTAAAGATAAAACCTTTACCATCTGGGGTATAGCGAGCTTCTGTATCAATTGCTGTATTATTTGTCATACGCTTCACTTGGCGCGTATTTAAATCCATTTGATAAATTTCAGGGTTGTCATGCATTGATGCAGTGAACAACATGCTTTTACCATCTGGGGAAAAACTTGGCGCACCGTTTAAGCCACGGAAGCCAGCTAATTTTTCACGTTGTCCAGTCGCTAAATCTTGAACATAAATCGCTGGACGTTTGGTTTCGAATGAAACATAAGCGATTTTTTTGCCATCAGGCGTCCAAGCAGGGGATAAAATTGGATCGCGCGAACTCAATACAGTGCGTGGTTGTTCGCCGTCCGTATCTGCGATTTGTAAAGTGTAGCGATTATCAGGAGTCGTAGGATTTCGCAAAACATAAGCGATGCGACCACTAAAGTCACCAGGAATACCTGTTAATGCTTGGTAAATCGCATCACTGATCATATGTGCTGCAGATCGAATGCGTGATGGTGGTACAGTTAATAGTTCATTGAGCAAATATTGTTGTTTTTGGACATCATAGAGTTGGTAATGAACAGCCAATGAACCATCAGGATTGGTTTTAACTTCACCATTCACAACATAAGGTACGCCTGCAGATTGCCAAGCAGCACCATTGGCTTGATTGATGGTTGCTGTTGCAGGTAAATTTTTAGATGAACTGGTAAAGCGACCTGAACGGTTTAAATCTTGCTCTACAACAGGGTATAAGCGTTGATCACCTACGAATGGCACGATAGCAATTTTTGGGGCTTCTTCAGGTGCTTTGGCAATTTCAAGATGAAGCTGTGCATAAGAGGTCGTAATGAGAGCAGGGCTAAATGCTGCCAAAATTGCTAAACCGAGAAGATGTTTTGAGATCATTTTCATGAGAGGTCACGTACTCAAGATACTAATTTTTCGAATATTCTAGCTTTTTAGCATATAGCTCCGTACCGAATCTATATAAAGCGTGTAATTATCCGCAATTCATGAAAAAACCTTTCGACGAATCGAAAGGTTTTTTATTATTTCACGGTGAATGAAGAAGTGAAACTACGAGCTTCACGCCTTGCATCAGGATCGGATGGCATCGGATATGGTGCTGCTGCACGAACAGCCTGTTCGACACTGGCTTTGACATCTGGATCTGATGCATTGACGATGACTGAAGTCACAGAACCACTGTCAGATAATGTCACGCGTGCTGTCGCTTTTTGACCTGAAGAGCCTATTGGCATTCTCCAAGCACCTTTAATTTTTTGCTCAAAGTCTCTTTTTGCTGAAGAAGCGATGCGTTTAGATTCAGCTTTTTTGTTGGCTGCTTCTTGTCTAGCTTTTTCAGCGGCAGATTCTCGAGCTTCAGCTTCGGCACGTTCTTTGGCTTCGGCATCCGCTTTTCTTTGTGCTTCCTGACGAGCTTTCGCATCAGCCTCTTGTTTAGCTTTGGCATCAGCTGCAGCCTTAGCTTTACGATCAGCATCCTGTTTGGCTTTTGCATCTGCTTCCGCTTTAGCTTTACGATCAGCCTCTTGTTTGGCTTTGGCTTCAGCAGCAGCTTTGGCTTTCCGATCGGCTTCTTGTTTGGCTTTAGCATCGGCCTCTGCCTTAGCTTTCCGGTCAGCTTCTTGCTTAGCTTTGGCTTTAGTTGCCTCAGCTTTAGCTTTTCGATCAGCTTCTTGTTTCGCTTTTAAAGCAGCATCAGCTTTCGCTTTTTGTTGTTGTTCCTGTTTTGCGCTTTGCTCAGCTGCTTTGGCTTTTTGGGCGGCTTCTTGTTTAGCTCTAGCATCGGCCTCAGCTTTAGCTTTACGATTCATTTCTTGAGTCGCTTTACGTTGTGCTTCAGCCGCTGCTTTACGTTCGGCTTCTTGTTGAGCTTTAACCGCAGCCGCTTGCTCAGCTTTACGGTCGGATTTTGGCTCTTCAACTTTTGGTTGAGCTGGAGGAGGTACAGCAGGCGCAACAGGAATCACTGGTGCATTTTGAATCGGCTCATTGGTCTGTTGAACATTTTCTTGAACGTTCTGGTGCGCTGTATCTGAATGATCAGATTCAACCAATGGCGTGGGTTCAGGTGGTACAAGATCTTCAGGTTTCACTAAAACTGTTTTAACAGTTTTAGTTGGCTCAGGAGGTTGAGTCAATCCAAGAAACAATAAGCCTGTGATCGCAATCACATGGACCGCAACAGTGAATCCGATTGCAATTTTCTTTTCTTTTGAAAAGCGGGAGTTAGATTCTTTCATAGCTTATTGAATCGGTTTGGTCAGCAAGCCAACTTGATTGATCCCTGCATCTTGTAAGTTAGACATGAGCGTCATCACCTCACCATAAGGTCGAGTATTATGACCATTGATGACGACACTAAATTGTTTATTCTCACGTTCAGCAATTTGTTGTGCATCACGAAGTGTCTGTTGTAATTCCTGCAAGCTCAGTGGGCTTGGTTGGCTACCCTTGTATTCTAAAAAGTATTGTCCTTGTTGATCTAAAGTCACCATAGCTGGTGCATCCTTAGATTCAATCGGTACACTGTTTGCTTCAGGTAAATCAACTTTTATGCCACTTGTGATCATTGGTGCGGTCACCATAAAAATCACTAAAAGTACTAACATGACATCAATATAAGGAACTACATTCATGTCACTGTTAAGTGGCTTTTTGATGCGTTGGAAACGCCCTGAGCGACGAACGGCCATTTATTCAACTTCCTGTGTAGAACCCACAGAACGACGTTGTAAAAGCGCCACCATTTCTTCAGCAAACAAGGAACGATCTGAGTAAATTTTTTCACTTTTGGCCGTATAGTGGTTGAATGCAAGTACTGCAGGAATCGCAGCAAATAAACCAATAGCAGTCGCAATGAGGGCTTCCGCGATACCTGGTGCGACAGTTGCTAGCGTCACTTGATCGACTTGGGCTAAGCCGATAAAAGCATTCATAATGCCCCAAACTGTACCGAATAAACCAACATAGGGCGCAACTGAACCAATACTGGCAAGTGCACTGAGGCCTTGTTCCATACGGCTCTGATCTCGGCTTAAACCCACCCCAAGAATACGCTCTGTGCCATCAATGACTTGTGCTGTTTCAGCTTTGGTTTTTTTGAGTTTGAGAAATTCTGCAAAACCAAGATAAAAAACATCTTCCAAGCCTTCACGCTTAGAGTTGATTTGTGCATTGTTATATAAAGTGTTGAGTTCTGCACCAGACCAAAAAATCTTCTGAAAATGATCATCACCTTGGCGAGCTTTCTTAAACGTCATATGTAACTTGGCAATAAGGTACCAGCTAAAGAGTGAAGCTAGTACCAACACCAGCATGACCAGTTGTACGACTGGACTCGCTTGAAGAATTAAATCTGTGACGTGAAGTGAAGATTCGAGTTGTGTTGCCATAGTTACATGTGCCAATCATATTTTTATGCGTGGGCTAATTCTTTTTCGATTAGATCACGGATTTCATTTGGAATTCTCAGCGGTTTCATTTCAGCGCTAATACACGCCAATTCTACTTCCCCTGAAGCTAGCATGATTTCACCACGATAAATATTTTGTTGCAATACAAAAGACGTTGCTTTACACGAAACTACACTTGCTGTAACAGTAATTAAGTCATCCATTAATATTGGGCGTGAATATTTAAGCGCTAATTTATGCACGACAAAGTTGTAATCTTTTTGATGCCAGTAATGTGAAATCCCTGCAGCGCGTAACCATTCTGTACGTGCGCGTTCCATAAAGCGAATATGATTGGCATGATAAACAATGCCTCCAGCATCTGTATCTTCAATATACACTCGGATTTGAAATTCAAATTTGTTCGCCATACAGGTGTTCCATTACTTTAAATAGTCCAGTGTTTTGCAACATTCTTGACAAAGAATGCGAAACGCTGATTTATACAATGTTTGAAAGGCTTGAAGTTTAGCACTCCATTTTTACAGACCAATGGCACAAGATTTCAAAAATAGCTGTAGATTGGGCGAAATATTTTAAAATGAAAATGTAGATCTAATTGAATTTTAATCATGTTTGGCATAGGGATTGCTTAAATAAATTCACATGAAATTTATAGTTGGATTTGAGTGCATGTTAAAAAGTTAGCTTTATCGATTTCGATTGCTACATCAATATTAAGTTTTTCGACTTTTAGTTCGGCTGAAGATTTTAAAACAGATTGAAAGCAAGCTAACTTTACTAAAAAAAGGGGAATATACTGGACACTATTATATTCCAAGTACACTCAATACTATTCAATGGGGTTATCTACCGATAAAGATGCTAAGCCAGTTTTAACGGTTCCATCGGGGAGTCATGTGACTTTTGATACAGTGTCACATGAAGGTTTATTAGAGGATCAAGGGCGTGATGCTGAAAAATACTTTACATCTAAAGGTGTTAAAAAAGAGCACATTTTAGATGAAGCGAAATTGATCACTCGCTCTAATTTAAAGCATGATTTCCATAAAGATGGCCCACACATTATCACTGGTCCGATCTACGTTGAAGGTGCAATGCCGGGAGACGTGCTTAAAGTTGAAATATTGAAAATAGAACCACGTGTTCCTTATGGTGTTATTTCGAACCGCCATGGTAAAGGTACATTGCCTGAATTCCCTAAACGACAAAAACAGGATCATGCTTCGCCAGAAAATCCAGATGCTTATGGCAATGTTTCAGTATTTACACCCATTGCTCAAAATAAAGAGGGTGTATGGGAGGGGGTGATTCAAACAGAATCTGGTAAAGCAATTCGTTTTCCATTAAATCCATTTATGGGAACAATGGGTGTTGCACCAAATACCAGCGAACCTGTTCACTCAGTTCCACCCTCATTTTATGGTGGAAATATTGATATTAATGATTTAACGGCTGGGGCAACCGCTTATTATCCTGTTCAAGTTCCAGGTGCATTATTCTACACAGGTGATAGTCATTTTGTTCAAGGTGATGGTGAAGTTGCATTAACTGCTTTAGAAGGTTCAGCGCGTGCAACGTTTAAAATTAGTGTGTTAAAAGCGGGTAAAGATCATATTCCAGGTAAGCAACTTTCTCAGCCATTAGGTGAAAATGATCAATTTTGGATTACACATGGCTTAGATAAAGATTTGGATGAAGCAATGCGTAAATCTACGCGTGAAGCAATCAATTTCTTAGTCAATGAATATGGCATAAGTGAAGAAATTGCATATGCTTATCTCAGTGCTGCGACTGATTTTGAAGTTTCTCAAGTTGTAGATAAAACAAAAGGCATCCATGCGATGATTCGTAAAGCAGATTTCAAAGAGTTCATCGAGCAGAAATAAATTTTTCAAATAAAAAATCCTCCATCAAGGAGGATTTTTTTTGCCTGCTGGAGTGTATCTTTGATGCCATGAATGAACTCCCTTCATTCTCAACTCCTTTATAAATTCATGTATATGTGAGAATTAGAGTTAATTTAGTGAAAACATGAATTTTTTTTACTTAGAAAATAAATATTTTTATAAAAAACATATAGTTAAATTTTGGCATGCTCCTTGCGAAGTATCTGATGGCTTAGATAGGACATTTAAGCATAAGGATAATTTAAGAACACTGGAGACGTTTCATGGATAATTTAAATATTTTAACAAAAGGTGTGGACACCTTGGTGACGGTCGTTGGTGCAGGATTTACTGGACTTTATGCCTTATTCAAACTGCGTGATCAGATGAGAGTTCCAGTACGCGTATTTGAAAGTGCACCAGATGTCGGTGGAACTTGGTACTGGAATAATTATCCCGGTGCACGTTGTGATATTGAGAGTGCGCATTATTCCTATTCATTTGATGAAAAATTACAGCAAGAATGGACCTGGAGCGAGAAATTTGCAGCCCAGCCAGAAATTCTACGATATCTCAATCATGTGGCAGATCGCTTTGACCTGAGAAAGGACATTACCTTCAATACCAAAGTCACGTCTGTGGTCTGGAATGAACAAGAAAAATATTGGACAGTAACGACCAATCAGGGTGAAGTCATTAAATCTCGTTTCTTTATTTCTGGTGTAGGGACATTGTCCATGCCGAAAAAACCAGAATTCCCAGGTGTAGAAAACTTTAAAGGTCCAACACTGATTACCGGCAACTGGCCAAAACAACTGCGCGTGGTATCCATCAGAATAGTGCCCGTAAAGATAAAGAATTTGTCGCAATTAACTGTGCCTGTCTGCCAGAGCAACTGATTGAAGCGGAATTGTTTGGTAGTAATAAAGGCGCATTTACCGGGGCGACTGAAAACCGCTTTGGTAAATTTGAACGGGCAGATGGGGGCACCATTTTCCTGGACGAAATTATCGAGCTATCCCCTAAAGCGCAGGCGTCTTTGCTTCGTGTTTTGCAAACTGGAGAGTTTGAACGGGTGGGGGATACCAAGACCCGCAAGACCAATGTCAGGGTGGTGGTCGCTTGTAATGAAAGTCTGAAAAAAGCAGTAGATGAAGGACGTTTCCGCAGTGATTTATATTACCGGCTTGCCACTTATCCAGTATTAATCCCATCATTGAAAGAGCGTCGGGAAGACATTCATTTACTGCTGGAATATTATATTCGGTTCTTTGAAAAGCAGTACGAGAAGACCTTCAACGGATTTAGTGACCGGGTTTATGCTTTCTTCAACAGTTATGAGTGGCCGGGGAATATCCGCGAACTGCGAAATATTGTGGAACGGGCAGTGCTATTGTCCAATGATGTGTCATTGGACTTAGAAGACCTGATGTTGGAAGATAATGTAATTCAGAGCTTTGTTAGCCAGCATAAGCAGAAAGTGAATGGCATCAAAGGCATTGCTACTCAAAGTGATCTGGATCAGTTCATTGAAAATCTGATGCACAATTCAGAACAGTTAGATATTGAATATGTCGAAGCCACGATTTTACAAACAGCTTTGCAAAAGTATCGCGGCAACGTGTCGAAAGCCGCACGTTATTTGAATATGACACGAAGTGCACTGGAATACCGGTTAAAAAAGCACGCAGTAATATAAGTTGAGAGTATTTGGGTATGAAATATAGAGCCTTAGGATAAGGCCCTATATTTCTTTAAGCGATAATCCAATGTTGCCCGGCTAATGCCGAGTAAACGTGCTGCTTCGGAGACATTGTTCTGACTCTGTTGCATGGCTTGTACAATAATCTGCTGTTCGTAATGCTCCAATGAAAAGTCAGGAGTAAATAGTTCTGCAATTTTTTGTGAATTAAATGATTTGGAAGGGAATGTTTCCCGATAGCTATTTGCCTCAGCGGCTACAACATCGGGAAATAAATCGCGTAGTTTAACCTCTTGTTGATCATCTGTGAGTAGTGCTGCGCGTTCCAGTACATTCTCTAATTCACGGATATTGCCTGGCCAATTATAATTTATAAAGAAATGTTTGGCTTTGTCACTCAGTCCTTTAAATTTTTTGTCATATATATTTTCAAAGCGTTTAAGAAAATGACTGACCAGCAGGGGAATGTCCTCCCGCCGTTCGCGTAATGGCGGAATACGTACCGGAAAAATGTTTAGGCGAAAATACAGATCGGCACGGAATCGACCCTCTTTGACAGCTAATTCTAGATCTTCATTGGTAGCAGCTACCACTCTAACATCGACTTTTCGGGTCTGATAATCGCCTACACGCTCAAATTCACCTTCTTGCAGCATTCGTAATAAGGCTGCTTGGGCACGAGGGGATAACTCAGCCAGTTCATCCAGAAAAATCGTACCTTGATGGGCACGTTCAAATTTACCTATTCGTTGACTGACTGCTCCTGTGAAAGCCCCCTTTTCTACGCCAAAGAGCTCAGCTTCAATGAGGTCATGTGGGATACAAGCACAGTTAACTGCGATAAAAGGCTTATCTTTACGTGGACTTGCATAGTGAATACCTCGTGCAAAAGCCTCCTTACCAACACCTGTTTCCCCAGACAGGAGTACGGCCACTTTACTGCCAGCCGCTTTTTTGAGGAGGTCACAGACATTGCGGTAAGCCGCAGATTCTCCGACCGCATTAAACATGCTGTAGTCGACCTCGGCACGAGTATAAATATCGTGTTTTAGCTGATTCAATTCAGCGCGTAATGCAATGATTTCGTCCGATATAGGGTCAGGAGACATAAATTGTACAAGTTTTTCAGCATTTTCCCATTCAGTTAAGGGTTTACCAATGATCCGACAATGATCATGACCTTGGGCAATACATTGGGTTTCCTGATAAATAATGGTTTGTCCCATGACATAGCTGCTATATCCACAGGCATAACCAAGTTGTAGCCAGCAAGCAGGTTCATCGGATTTACCAAACTCGCTCAGGTGAACTTCACCTTCAAAGGAATGTCGCCAGTTAAAGTCGGCATAGAACTCATGGTTGCGATGGCTCAGCTGAAGTGTATTGACTTCGACCTGTACCATCCCACGAATACCATGCATTTGTGGTCCTGCCATAAAAGCCTCTGTTTCATTGAGGTCTGGACGAAGTTGTGCAGTGGCTTCGGCATCTCGCATACCAGCCTGATAACCACAACGAATAAAGAACCTTTTGGCTGGCTCATAACCCAGCATATCGTGCAAGTCTTTGCGTAGAAAACCAAAAATATCGGTATGTAGCAACAACATACGATTTTCTTCAAACCAAATCTGACCATGAGCGGCATCGAACTTAATCCGGTCAATCAGGTCCTGAATATCTTGTTGTGGCTTCAAAAATGGCTGCATGCGCAATGTCCTTCATTTTATTCTGTGCTCAATATCCTATGAAGCACTTTTTCATTACTTGTGTACTAATAACGAACTCAAAATTTATACATATCATCATACTGTACATAAAGTGCATGAAAATGCCAGATGGATATTTATAAAAAAAAGAGTTGAAAATAGTCTTTCATCATTTGATAAATATTTTTTTAATTGTGTTCATCATTTGATGAAATCAAAATTCAAAAAAAGACATTAAATACAATAAATATTATATAAATCAATTTCTTAAAAAGTTGGCACACTAATTGATATATGTATGTGGAAGGAAGTTTGTCCAGCAAGAAGGATTCTTAGTCATGACAAATCAAATAGGGATGCCACAACTCACCAAATATATCCGGGTGACGGGTGACCGTAATGCCAAATTTGTTGAATTTGATTTCGCTATTCACGATCCAAGTCTGTTTGTCGAACTGGTGCTACCTCGTGAAGCTTTTATACAGTTTTGTGAGACCAATCAAGTCGTCGAGATGACTGAAGAACAGAAAACCAGAAATGATGAGGAAGAAGAAAAATGGCGCTATGGGACTGAAGTCACTTTAGTCAATGCACAGCGATATATCCCAGATCAAGAAGATCTTTAGAAATAGCTTAAGGAGATAGCCATGTCACTTGAAATTAAAACATCTAGTATTGAACCAATACGCCAGAGTTACGCCTACATTGAACGCCGTTTTGGCAATAAACCTGCAACCCGCTATCAGGAAGTCAGTTTTGATATTCAGGCTGAAACCAACTTCCATTACCGACCATTATGGAAACCTGAGAAAACACTGAATGATAAAACGCATACAGCTATTGTGATGCAGGACTGGTATGCATTTAAGGATCCTCGTCAGTTTTATTATGGGACATATGTGCAACATCGCGCCCGTTTACAAGATACTGCCGAAGCTAATTTTAACTTTTTTGAGAAGCGTCAGCTGGCTGTACATATTTCTGAAGAAGTCCGTGAAAAAGTAATCACGTTGTTTATTCCATTCCGTCATTTGGAGCAAACCGCCAACCTGCACATGATGTCAGGAAGTGCTTATGGTTATGGCACGGTACTAACCCAAGCATGTATTTATGCAGCGATGGACCGACTCGGGATGGCGCAGTATATCTCTCGTGTGGGTTTGGCTTTAGATGGGGGAACTGGTGAATCACTCGCACCTGCAAAACAAGCATGGATGAACGATACAGCTTGGCAAGGTTTACGCAAGCTATGTGAACAGAGCCTGACAGAACAAGACTATTTCAAGCTGTTTTTATTACAAAACCTAGTGATAGATAGTTTTATGTCTGAACTGGTCTATACCCAATTTGATCAATGGTTAGCAGATCACCAAGCTCGTGATTTGGCAATGCTCACCGAGTTTATGCAAGAAGCCTTAACAGATCTGCGCAAATGGTCAGACAGCGTACTCAAAACAGCGGCAGCAGAATCAATTGAAAATAAACAATTGTTAAGTCAATGGCTGGCGGAATACCTACCCGAAGTCAAAGCGGCATTTACACCTTGGGCAGAACAAGCATTATCTGCAGGTGCCATTGAACTCGCTGAAAAAAAACTGCTGGAGCGCAGTAAAAAAATTGGAATAGATCTCGAACAAGTGGCACAGGCTTAAGGAGAAGCAGCATGTCTAAAGTGTATTTGGCATTACAAGATAACGATACCTCACGTTACATCATTGAAGCGATTGAAGAAGATAATCCTGACGCCACCATTCAGTATTTACCTGCCATGATTCGCGTAGAAAGTGAGAAAGGGCTGATTGTTCGTGCGGAAACGGTTTCGGAAAAATTGGGCCAAGAATGGGATATTCAATCTTTGCAGCTCAACATGATCACGTTGGGCGGCAACGTTGAAGAAGATGACGATACGTTCCGTCTACACTGGAATTAAAAAAAGTAAGCGTCAATGTGCCGCATTGAAGCGGTATATCAAAAGAATAAAGGACCTCAGGTATGAATTCTAAAATTAATGCAATTGGCAAAAAACTGAATGCCAAAGACCGTTACCGTGCACTCACGCGTGATCTGGACTGGGAGTTTTCCTATGCAGACCGTAAAGAAGCATTTCCTTATGAAGAATTTGAAGGCATTAAAATTACGGATTGGTCGAAATGGGAAGATCCATTCCGCCTAACCATGGATGCCTACTGGAAATATCAAGCGGAAAAAGAGAAAAAGCTCTACGCAATTTTTGATGCTTTTGCACAAAATAATGGTCAGTTGAATGTCACCAACGAACGCTATTTAAATGCCATTAAACTGTTTTTAACTGCTGTAACGCCATTGGAATATCAAGCCTTCCAAGGTTATGCCCATGTAGGACGTCAGTTCAGTGGTGTTGGTGCACGTATTGCGTCCCAAATGCAGTCCATTGATGAATTGCGTCATGTGCAAACGCAGATTCATGCGATGAGCCATTACAACAAATTCTTTGATGGCTTCCAAGATTGGTCACACATGCATGACCGCGTTTGGTATTTATCTGTACCTAAATCATTCTTTGAAGATGCGCGTTCTGCAGGCCCATTTGAATTCTTACTGGCTATCAGTTTTGCCTTTGAATATGTGTTGACCAACTTGCTGTTTGTACCCTTCATGTCTGGTGCTGCCCATAACGGTGATATGGCAACCGTCACATTCGGCTTTAGCGCGCAGTCAGATGAAGCGCGTCATATGACACTAGGACTGGAAATTGTCAAATTCCTACTGGAACAGCATGAAGACAACGTGCCGATCGTACAGGAGTGGATTGATAAATGGTTCTGGCGTGGCACTCGATTACTATCAATTGTCGGCATGATGATGGATTACATGCTGCCAAACAAAGTTATGTCATGGAAAGAAGCATGGGAAACTTATTTTGAAGAAGCGGGTGGGGCGCTCTTTAAAGACCTGAGCCGCTACGGCATTCGTATGCCTAAATATTCTGAAGTCATTGAAAAAGAAAAAGAGCACGTCTCGCATCAAGCATGGTGGATTTTCTATAACTTTGGTCATGCGGCTGGCTTCCACACTTGGATTCCAACCGATGAAGAAATGGATTGGTTATCAGAAAAATATCCAGACACGTTTGACAAATATTACCGTCCACGTTGGGAGTTAGCACGCAAGATGGAAGCGGAAGGTAAACGTTTCTATAGTGCGGGCTTGCCACAGCTGTGCCAAATCTGTCAGGTACCGATGACCTTTACTGAAATGGATGGTGATCAGACCATGTTCAGTTACCGCAGCAGTGTCTATAAGGGTGAGCGTTATCACACTTGTTCAGATGGTTGCCATGACATTTTCGAGCGTGAACCAGAGAAATATGTACAAGCTTGGTTGCCAGTGAACCAAATTCTACAAGGCAACTGTGGTGGCCCTGATCTGGAAGTGATGTTGCGCGAATATTACCGCTTTAATGTCGGTGCAGACAACTTAGACATTGAAGGCTCTCCAGATCAGGTACGTTGGAAAAAATGGAAAGGTGTGGCGTAAGTCACGAGCTGGGGATAGTCCTAAAATGGGCTATCCAGCTTACTCATGGAGTTTAGGAGTTTAGGGATATGCCAGTAAAAGCAATTAACAACCAATATGATTTTGAACCGCGTGATCTACAAAAACATTATGGCGACAACATTCTGATTTATGTGGGATGGGATCATCACACCTTATACTGTGCGGCACATGCCATGTTGGCATCTCCACAGCAAAGCTTTCAGGATTTAATTGATCAACAGATACAAGGTGGTTTCAACCAACATCCTGAATTTACTGAAATTGATTGGTCAAAAGTCGAATATTTGTTAGATGGTCAGTCGTTCCAACCGAAACTGGATCAAAGCTTGGCAAGTCAAAATATTGGTCATAAATCACTATTGCGCTTCATTACACCTGGGCTGGATGGTTACCAGCATCGTCATGTTTAAGGAGCGCTGAAATGAGTTATCAAGTCACGATTGAACCGATTGGAACCACCATTGAAGTCGAAGAAGATCAAACCATTTTGGATGCAGCATTACGTCAGGGTGTATGGCTTCCATTTGCCTGTGGTCATGGCACCTGCGGTACCTGTAAAGTGCAGGTGACAGATGGATATTATGATGTTGGTGAAGCTTCTCCATTTGCATTAATGGACATTGAGCGTGAAGAAAATAAAGTTCTAGCATGTTGCTGCAAACCAGAATCAGATATGGTCATTGAAGCTGATGTTGATGAGGATGAAGACTTCCTTGGTTATCTAGTCGAAGATTTTCAGGCTGAAGTGATTGAGATCAAAGATCTCTCACCGACAATTAAGGGCGTACGTCTAGCTTTAGACCGTCCAATGCAATTCCAAGCTGGGCAATATATCAATATACAATTCCCTGGAATTGAAGGTACACGCGCTTTTTCAATCGCCAATTCCCCAAGTGAGGAAGGTATTGTTGAATTACATATCCGCCAAGTACCGCGTGGCGCAGCGACTACTTATGTCCATGAATCATTAAAGACTGGCGACCAGCTAGAAATTTCCGGACCGTATGGACAATTCTTTGTACGCAAGTCTGATACGAAGGATGTGATTTTTATTGCAGGTGGTTCGGGCCTATCTAGCCCTCAATCAATGATTCAAGATTTATTAGAACAAGGTGATAACCGTACCATTTATTTATTCCAAGGTGCACGTGATGTTGCAGAACTGTATAACCGTGAAATATTTGAAGGTTGGGTAAAACAATATCCGAATTTCCGTTATATACCAGCCTTGAATGCCCCGAAGCCCGAAGACCAATGGGATGGATTTACCGGATTTGTACATGAAGCCGTAGCAGATTATTTTGAAAATAAATGTTCTGGTCATAAAGCTTATTTGTGCGGTCCACCACTCATGATTGATGCTGCGATTTCCACGTTAATGCAAAGTCGTCTGTTTGAACGAGATATTCATACAGAACGCTTTCTCAGTGCGGCCGATGGCGCATCGGATCAATCACGTTCAGCACTATTTAAACATATCTAAGTGCCTGATAGGTGAACATAAAAAACAGCCAAATGGCTGTTTTTTTTATTGAATGATTTAAAAATGATAAGCCAGTGTAAGGCTGTAGAGACTTGGATCAATTTTGAGATTACCTGCATCCGCACTATTGATTTTCACAACGCTGTCTACTTTGACATAACGATAATCAAAACCTAGACTAATTTTATTATTGATGAAATATTCTAGGCCGGCGTTAAACGCGATGCCATGTGAATTGGACAGATCAACATCTGAACCATCTGTACTGTCAGTATCATAAAAATAGACATAGTTGTAACCGATGCCTAGATAAGGATTGATATTACCTTTAGGTTTGAAATGGTACTGGAGACTCAAGGTGGGTGGCAGATATTTGGTGCTGCCTAGTTTGACTCCATCACCATAAAAATTATGTTGTGGCGGGATACCAGCTAATAAATCTAGGCTGATGTTGTCACTGAGGAATAGCCCCATGGCTAGGGTTGGTCGATAACTTTCACCAATTGAGGTTTCAACACTGTTAAATAACAGGCCAGGATGTGTGTCTGCTTCAATCTGGGTAATACCAAAGCGCAGATACTTGCCATGCGAAAGTAAAGGTGAGGCAGAAATTGCGGTGCTTACCGTTAAGGCCAAACTGGTACAGAGTATTGTTTTTTTCATCAAATTTATTCCTTTAAATATAGTCAATTTCATTACTTTGAAATTGATTAGGAATATTGCAATAGTTGTACCATGTTTATTTTTTAAAAAAATCAATCACTTGTTTGTTTTTTAGATTTGTGGGTTTCATCATTTCATTTATTAGATAAAAAGTACGAGTGAAATTTAATGAAATAATGAAATTTGCATTTCAATAAAATATGTATTTGAGAAGAGTCAAGAATTATCGTTCTAGACTCTCCTTAATTCAACTTACCATTAAAATGATTTAAACCTTATTGTGTGTTTTTATCCAGTCTTTTTGAACTTGTTGTGCAATAGTCGGATAGTCCATCACAAAACGAATGTGGCTTTCAACGCCAGTTTTTAATGTCGCATCATCTACAATAAATTGAGGGTTATGATTGGGTGCAGCCTTACTCATCTCTTGATCTTGAGGTGTTGCACCAATGAAAATGAACAATGAAGGCATAAGTTGACCATAATAGGCAAAGTCTTCACTTGCACTCGCATTGTTCTCGAGCACATGTAATTTATCTTCGCCATGAACTTTCGCAAGTGATGGCGCGATCAGTTGAGTTAGTGTTTTATCGTTCGTGGTGACGGGGGCATAAGCGGCAATTTCTACTTTGGTTTTTACGTCATTTGCATGAGCATTATGTTCGATGAGCTTTGGTAAATCCTTGAGAATATTCTGGCGGACTTCTTCATTATTTGATCGAATCGTGCCAACCATATTGACTTGCTCTGGTATCACATTTCCTACCGTTCCACCTTGGATACTGCCAATACTGATTGCCCCCATACCTTTGGTTAAATCTGCACGACGGCTGATCAAACTCTGCATATTACTAATCATTTGAGATGAAGCGTAAATGGGATCGCGTCCAAGCCATGGCATAGAACCATGAACTTGTTTTCCACTGACCTGAATGCGCAAGTGATCTGCACTGTTTAAAATAGTGCCATCTTTATAAAAAATATGACCACTTGGCATACCTGCCATAACATGCATACCGAAGATCACTTCAGGCTTAGGATTTTTTAAAGCCCCATCTGCAATCATCTTACGTGAACCAATTTGATCACCATGGCTAAAGTTATCAATATCTGCTCCACCTTCTTCAGCTGGTTGGAAGACAAACACAACAGTACCTGCAATTTTATCTTTATTTTCCGAAAGCACTTTTGCAGCGCCGAGTAACATTGCTGTGTGAGCATCATGTCCACAGGCATGCATCACTGGCGTTTCTTTACCTTGATAGATTGCCTTTGCCTTACTCGCAAAAGAAAGTCCTGTTTTTTCCTCAATCGGTAATGCATCCATATCTGCACGTAATGCCATCACTGGGCCAGGTTTTGCACCTTTAAGAATTCCGATTACACCTGTTTTGGCATAGCCTGTGCGGACTTCAATTCCATATTTTTTTAATTCTTTTTGAACCAGAGCCGAGGTTTTAAATTCCATATTGCCGAGTTCGGGATGTTGGTGAATGTGCTGTCTTAATTTGATGGTATGTTGTTCAACAGCGTTCACACCGTCATCAACCCAATCTGCAAAACTCAAGGTTGAACAAAGGGGCAAGATGGTACAAGCAGAAAATAGCCTAAGTGAAATCATGAACACAATGTCCTAAAAATCCAAAAGTTTTAGGAGCTTCTCATTCACTTCCGATAGTTGCAAAACTTAACAGGTATATCGAAATACATGAAAAGTATAGTGAACATGAAGCATTGATTTTTAATGCTTTATCCATAGATTTAAAGTTGTTATTATTTGTAAATTATTCATTTTAAATAATTATTTTAATAGTTGTGGGGGAGTTAATGAGTGTTGAAGAAGAACTAAAGCATAATCAAGATGTCATGATTCAACTGCCGTGGACTGTTCCACAGCAGCCGTTATTAATGACACAAATTCAGGTTGACCCTGAAACAAAGAAAATTCCACTCGATATAAAACATTCAACTGATACGACAGCGATTTGGATTACTGGATTATCATTTATCGTGACAGCATTCATTGTATATATGTCCACAAAGCAACAGATAAAAGCGAACAGAGAGTTAATAGAGAGTCAAAAAGATCATTTTGAAAAAGAATTAGTATTTAAAAACAAACAAGTTATAACTCAAAATTTTATTCAATATGCTTCGAAATTCATTAGTGGACAAGCAAATCTTATTATAAAACTAAGAGACTTTGGGGTATTTTACGGTTCTATTAGTGAAAAGGAAAAATTGGATCGAACTACACATGTGGGGCAGATATATCAAGAGTTAAGAGATATCTCAAATCAAGTTTTACAAGATTATCATGTCTTAGAGTTATTTTTATTGAATAAAGGACGTTCAATCACCAATTTAGAAGTAAAAAATAGACTGTTTTTTAACTTATTATGGAGATATTTAGAAATTTTATTAGATGAGCCTAAATCAGAGTCATGGTTGAAAAAAGAGGACATAACACTTAGTGATCTGTTAGAACATAGGGAATTTTAAAATATAGGAAGTGAGCTTAAAAAGAATTTAGGTGAAGATAATATTACAATTTACTTGCTGCTAAATGAGTTAAGTAGACAGATTAGCAAATTAATTAAAGCCGAATTAAAAAAGCAGCCTAAGCTGCTTTTTATAAATCACTTCTCTTTCGGTTCAGGTGGTGTCATCCCAAACTGCAAATACGCCTGATTTGTTGCAATACGACCACGTGCGGTACGCATCACATAACCTTGCTGAATCAAGTAAGGTTCAATCACATCTTCCAGCGTGCCTGAATCTTCTGCCATTGCCGCTGCTAGAGCTTCAACACCTGCAGGACCACCATCAAAACGTTCTAATAACATGGATAAATAACGGCGGTCGAGTGTATCTAAACCATCCTTGTCCACATTCAACATATCAAGCGCACGTTGCGCCATTTCTTGTGTGACCTCACCTGTACCTTTCACTTGAGCATAGTCACGTACACGACGCAGTAAACGGTTTGCGATACGAGGCGTACCACGAGAACGACGAGCCACTTCCTTCGAACCAGCTTCAGTGATTGGAACATCCATCAGATTTGCAGAACGAGTCACGATATGGGTCAAATCTTCAACTGAATAAAACTCTAATCGCTGGACGATACCAAAACGATCTCGAAGCGGAGAGGTCAATAAACCTGCACGAGTAGTCGCAGCGACTAAAGTGAATGGCGGTAAATCCAACTTAATTGAACGCGCAGCAGGACCTTCACCAATCATAATATCCAGTTGGTAATCTTCCATCGCGGGATAAAGGATTTCCTCGATCACTGGAGAGAGACGGTGAATCTCATCAATAAATAAGACATCACCTTCTTCTAAGTTAGTGAGCATTGCTGCCAAATCACCAGCACGCTCTAACACAGGTCCTGAGGTGGATTTGAGATTACCACCCATTTCACGCGCGATAATATTGGCAAGTGTGGTTTTACCTAAACCCGGAGGACCAAAAATCAAGGTATGGTCTAAAGCTTCACCACGTCCACGAGCTGCACCAATGAAAATTTCCATCTGCTCACGCACAACAGGCTGACCAATATAATCATCTAATGATGTTGGTCGAATGGCACGATCAAAATGATCTTCTGGTTTTTCAGAACCACTGATAATACGGTCTTGCATAATATGAGATCTTATTTATTCATCGATTTTAAAGCAGCACGGATAATATCGGATGCCTCAGTGAAGTCACTTTTAACGGTATTGACTAACTTTTGTGCTTCTAGTGGCTTGTAACCTAATGACTGTAAAGCAGCTTCAGCCTCAGCGACAGCAGAGTTACCCGTAAACTGAATTTGCGCTGTTGTAGAGTTTGATGTAGATGGCTGAGCTGCAAGCGCTTTAAAGCGATCTCGAAGTTCAATCATCAAACGCTCTGCAGTCTTTTTACCAACACCTGGAACTTTGACTAAAGTGTTTACATCTTCATGTTCAACGGTATGAATGAGCATGTCTACGCTGAGTGTTGAGAGAATACCCAATGCCATTTTGGGACCAACGCCGTTCACTTTAAGTAAAGTGCGGAAAATACTTTTTTCTTGTGCGTTGGAAAATCCATACAGTAATTGGGCATCTTCACGTACAGCCAAATGCGTCCACAATGTGACTTTTTGTCCTTTCTGTAATTGGCAAAATGTTGAAAGAGGTGTATCAACCTCATAGCCAACACCATTTACATTCAATAAAACTGTTGGTGCTTCTAAAGCAAGCACTTCACCAATAAGACATCCAATCATTCAATTATTTCACTTATTTGTCGATGTTAAATTCACTATGTCAGCATAGTAGTGTTCATTGCTTCAGAACGCAAAATCAAAAAACACTTTATGCTCTTTTCCTGAACACTAAATTTAAGTTTTATAAAAATCCAACTTTATTCCCTTGAAGTTCCTGTGCCAAATGATAAGCCTGATGATCTGAAAATTTTGAGATCACATCTAAGACTTGCATGATATTGTCATAGTGATCATCACTAAAACGAACACCTAAGCCTGAGATAATAGACAGTAAACGTCCTTCCTTAAAGTTATGAATTTTATTGGGTGTCGTAAGCGGAATAAATGCATCTAGTATGTGCTGTAAGCTTTGATGTGCAATGATTTCTAAACCAGATTTTTGAGGGTGCTCAAAGATTTTCTCCCGCGCTAAATTCTTTGCACAATCAATTCCTGCTTCGATATCGGGCGAACAATATTGGAGCAAACTACCTTTAAGCTGTCCTGACAAAATTTCAAAATGATGTTTAGTAAAAGCGGAAGTGACTTCATCAACCAAGCGTTTCATCACACGACCACGCAATGCTGCAATCTTTTGTTGCCACGTGGTGTATGGCATTGCAAGTTCAGCAGGCGTGCCATAGTCACCGAGCAGATTTAAAAAAATAGGTTCGACTTGCTCATAGCTGAGCATGTTAAGAATAATGCCATCTTCTAAATCGATCAGGGCATAACAAATATCATCGGCTGCTTCGAGTAAATAGGTGAGTGGATGGCGACAGAAATGATATTCACCATATTGTATAAGACCTAATTGGTGACCAATTTGTTGCAAAATTTCTTTTTCAGATTGATAGCAACCAAACTTAGCTCGTTTACTGGCAGGCGTATTTCCCTGAGAGTCGATGGGTTTAGAAAGCCATGGGTACTTTAAGTAAGCTCCTAAGGTTGCGTAAGTGAGGCGCATTCCACCGTCATTAGGGTGATAGTCAATTTTCGTGAGTAGACGAAGACCTTGAGCATTGCCCTCAAACTGGCGAACATCGGCCTGCTGTTCAGGGGTTAAACTCGATAAAAAATCGCCGTGTGATGCATCATCAAACCATTCACGAATAGCGTACTCACCTGCATGACCAAAAGGAGGATTACCAATATCGTGTGCAAGACAAGCTGCTTGAATAATTGCACCGACATCTGCAGGAGAGATCCACATAGGTAACTCATCACGAATTTTTTCAGCTGCCAGCATTCCCAAAGAGCGTCCGATGCAAGAAACTTCAAGGGAATGTGTTAGACGCGTATGAATGCCATCATGTTGAGTCAGGGGGTGAACTTGAGTTTTACGGTTAAGTTGCCTAAAACTCTGAGAAAAAATAATACGATCGTAATCTTTATGGAAGGGGCTACGTGCTTGTTCTGTATTTTGTTTTGAACTACCAAATCGAACTGTTGATAACAGTTCCAGCCAACGCATTTGAGTCATTTATCATTATTCATCATTACTGTATGGAACCATCATGCCAAAAAAATAGTGAAAAATATATGCTGACACGACATAATTTGGCGCATTGAAAATGCATTTCAGAAAAGTTTAAGAAGTAAAATAATGGGTATTAAGATATTGATTTTAAGAATTATTCTTCAAATATAATTCAATTTATTCACTCTCAAATCATATAAGAGTCTCTAATTGATTATAAAGATAGATATCAATCATGAGATGATGCGTGGATGCTCATCGGTTCGATAATTTTTAACGAATTAGTATACATAACGTATCTACTTTTTATGCCGATTGTTGATCAAATTGATCCTATGATTGGCAGAACATTTCAATAAAGCTATTGAAATTTGTCTATTTTGACCTCATGTTATCCTCATAAAGATGAATTATAGAGATGTGAATTTATATGTTATTTCATTTGCCGAAACTTCCTGCCGAAATTCGAGTCACTCACTTAAATGCGCGTATTAATGAACAACGAAAAAAAATTGCGCAAAGTACTGCATCTAAACTTGAACTTCTGCAGTTGTCTCAGCAGTTTTCAAAAGAAGCACGCACGCGTAAAAAGAATAATCAGAAAGTATATGTAATTGATTTTAAAGGTGACATGGCAGCTTCAGCTGTAGAGAATCTTCGTGAAGAAATTACTTTGATTTTGGCGACTGCTAAAGCAGGGCGTGATCGTGTCATAGTTCGTTTGGAAAGTCCAGGTGGGATGGTACATGGTTATGGACTTGCGGCTGCTCAATTGGTGCGTCTGCGCGATGCTGGTTTTCATTTAACCATTTGTGTTGATAAAGTCGCAGCAAGTGGTGGATATATGATGGCATGTATCGGTAACGAAATTATTTCTGCTCCATTTGCAGTGATTGGTTCAATTGGCGTTGTTGCTCAAGTGCCTAATTTTAATCGTTTACTTAAAGAACATAATGTTGATTTTGAGCTTTATACTGCGGGTCAATATAAACGTACCGTGACCATGTTTGGTGAAAATACGGAAGAGGGTAAAGCAAAGTTTGAAGAAGAGTTGCAACAAACGCATGCATTGTTCAAGCATTTTGTTGAAAAATATCGTCCACAGTTAAATGTTGAAAAAGTAGCAACAGGTGAACATTGGTACGGTCAAGATTCATTAGATTTGAATTTGGTTGATAAGCTTCAAACCTCGGATGAGTATTTATTAAGTTTATTGACAGTGCATGATGTTTACTTGATTCAAACTCGCCGTAAACCTACCTTAAGTGAGAAATTAGGACTGCAAGCGGCACAAATGGCGGACAGTTTGATTCCTGCTGTGATGAATAAAGTTATGGACACTTTAGTCAAAACTAATGCGAACTTAGTGCAACTACGTGATCCTAAACTTTAAATTCGATGAAATAAAAAAAAGCTAATCTAATGATTGGCTTTTTTTATGATTTATCATTTGTATGGTCGAGAGTCTAATTTTCGATATAACATCACTATTCCTGTGATCATGGACCCAAGTGTTGCGAACAGCATATCTTTATGGGCATCCCAAATATCACCTTGTTGACCATTATAATTTTCTGCTGCCTTAGGGGAAAGATTAATTGCAATCAACCATTCAATCCATTCGTAAATGAGACTGGTGGCCATGACAAACTGAACAACAATAAGAAAAAGTACTCGTTCAGATAATTGGGGTAAATAGAATTGAATGATCCTCAGGAAAAAAGGATAGAGAAGTAGACCATAGGCAAAATGGACCAAGCGATCATACATATTTCGCTCCCAACCCATCTGTGCATTTAAATCTATGCCGAAGTTGTGCATCAACCATTCATTATAGGGAACATACGAATATAAATAGTGTGCCCCAAAAATATGAATGATCAGGAATCCAATATAGAGAGAAAATGCGGTAAAACTCAAACCAACTTTCTTTTGTATATAGATCAAAAACACCAGCATTAAAGCTGTGCCAAGTTGATGTAAGCCATAAGAAGCATATTCAAGAAGCTTTATACTTGCCAAGATGAGCACCATTATGAAAATGAAGAATACAAGGTGGTGTTTAGGAGTAAATTTTTTGTAGTGCATTTTGTTATATGTTGATTTGATTAATTTCTTCATATGATTGTAATGGATCACTCCTGAGAATAAGCTGCAGATCGCATTATTTTTATAAATAGTTGTTTATATCAATAGCTCATTGCAATCATGGATGATCAGTTAGAATATGATTTATTTTGAGTCTTCATTATGACGGTATCAGCTGCTTTTCTTGCACAGCAAAATGCATATTTTCACTATGAGTTTGAAGAGCTTACTCTGAATGACTTTCCTGAAGAGATCTCAGTATCACTTCGAGGAATGATGTTTAGGCATGACATTTAATATGCTCAAGTGACTCATTATATTTACTATAGCGATGTTTTAACTGGTGATGAATTAGAAAAGCTCAGAACTGACTTTATACGTTACTGCCCTGATGAAGCATGATTTTTATTGAAACATTTGATGAGTCTCATACAAAAAAAGCGAAGCCTAAGCTTCGCTTTTTTATTCAATACTATTTAGATTTTAGCAATCAAATCTTTAATTTGTTTCGCCTGCTCAGCAGCATTACCTGTATAAGATGCAGGTGTCATTTCAGCAAGACGTGCACGATCTGCTGCAGGAACAGTTTCTAATTCGTTACCATTTACAAAATTCACCATCATTTCGCGAGTCATTGCTTGACCACGAGTAAGGGCTTTAAGTTTTTCGTATGGTTTTTCAACGTTATAACGACGCATTACTGTTTGGATTGGTTCAGCAAGAACTTCTTGAGCGTTGTCTAAGTCTTCAAGAATACGGTCGGCATTCAATTCAAGTTTGCCCACACCTTTCAAGCAAGCTTCAAATGCGATCAAGCTTTGTGCAAAACCAACGCCCATGTTACGAAGAACAGTAGAGTCAGTTAAGTCACGCTGCCAGCGAGAAATTGGGAGCTTTTCACCAAGGTGAGCAAGGACTGCATTAGCAATACCCAAGTTACCTTCAGAGTTTTCAAAGTCGATTGGGTTCACTTTGTGTGGCATTGTTGAAGAACCAACTTCACCTTCTTTTAATTTTTGTTTGAAGAAACCAAGAGAGATATAACCCCAAACATCACGGTTGAAATCGATGAGGATTGTGTTGAAACGACGAAGCGCATCAAACAATTCAGCCATGTAGTCGTGCGGCTCAATTTGAGTTGTATACGGGTTAAACGTGAGACCTAAAGATTCAACAAATGCTTGCGAGTGAGCAGGCCAGTTAATTTCAGGGTAAGCAGAAAGGTGAGCATTATAGTTACCTACCGCACCATTGATTTTACCTAGAAGCTCAACATTGTTGAATTGTTTGATTTGGCGTGCAAGACGGTATGCCACGTTCGCCATTTCTTTACCCAATGTTGTTGGGCTTGCAGTTTGACCATGTGTACGAGACAACATTGGTTGGTCAGCGTGTTTTTCTGCAAGTGCAACAATTGAGTCCACAATTTGTTGCATAGACGTAGCTAGTACTTCACGACCACTTTTCAGCATGAGTGCATGAGACAAGTTGTTGATGTCTTCAGATGTACAAGCAAAGTGAATGAATTCACCCGCATTTTTAAGTTCATCAATGTTTGCAATTTTCTCTTTTAAGAAATATTCAACCGCTTTTACATCATGGTTGGTTGTGCGTTCGATTTCTTTGATACGGTTAGCATCGTCTTCAGAGAAATTTGCAACGATTGCATCTAAAGCTGCATTTGTTTCGTTAGAAAAAGCTGGCACTTCAGTAATTTCTGGGCGATTTGCAAGTGCTTGTAACCAGCGCACTTCAACAGTCACACGAGCATGGATTAAACCAAACTCAGAGAGGAAAGGGCGCAAAGCATCACATTTGCTTGCATAGCGACCATCTAATGGAGAAAGTGCGGTTAAAGCGTTCATAGCAATTCCTTAAACTTTGGAATGAAACGTAAAACAGAACTCGATATACATCAGGTTAAACCACCTGAAACTGTAAACGAGCGAGATCTTGAATATCTTTCAGTAACTTGCGTTTGGTGAAGATCATGCTCCATGAACTTCCACCTGACTGACGCCATAAATGCGCCATCTGTAAACCTGTAAACAATGAAGCACGAATACGATTGGTGTGCGAAGAATCCTTAAAAGCTTCTGCATTGCCTTTCACCATAATGCGAGGATTAATCTGTCCTGCAGTTTCGACATAGGTTTGAGCAAGGTTTGCAAGAATACTTGGATGTAGATAATTATGATCAAAAAAGGAGAGTTGTTTTAGTATTTTTTCTTGTGATTTTTCAATAATTTCAACGAATTTTGGGTTGCTATATACTTTCTTTTCTAAATGTAATAATGCCATTGCATAGGACATTGGAAGTTTTGCATTGGCAAATTTAGGTATTCTTGATTTTGGTGCAGTATTGAATGGTTGGGTGATGCTACTTTCTAATGTTTTTAATCCCAGAGAAATATCTGCAAGCTGGTTAAAAAAATCTAAGGTTTGACAATTCTTATTGGAAGTAGGGCGAATATTTAAACTCGCCTTAATTAATTGTTCTAAATAGAAGTTACCGTTTTCGCCAATATTTTGTCGACCTGCAATGGCTGTCATATGTGTCAGCTGAGTCGATTGAAATACTGCTGCCAAAGCCAAAGCTCTGTTTTGACGATCATTCAGAGTCTGAAGCTGCTGGAACGGTAACTCTGTCATGCCTGAAAATTCCTTTAAATAAAATCAGGTTTAGGCGCATTAGTATGATGAATCACACCGCCACCTAAACAAACTTCATCCGCGTAAAACACAACGCTTTGTCCTGGCGTAACAGCACGTTGAGGTTCATCAAATTCTACACGTACACCTTGCGGTGCATTTGGGTCATTAAATAAGACACATGCTTGATCAGGTTGTCGATAGCGAGTTTTCGCTGTGCAACGGAAACCATTTTCTGGAATCTCTTGCTCACCTGCAACCCAATCAATCGCTTCAGACCATAACATGGTACTTTGCATGAGGGGATGCTCATGACCTTGGCCAACAACTAAACGATTGCCTTCGATATCTTTGTGTAATACGAACCAAGCACCTTCTTCAGCGCCTTTCATACCACCGATACCAAGACCACCACGCTGACCGAGCGTATAGTACATTAAGCCGTGATGATCACCAACCTCTTTACCATCTTCGAGGACAATTTTACCCGGTTGAGCAGGTAAATATTGCTTCAAGAAGTCATTAAATCGGCGTTCACCAATAAAACAGATACCTGTAGAGTCTTTTTTCTTCGCTGTTGCAAGATCTAAATCTTCAGCAATTTTACGAACTTGAGGCTTTTCAATTTCACCGACAGGGAACAAGGTCTTGTTAATTTCACGACCATGAACGGCATGTAGGAAATAAGTTTGGTCTTTGTTGTTATCCACGCCACGGAGTAAAGGCGCATATTGCTCACCTTTAGAGTTGGTCATGGTTTCACCGCGACGAGCATAGTGTCCTGTTGCGATGAAGTCAGCACCTAATTTCATGGCATGGTCGAGGAATGCACGGAACTTAATTTCTTTATTACATAAAATATCTGGGTTTGGGGTGCGCCCCGCAGCATATTCAGCCAAGAAGTGCTCAAATACACGATCCCAATATTCCATTGCGAAGTTGGCTGTATGTAATTTGATACCGATACGATCACATACGGCTTGCGCATCTGCAAGATCATCCATAGCCGTGCAGTATTCTGTGCCGTCATCTTCTTCCCAGTTTTTCATGAAAAGACCTTCAACTTGATATCCTTGTTGAAGTAATAAAGCCGCAGAGACAGATGAGTCTACACCACCTGACATACCGACGATGACACGTTGTTGCATAGGATTAGGCATCCAAATTTGAAATTAAGGGAGAATTTTGGTGCTCATAAACGAGCGATAAAGGAAATTTTTGTCCTGATTGGGCATCTTGAATGGCTTTGATGACCAATGGGCTACGCGCGCGAGCCGTTTCTAATAGCTCATCTAGGCTCATCCAAACAGCACCTACGATACCTGTATCTAATGTTGCATTGGCAAAATACTGTGTTGATTTTGCTAAAAAACAGAAGCGGTAATAGGTACGATCTGGAAACATAGGTGGGGTATAGGTGTATATACCCAATAAATCTGTGACTTCAACTTGGTGACCTGTTTCTTCCATGGTTTCACGAACCGCGGCTTGAATAAGGGTTTCACCAGCTTCAACATGACCTGCAGGTTGATTAAAAACGGTGTGCATGACACCTTCTGTTTGTTCTTCTACAAACAGATATTTACCATCTTTTTCAACCACTGTTGCAACAGTGACGTGAGCAGTCCAAGCGGTCATAAAAAAGCACCAGATGAAGGGAAGGCATATTGTATAAAATTTTGAGGTGTGTGGCTATGATGGGAGGGGATTTCTTTGAAGGCGTTCTATCTTAAGTTTAACTAAGAAGTTCTTTGGATCAATAATTTAATAAAGGGCGTGGAACATGAAGAATCAACAAAAAAGCCCAATTTAAGTAAATTGGGCTTTTGAATGTAATTTAAGATTATGATTTCTATGAAATAAAAAAGATAATTTCGCATAAGGTGTATTATGTTAATTTTAGATTAATTAAATATTCGATATTAAAGCCTTATAGACTTCCCCCACCATCAACATTAATTACTTGACCTGTAATGAAGCATGAATTATCTGATAGTAAGAATGACACAGCATTAGCAACATCTTCTGGTGTGCCTATTCTACCAAGAGGTATTTTAGCTAGTAATGCTTTTTCAGCATCACTTCCTTTTGGTCTAGTCTTTCTAAAAAGCTCTGTTTCAATTGGGCCAGGAGCAACACAATTCACTGTAATACCATAATCTGCTAGTTCTAAAGCCCATGTCCGTGTACACCCCACTAAAGCACTTTTCGCGGCAGCATAAGATGTTCTATCTTTAGAACCATACATAGCACGACTTCCAATGTTAACGATCCTTCCTGACTTTTGTTTTTTTAGATCTTCAATAAAATGTTGTGTAACTTGAATAGCTGTTCGTACATTTAAGTTCCAGACATCATGTAAAGATTCTAAATTAATTCCACCTAGTGGCTCAGGTAGACTGATTCCTGCATTATTAACTATTCCATTGATCTGATAAGAAGCTGATATATTTTTTAGAACTTCTTGAGTTTGCTCAATATTTGTTAAATCACATTGATATAATTTTCCAGGAAAGCCTGTATTTTCTATGTTTCTTGCAATACCAATAACTTCATTACCATCATTGATCATTTTCTGACAGATTGCCCTACCAATTCCCCGACTTGCCCCTGTTACTAAATATACTTTTTTCATGTGATATCAACTATCTAACTAAATCACAAGATACTGAACAATTCTTTATTGAATGTCCATGCTCCTTAATGCCTATCCACTCATTTAACATAATGGGCATTATACGAAATGCAATAAAAATAATTTTTTAAAACCAATAACTTAAAAAATTCACCCTCATCACAAAAACCGCAAAAAGCCGACTTGGAAACAAGTCGGCTTTTTTTTAGGCGGTTTTGATAGTTCTTGCCAATAATTTTGTTTAAAAAGTAGTCGATTTTACGATTTTTTAAATTTTATCAATGCGTGAATGTTCAAAATTATCCCCATTTCTTGTGGATAAATTTCAGGCACTTTGTACGCTTTAGCTTACTCAAATTCCAGTTCTTTGCGGCTATCAGGATAGCTAGAATATCCCTACGATAGATTCATACAGGAACAGGATGTTCCGGAGCAAAAAACAACAATGATAAGTTCTAACACTAGGATTGTGAGGTAGAGCAGCACCTACCAAAGATCGCACAATAAAAAACCCCGGCAGGATACCGGGGTTTTTTATTGCCTATCCTTTCTCATTTGCAAAACAAACATAATGCCCCTAAAATATAGACTATAATCTATATTCTGGTTGTGGTATGTGGACAGTCATTACGACAGATCTATTTAATCAGTGGCTTGAACAGCAAGATTAACCTACACAAGAGAAGGTCCTAGCTGCCCTGGTTGTTCTACAGCAGCAGGGACCGAGTTTAGGCCGTCCTTTAGTAGATACTGTGTATGAGGCTAAATTTACCAATATGAAAGAACTGCGTGTTCAACATCGCGGTAGACCCTTAAGAGCTTTCTTCGCATTTGATCCCTTACGACAGGCTATTGTTCTATGTATTGCTGATAAAGGCGGTAAAAAGCGTTTTTATAAAGACATGCTGGATATTGCAGATGAACAATACCAACTTCATCTCACTACCCTAGGAGATAAATCTAATGGCTAAGACTCTGCAAGAATTGTTAGCTAGCCGCTCTCCAGAGAGCCAAGCCCGTATTCAAAAAATGGCTGATGAATTACTGCTAGAAAATCAGCTTCATCTTATTCGTGAAGAACTCGAAATTTCTCAAAAAGAGCTTGCTGAAACTTTGGGAATAAAACAGCCATCGCTTTCAGCAATAGAAAATCGTGGCAATGATCTTAAGATTTCAACCATGAAAAAGTATGTTGAGGCAATGGGTGGGAAGCTCCGTATTGATGTAGAGCTTCCAACAGGAAAACATATAGGATTCAACGTTTAACAATAAAAATGGGAGCTATAGGCTCCCATTTTTAGATTCGTATAACGTTGAACCCAACGGTAAATATTCGTGTGATCAACATTCACACCCCGTTCGGCCAGCATTTCCTGCAGTTCACGATAGCTAATGCCATATTTACAATACCAGCGCGCAGCCCAAAGAATGATTTCGCCCTGAAAATGCCGACCATGGAAAGGATTCATATGCTGCACCTTTAGCTAAAACAGTCTTCAGCTTACCATTCGTGGTTATTTGCAACAGTGCCGATTTTTTGAAAAAAGCATAGGTCTAGATAATCAAGCTAGATTTTTTAAAACTCCACATTGGTCAATTGTACATAAACCATCACAAGTACCTCTTAAATCAGATAGTTGTTCAATAAGCTTTTGTTGCTTGATTATATTTTCTCTGATAGCACTGACATGTAAGTCAATTAATTCATTCACATCTGAACAATTTTTCTCAGGTTTGTCTTTATAGGTAAGTAATTGACGAATTTCATTCAAACTCATATTTAAAGTTCGGCAATTCAAAATAAATTTAATTCGCTCAACATAGCCTACATCGTAAAGGCGGTAATTTCCTTCCGTTCTTTCCGGTTCCGGAATTAAACCTTCCTTTTCATAAAACCTAATTGTTAATACTGAACATGAGGTTTTTTTAGAGAGTTCACCAATTTTTAAATGCATTGAGTTAGTATTTCCAAAGATTCTTGACTCTATAGTAACTATAGGGATTCTAATATTCAAAGTTTATAATTTTTTTAGTGGGTATAATTATGAGTGGTTGTGGATGTAGTAAAGAAACACCATGCGAAGATAAGAAATCTCAACAAGAAAATCATCCATCAATTGCAGAAGCAAACAATTCAAAGAATTGTGATAATACGCTTAGCTGTTGTGGTGAAGAGGAAGAAAAAAAATCTTCATCTCCTTGCTGTAACACTTCAAACAGTTGTGAAGATACCGCTCAATCCTGTTATGGTTCTGATCCCAAAGAAAATTTAAGCACTGAAGATGTTTTAAAAGATTCGCACTACATGAGTGAATACTTAGTTCCCAAAATGGATTGTTCTGCGGAAGAACAGATGGTTCGTATGGCGCTATCTTCAATTGATGGTGTTCAAAAACTCATCTTTGATTTACCTAACCGTTCTTTAAAGGTTCTACATAATCAAAAAGATGAAAATATAACCACCAAACTTGAAGCTTTGGGTTTTGGTGCAAAGCTTGTGAAGACTGAAACTTATATAAGCAATCAACAGGCTAAGCAAACAAGTACCTACACCATTCCTAAAATGGATTGCTCTGCTGAAGAGCAAATGGTCCGTATGGCTCTTGCAGATATTGAAGCAGTTAAAGGTCTTACTTTTGATCTTCCCAATCGAAAACTGAAAGTCTTCCATAATGAAGGGATTCAGCAAATTACGGCTAAACTCGAAGGACTGGGTTTTGGGGCGAAACTTGATGAAACACAGCTTTCTTCAGGCGATATACCTAATGAACCTGATCCTGTGAGACAAGCTAAAGTACTTAAACTGTTATTAGGTATTAATGCTCTACTTTTCTTTATAGAATTCATCAGCGGTATTATTGCTGCGTCTACAGGATTGATTGCTGATTCTCTAGATATGTTTGCCGATGCAGCCGTTTATGGTATTGCGCTATATGCCGTCGGAAAAGCTGCGAAATATCAAATAAAAGCAGCCCATTTCGCAGGTTGGATTCAGTTATTACTTGCTGTTACCGTGATTGTTGATGTCATTAGACGATTCATGTTTGGAAGCGAGCCAGAATCAACGCTCATGATTGTTATTGGCCTGCTCGCACTTATAGCTAACGTGACATGCTTATATCTTATTTCTGGTCATCGAGAAGATGGCGCACATATGAAAGCCAGTTGGATTTTCTCGGCGAATGACGTTGTCGTAAATATGGGCGTTATATTTGCCGGTGTACTCGTGGCGTGGACGGGATCAGCTTATCCAGACTTAATCATTGGCATACTGGTTTCTTTATTCGTACTTAATGGTGCCCGAAAAATTTTGGCTTTGAAGTAAGAGTATCGAAAATGAATCTATTTGGCACTATTGCAAATAACCACGAATGGTAAGCTGAAGACTGTTTTAGCTAAAGGTGCAGCATATGAATCCTTATGTCTTAAAAGCATGTAATTTTTAGTATTAAAAATAGCCCTCTGTTGAGGGCTATTTAACATAAAATCTCTTATGCGAATTCAAAATTATTTATAATTCCCCGAAACCTTTACATAATTCTGCGCTGAATACGGCAGAAACGCTTTTTCTTTATCAGTCAGTGGACGCACTTTTTTGACAGGACTGCCCATATATAAATAGCCACTTTCCAAAACTTTATTTGGCGGAACAAGCGAACCTGCACCAATCATCACATCATCTTCAATAACGACGTCATCTAAAATGATCGTACCAATCCCGACTAAAACACGATTACCAATAGTACAACCATGTAATTTCACATGATGACCCACAGTAACGTCCTCACCAATAATGAGCGGTGAACCTTCAGGTTTATCCGCTTTCTTATGACTGACATGCAACATGGAATGATCTTGGATATTGGAATTTTTACCAATCCGAATAAAATTAACATCACCACGGATCACAGCATAAGGCCAGACCGAAACATTCTCAGCCAAGACAACATCACCAATCACTAACGCAGTTGGATCAATATAATTTGTTGTATCAAATTTTGGGTAAGTCTCTAAGTATTTGCGGATATTTTCAGTCATAAAAAATTGCCTGTTTTTACTCATTATAAACAAAAAAGCACCCAAAAGAATTTGAGTGCCTTTATATCTTTAGTCAAGCTGTGACTTAAAACAAATTACTAAAGAACTGTTTGATATGATCAATCATACGCGAGAAGAAACCAGCTTCTTCAACAGCTTGCAAAGCAACAAGCGGCTTCTCCGCAATAACTTTGCCGTCAAGTGTCGCTGTTAATTTACCTACAACTTGCCCTTGTTGAAGAGGGGCATTTAAGTTCGGTTGAACCGCGATTTGAGTCTGAATGGCATTTGCTTGACCTTTTGGCATAGTCACGTTGAAGTTCTCAGCAAGCCCTACACTCACTTGATTAGATTGACCAAACCAAACTTTAGAAGTGGTCAACTCTTTGTGAGCGGGTTGAACACTGACAGTTTCAAAGTTTGCATAACCCCAAGATAACAAATCACGTGTTTGTGTTGCACGTGCTTGCATTGATGGAGCACCAAAAATCACTGAAATTAAACGCATTGGGCCACGTTTAGCTGAAGTCGTTAAACAATAACCAGCTTCAGAAGTATGACCTGTTTTAAGACCATCTACACTCGGATCTGTATATAGCAACGCGTTACGGTTACCTTGCTTGATCCCATTAAAAGTAAACTCTTTTTCAGAGTAAATAGGATAATACTTTGAACTGTCATGAATGATGTGCTTCGCAAGGGTAGCCATATCTTTCGCTGTAGAATAATGACCTTCAGCAGGCATACCTGTTGAGTTCATAAAGTTCGTGTTGGTCATGCCAATACGCTTTGCTTCTTGGTTCATGCTGTGTACAAATGTACCTTCATTCCCAGAAATATGCTCAGCCATCGCCTTAGATGCGTCATTACCAGATTGAATGATAATCCCGCGTAGCATTTCCAATACGGTTGCTGTGCCATTGAGAGGTACATACATACAAGATTCTGTACTACTACCACGACACCAAGCAGACTCGTTCATACGAACTTTTTCATCTTCCGTGAGTTCACCATTCAACAACTTTTGTTCAATAATGAAACTGGTCATCATTTTGGTCATTGAAGCAGGCGCAAGTTTTTCATTTTCATTTTTACTTGCGAGAATTTGACCTGTTTCATAATCCATCAAAACGTAAGACTTGTTATTGAGCTCTGGTGGTGAAGATAAAACAGTTGCTGCATAAGTAAATGAAGGTAATAGTAATAATGCAGCAATGGCGCTTTTTCGGGTCATTCTATGTAGTTCCAATCTTGTATGAACGCAAAAATCAGCTTTGCATTCTAGGACAAAGCAAAGCCGACTTCTAGCAGTGGAGTCGGCTTATTTCAATCGAATTGTAACTATTTCGTGCTCTATTTAACTGAAGACTGATATTTTTTTATATCCTCGCACACTTGTTGATTTGCTTTATCTCCAGCGTTTTTCGCATCTTGTCTGGCTTGAGCTAATGCTTGCTGATAATCCTGTTGTTTAATTAGATTGTTCAACGTGGTTTGAGGTGAATTTTCATTAGGTAAATAGTCTTTTAATAGCTTTTGATAGCCTGCTTTAAACGCTGCATCTTCTTCCACTAAACTTGGGCATGATTCTGAAAAGACATAGATTGCAGCGAGTTCATCTTTAGTCACTTTTTGTTGAGTAACTTCGATATTTTCTTTTAAGTCTTGGGCATTGGCGAAAGTGAAACTTGAAAACAACATTGAACTGCTAATAAATGCGGTTGAAATCAATTGTAAAAAACGTTTTTGCATAAATGACTCAAAAATTAGTAAGTTAGTTATAAGAATAGAATAATCTTTTTTCGTGTTTAAAAAATACAGAAAGTGTATTAATGCTGTTGGAACTCAGAAACTAATGACGAAAAGTTCAGGTTTGAACAGGGGGGATGACTACTTGTGTAGTTCTCAAGATTAAAGGATAAGCAGATTATCAAGATTAAAGGCGTTTAAAACCTCAACATCCATGCGTGTGCTCATTGTTGTGTGGGGGGATTTTGATTAGGCTATCGAACAGATGGGATTACATGAATTGAGTGAATTGTTTTGAATATTTTGATTGCCAACGATGACGGTGTGTTCGCACCAGGAATACAAGCATTAGCACAAGAATTAAAACCTTTGGGTCGAGTAGTCGTGGTTGCTCCAGAAAGTGAGCGGAGTGGTTTTTCAAGTGCATTAACGCTTGATCGTCCATTGCGACCCGTGCAAATTTCAGAAGATGTATGGGCAATTAATGGCACACCAGCGGACTGTGTTTATCTGTCCATGAATGGTCTATTTGATTTTGAATTTGATCTAGTTGTAAGCGGGATCAACAGTGGTGCGAATTTAGGCGATGATGTGTTGTATTCAGGTACAGTTGGGGCCGCGTTTGAAGGCCGACTCATGAAACAACCTGCAATCGCAGTTTCATTGGCTGGTCCAAATGTTCGTTCGTATCAAGATGCTCAAGATTATGCACAAGCTGCAAATTGGGTATATGAGTTTATTAAAAATGGTTTGCCTGAGTTACCACCGCGTCATATTTTCAATATTAATATTCCAGATACGGCTGAAATAAAAGGGACATTGGTGACTTATCAAGGAAGAAGAAAACAAACGAAACCGATTACCACACAAGTGGACCCGAGAGGTCGTCAAGTTGTTTGGATTGGTTTGGCTGGAGAGGCCGTAACAGATCCCGAAAAAAGCCAACTGGGTTATCAGTCAGACTTTTATGCCATTGCAAATGGATATGTCAGTGTGACACCGATCCAAATGGATGCTACCAATTATCAGGTGTTGGCTTCACTTGAATCTCAACTAGGGCTTTAATTGAACGACCACAGGTAGGATGTGTTATAACTTTGTGAAAAATATATTTGAAACGGTGAATTTAGCATTAATTTTGCTACTCTTAAGCCGAATTCAGTCTTTTTAATCTTTTGTCAGAGAGGGAAATCATGCTTTTGGCCAGACCCAAAACAGTTTTGAAGTTGTCTAAACCATCTATTCACTCAGCATTGATCGCGGTTGCTGTCGCTTCTTTTCTTGGTTTGTCGGGCTGTGCATCGAAACCCCAAATCCACAATTCTGCTCGTTATGCGGTTGCTCCTGACTTCTATACAGTTCGTTCTGGCGACACTTTAAGTAAAATTGCGGCACGTTATGGATTGAGCTATTTGAGCATTGCGGAGATGAATGATATTGCACCGCCTTATCGCATCTATGTAAATCAATCTTTAAGATTAAAACCCTCTGGCAATCGACAAGTGACACGTTCGACCACGCGTCCTTTGACAGCGACTGAAACTCAGATTCAACGTCAAACCATTCAGTTACCAACAAAACCAGCTGTGGTTACGCCACCACCACAAACTACACCAGTACCAGCGGTAACTGCTGCAGTACCGACGACTTCGACTAAAGCAACTTCATTACGCTGGGTAAAACCATCGAATGGTCCAGTCATTGAAAACTTTAATGTGGCAAGTAATGTCAAGGGATTACGTTTTGGTGGCAATGTTGGTGATCCAATTTTTGCAGCAGCTGATGGTCAAGTGGTTTACGCAGCTGATGGTTTAAAAGAATATGGTAATTTGGTGCTCATTAAACATATTGATGGTTATATCACTGCCTATGCGCACAATAACCGTATGTTAGTGAAGAGTGGGCAAAACGTAAGTGCAGGGCAACAAATTGCAGAAATGGGCTCGAGTGGTGCAACCCGTACGATGCTTGAGTTTCAAGTTCGTTTAGATGGTAAGCCAATCAATCCAGCAAATATTTTGCCAATCAACTGAAGATATTTAGTGCAATTTAACAATTTCTTCGTATAATACAATGAGTTGCTTTTGTTAATTTTTGTTAATTAGAGAAGCATCTCATAATTTCAGAGGGAAATTTATGTTAGATCAACTTCGCTCGATGGGCGTATTTGCATGTGTTGTTGAAAAAAGCTCTTTCAGTGGTGCTGCTCGAGATTTAGGCATTACGACGAGTGCAGTTAGTCAGCAAATTCGTTCACTAGAACAAGAAATGGAAGTAACACTTCTGCACCGTTCCACAAGAAAACTAAGTTTAACGGAAGCAGGGCAGGCCTTTTTTCATAGCTGTCAAGAAATGCTCGCTGCAGCAGAGCGCGGTAAAATTCGAATTAATGAGTTACGAGACGATTTAGTTGGTGATTTACGTATTGCAACAACGCCAGAACTCGGTGCAACCCATGTAGTTCCTGCGCTGTCGCATTGGATTTCGGCACATCGTGGTTTAACCGTTCACTTTGAAGTTGAAAATCAGTTTGTCGATTTGATTCAAGAAAGAATCGATATTGCAGTGAGAATGTGTTCTCGAGTAGATGAGTCTAATCACTTATCTTGTCTGCCGCTTGCACGTGTGGATCAAGTCTTGGTGGCTTCACCAAGTTATTTGAATCAAAATGCAGTTATTTCAAGACCTGAAGATTTAGCACAGCATGATTTGATTCCAGTAAATATTGTAAAAAATCAGCAAATGATGACATTTGAACACAGTACATCGCGTGAATTGGTGAATGTGTCCATGGAAAATCGTTTACAGACAAACAATGTTTATGTCGCTAAATCACTGTGCCAAAATGGTCACGGCATTGCGCGATTATTATATTTAGATGTGCAAAAAGAATTAATGAATGGCACATTGGTTGAAGTTTTACCTGAATGGAAGTTACCTGCATACACTTTGAATGCAATGACATTAAAACGTGAACAACAACCAATGAAAATTCATCGCTGCCTAGATGCTTTAAAACAATATTTCAGCCAGTTGCCTGGTGGTCGAGTATTTCAAGAAGCATCTTAAGTGTTCTTCTTAATAAAAAAGCCGCAATATGCGGCTTTTTTATTGATCTTGGCTTAAGCCAAGAAGTTTTTAATCGCTGGAACTAAGCGTTTTAATAAATCATCAGCTTGTTCTTGATTCATATTCAACGCTGGCAACAAACGAACGACATTACCTGCGGTGACATTAATAATTAGATTGTGCTCTATGCGTGCAATATCCACCAACTCTGCGCATGGTTTTGGTAATTCAATACCAATCATCATACCAAAGCCGCGAACAATAACGTTTTGATCTGCAAGTTGTGTACGGAATTGATCAACTAAGTATTGGCCAATTGTTGCTGCGTTTTCAACAATATTTTCTTTTTGCATCAAATCGATAATCGTGTAGACAATGCGTGAACCTAATGCAGTACCACTATAAGTTGATCCGTGGTTACCTGCAGTAAGAATACCTACACCTTTACCTTGAGTCATCACTGCACCAATTGGGAAACCATTACCCAAGCCTTTAGCTGTCGTCATGACATCAGGAATAATATTGGTATGTTGATACGCAAAATATTTTCCTGTACGACCGTTACCTGTTTGAACTTCATCTAGCATCATCAACCAATTATGTTGATTACAGATTTGACGAATTTCTTCAAGATAACTAAAACCTTGAGGTGCTGTATTTACACCACCTTCACCTTGGATCGGTTCAACGAGAATCGCGACGATATCTGGATGGTTGATTGCTGCTTCTTCAATTGCTTCAATGTCGCCAAAAGGTACACGGATAAAACCTTCAACGAGCGGGCCAAATCCTTCTTGTACTTTTTTATTGCCTGTCGCAGAAAGTGTTGCCATTGTACGACCATGGAAAGAATGATCAGCGACAATGATTTTCGGTAAAGCAATACCTTGCATATGACCGTATTTACGCGCAATTTTAATTGCACCTTCATTTGATTCAGCACCACTATTCGAGAAGAAAATTTCTTCCATACCAGACACTTCAGCTAACTTTTGCGCAGCTGCAGTCTGCCAAGGTACTTCATAAATATTACTGGTGTGAATAAGCGTCGCCGCTTGTTCTGCAATTGCTTCTGCCAAAACTGGATGTGCATGACCTAGACCACATACTGCAATGCCAGTCAGCGCATCTAAATATTCTGTACCTTCAGCTGTATAAAGATACGAACCTCGGCCACGCACAAAGCTGATCGGTTGACGGCTGAATACAGGCATCAAATGAGATGGTTGATCAGTTTGAACTGGAGCGAGGGTGATATTGTTCATGTCTAACTCGTATTTGTTAGGTGGAAAATAAAAGTTTATCTAAGCAAAATCTGCTTAAGATTAAAAGCCTAATTGCAAATTAAACTGGAAAAATTTAGCAATCCATACTCTTTACGGCGGTTTTAGGTATAATGCAGGCAGAATAGTTGAGGATTTAATCAATGACTGAACAAGTGCGTGATACAGAAGCGTTAATTCGTGATCAAATTGCAAAACATGCAGTTCTTCTTTATATGAAAGGCACACCACAGTTCCCACAATGTGGTTTCTCTGCACGTGCAGTTGAAGCATTGAGCCAAATTGGTCGCCCATTTGCTTATGTAAATATTCTTGAAAACCAAGACATTCGTGCGACTTTGCCACAAATTGCAAACTGGCCAACATTCCCACAATTATGGATCAATGGTGAGTTGATCGGTGGTAGTGATATTATGCTAGAAATGTTCCAAACAGGCGAATTAAAAACGCTCGTGGAGCAATATAGCCCAGCGCCTGAAGCTTAATTTGAGCGCAATAAAAAAAGCACCGGTGGGTGCTTTTTTTATTTTGAAAACTTCAAATTAGTTTGAAGTCTCATCAGCGAGTTGAGAAGGTTGTTCTTCAGCATTGATCGCTTTATCTTTTTTAGCTTTGTCTTTTTTCTTCTTTTTTTTCTTTTTCTTTGGCTCTTCTTCAATTTCAGCGCCATCTTCAATGGCTTGCCAATATTCTAGCTGCTCCATGACAGCAGCGTAAATTGATCCTTTGGTATAGCGACCTTTTTTATTTAATTCTCCGACAGGACGCGCCATGAGAATCTCAAGTGCTTGATCAATTGTGTTGATGGCATGAATATGGAATTGACCGGCCTCGACAGCATCAATCACATCTTGACGTAACATTAGATGCTGCATGTTTTGACGTGGAATAATGACACCTTGTTTGCCTGTTAAACCTTGAAGTTTACATGCATCAAAGAAACCTTCGATTTTGGCATTGACGCCACCAATCGGTTGTACTTGACCCAGTTGATTCATTGAACCCGTAATCGCCCATGACTGATCAATCGGCAGTTGGCTGATCGCAGAAATTAAAGCGGAGAGTTCTGCAACGGTTGCACTATCACCATCGACTTGACCATAACTTTGTTCAAAAGCCAAAGCGGCAGAGAAGTGCAAGGTTTGTTCACGTCCGAAATGTGCCTTTAAGAAAGACGACATTAATAGTACACCTTTAGCATGAAGTGAACCACCTAACTCCACGCTACGTTCGATATCTAAAATATCGCCGCCACCCTGATACACTGAAGCAGTCAAGCGTGATGGTAGGCCAAATTCGACATCGGCGTAGTGAATCACGGACAAAGCATTTATCTGACCGAGTCGATGACCACGCGTTTCGATAAGCTGTGTACCACGAGATAAATCTTGCCAGTACAACTCTCGTAAATAACCTAGACGATATTGGCGGTGTTTGAGCGCAGTGCCGATATGTTCTGCTGTCACCATAGTTGCATTAGATTTGGATGCATGGTGATGAGATTCATGAATCAGATCACCTAAAGTTAAGGCATGTAGTGACAACGAACTCTGATCCTCTGCTTGACGACTTGAGTCGGTCAGTAAAGCAGCCAAGGCAGAACGATCAAATGGAAGTAGTTTAGAGGATTGAACATAGTCTGCAATCAAATGCATATAAGCTTGTTCATTTTCGTCATTACGTTGTAATGTGTCGGTAAAATCAGCTCTGATTTTAAAGATACTTCCTAACTCAGGCTCCACCTCCAGAATCTCATAATAGATTTCTGGTTCAGCCATTAAAATGACTTTCAATTGTAATGGAATCGATGCTGGCTCAATTGAAATGCTGCCCGTCAGCGTTAGCATGTGCTCTAGAGATGAGAGTTTAATTTGACCAGACTTAATCGCTCGTTTGAGTCCTTGCCATGCATAAGGTTGTTCTAAAAGCTGCTCAGCCTCAAGCATTAAAAAACCACCATTGGCACGATGCAGTGCACCAGGTCGTATTAAAGTGAAATCAGTGCTGATAGTGCCATTTTGCGTTAATTGTTCAACATGGCCAAGTAAGTTGTAATGTGTGGGGAAATCTTCAAAGATGACTGGTGCCCCAGAATTTGGCTTGTTGCTAATGACTAAATTTGCTTGATAACGCGCAGGGACACGGTTAAATAATGCAGGTGAAAAATCACTTTCTTCCTGTTCTAGTACGGTTTCCACATTGTCGATAATATCTTGAGCATATAATTTTAAGTATTGTTCAAGATGTTTGATATCTGGAAATTTATTTAAAATATGTTCCATGCGAGGAATAATGACTTGTTTGGCAATGTCACGATTCAACTCAGACACCATATCACGTGCTTCATCTTCAAGATCACCAATTTGTAAACCTAAACGCTCAAGCTTTTTATCCATATAACGGATATTGGACGCAATTTCAGAACGTTCTTTGCTACTCAGTGCATTGATGTCATCTTGAGACATTTCTTGAATTTTATTGTCTTTAAGATGAACAGGAATAAAGCAGTGTTCTTCATTACGACTGATCAACTTTAAATCAAGCTCTTCACCTTCTTTGGTGAGCTCAATCAAAGCTTGTTGTTGTTCATGACCTGTCGTTAAACGAATTTTTTCAATCCGATTGTGATACGTTTCAGCACTAAAACGACGTTCGAGCTGTTTGAAAATGGTTTGCCATGTTTGATGTAGCGTACTTTGAAACTTTGCGCCTTGTCCTGCAGGAAAGTTAAGCGCAATTGGGTTGCGTGCATTTTTGAAGTTGTATACATAAACCCAATCATCCGGTGTAGGCATATCTTTGGCATGTTGTTGGAGTAAGCGCTTGATCATGGTGCGTTTACCCAACCCTGCCGTACCCACAGCAAAGATGTTATAGCCTGAGTATGGAAGGGCAATGCCTGCTTCTACAGATGCTTTAGCACGATCTTGTCCTAAAAAATTATTAAGAGGCTTGATACGTTTTGTAGACGCAGGAATATTGTCATAATTTGGAATATGCGTCAGTTGTTCTGGTTTGAGTGCTGTTGCATTCAAGGTGTTTTGCGTGGCTTCAAGTTCAAATACGGATAGGAGCTTGTTTTGCGAGTTTTGTTCTAAGTTTGTGGATGTCGTGGTTAAAGCTACTGCGGTGGAACTAATTTGATCGTGTCTCTGGGTCACAGGTGAAATCCAAAACTATAATTTACATTTGATAGTTTAAGGTATACAGGTTTAGCCAAAAATATCAAGTTGAGATAGATCAAATTGATGAAATACTCGGTGAAGTTTGCGTAAATTATATTGAAACCAAGCGCATTACAGAGTTGAATAGCGAGAGTACTTTTCACTGAAAATAACAACGCAATGACATCACAATCTTCGTCACCAGAATCAGCTGGATGGACTTCGGCATTTAAAGCCTTTCTTGATCGACGCGCGATCATTATGCTTTTTTTGGGTTTCTCATCAGGTATCCCAATTTTTCTGATTTTTTCAACTCTATCTTTCTGGTTGAGTGAAGCCGGTATTCAGCGTAGTACCATTACCATGTTTTCATGGGCAGCCTTAGCTTATGCCTTCAAGTTCATTTGGGCACCTTTGATTGACCGATTACCATTGCCTTATTTAACAAGGAAATTGGGTAAACGACGAGGGTGGTTATTGGTTTCTCAGATTTTGGTCGCAATTGCTATTTGTTCAATGGCATTTACTGATCCGAGTATTCATGGAGGGAGTGTAGGGCCATTTTCAAGTTTAACGTTCATGGCGATATCCGCAATCTTTCTCGGATTCTCATCAGCGACACAAGATATTATTGTGGATGCTTATCGTATTGAGTTGACACAAGATACAAGTGTTCAGACGGTTATGGCTTCGACTTATAACGCAGGTTATCGAATTGCGACCATCGTAACTCAGCTCGGTGCATTACTCTTCGCTGCATCACTTGGTACAGCCATGGGTAACTATATTTATGAGGCGTGGCAGTCCACCTATTTGCTCATGGCTGGATTGATGATGATCGGGATTGTGACGACTTTAGTGATTCATGAACCGGTAGTAAATCAAGAACCTCATCAATATCAAGCAAAGGATTATTTTCAGTTATTTATCGTCTTTGTGATTTCAACGGTAGTCTTCGTTTGTGGGTTTCTCCAATTTGGTGCTTGGATTTCACAGTTAAATATTGATGGTAATTTTTTGTCATTTATCGGGCAAGTTTTACGTTTCTTCGCGAGTGTGGCGTTGGCTGTGTTGGTCGTTTTTGGATTAACCCGAGCAAAACTCATTGATGAAAAAATAGTCGTCGAGACATGGCTATCACCGATTTTAGATTTCTTCAAACGTTATGGTTTGAAAGTTGCGTTAGCTATTTTATTACTCATTGGTTTTTATCGAATTTCAGATATTGTCGCTGGGGTGGTCGCCAATCTTTTTTATCTTGATTTGAATTTTGATAAAGAAGAAATCGCTTGGTTTAACAAGTTTTTCGCCATTTTTTTTGTAATTTTAGGTGGCTTCCTTGGAGGCTTATTAGCTCAGCGTTATAACATTATGAAAATGATGTTGGTGGGCGCTATTGTTGCCAGCACGACCAATCTCATCTTTGTGGGGCTCGTAAAATCTGGACCAACGATGAATCAAGTCTTGGTACAAATGGGAAGTCAACAGCATCAAGTGACTCCTGATGAAGTAGGGAACTGGTCTTTAAAGCTCCCTGCATCTAATTTTGCTGAACATCATAGTATTCAAGTGTTATCCACCCCTGATGGTTATGATAAAGCCCTGAGTGTTGAAATCCCGCTTCAACGCTATTGTAGTCAAGATGATTCTCAGATTTTCATCCAAGCCATTGGAGGGGACGATATTCTCTACCAAGATGAGTTAAGCAAGGATGTCATTATTCGCGGTCAACTCTCGAACTTAAAAGCTGACAGCACACTACAAACACTGAATATTCGTATTTCAAATCAGCAAGTGATACCTGCGAAGTTGGATCAAAATAATTGGAGCGTGGTCGTCCCCGGAGACAGTCTAAAAGACCACACTAAATTTACGGTGCAAGCGGTCGTGCAGCATGCAGGTCAGGCGCATGAATTAACCCAAGATCATATTTATAAAACAGTTTCAGCGATCCAACCGAAGTCACGTATGACTTTATCTGATCTTCCAGCTGTTCAAGTTGATAGTGATCAAATAGTCGAACTCAAAGGTAAAGTGGTTGTCCCTTATAGCAAGGTGTGGCTGGTGATGGGCATTGTATTTGACAATCTCGCATCAGGACTTGCTGGTGCAGTATTTATTGCATTCCTATCGAGTTTGACTAGCGTTTCATTTACAGCAATGCAATATGCAATTTTTAGTTCATTGATGTTATTACTTCCAAAGATGATTGGTGGCTATTCAGGTACAATAGTGACAAACTTCGGTTATTCATCATTCTTCTTTATGACTTTTTTAATGGGTTTACCTATTTTGTTACTTGTTATTTGGGTGGCGAAATTGTTAAATCAGTTGAAAAGTACATCTTTCAATCAATAGGTAAATTTTATGCGAATGTTACATACCATGTTACGTGTAGGCAATTTAGAGCGTTCATTGGCGTTCTATACTGAAGTACTCGGTATGACTTTGCTTCGTAAACGCGATTATGAAGAAGGTCGATTCACTTTAGCCTTTGTGGGTTATGGTGATGAAGAAAACAATACTGTTCTTGAGCTAACGCATAACTGGGATACAGACAGCTATGAGCTGGGTAATGCGTATGGTCATATTGCGATCGCAGTGGATGATGCGTATAAAGCGTGTGAAGAAATCAAAGCACGTGGTGGTAACGTTGTCCGTGAAGCTGGACCAATGAAAGGCGGCGTAACCGTAATCGCTTTTGTGGAAGATCCAGATGGTTACAAGATTGAACTTATTCAACAAGACAGTAACGCGAGAAATAATTAAATTTCACTCGCTGATTTGTGAGTAAAATTTTAAAGATAAGCCCAATCAATGTGTATTGGGCTTATTTTCAATTCAGATAGAATAAAAAGAGGGATATGGGGTGCTAAAGCTCTTAGCGTTAGATCGTTTCACGATATTGCTGTTTGTTATGGTGATTTTAGCGTCAGTGATGCCAATTTCAGGTGTTGCTGCTCACTATTTTTCTTATTTCACCACGATTGCAATTGCAATCCTATTTTTTTTACATGGTGCAAAGTTATCACGTGAAGCGGTGATTCAAGGCATTAAACATTGGCAATTACACAGTTTGGTCTTTGCACTGACGTTTGCAGTTTTCCCAATTCTAGGATTAATGGCTGAACCTGTATTGCTACCGCTACTTGGACAAGAACTGTATTGGGGCTTCTTGTTTATGTGCTTCTTACCCTCAACAGTTCAGTCTTCTATTGCATTTACTTCTGTAGCAGGTGGTAATGTCGCAAGTGCTGTGTGTAGTGCTTCATTCTCTAATATTATTGGTATGTTTATCACACCTATATTAGTGACCTTATTTATTTTAGGCCAGTCTGATCATGGGTTTGATCCAACCAGTGCGATCGTCAAAATTATTCTGCTGTTATTGGTTCCATTTATTTTGGGACAATTATTGCGTCCTATCGTCTTTCCACTGATTCAAAAAGCCCCGAGTATTGTCAAAACTTTTGATCAAGGCTCAATTCTTTTGGTGGTGTATGGCGCATTCAGTAGTGCAGTCGTAGCAGGTCTATGGAATGAAGTCAGTGGGGTGACCTTAATGTGGTTAATTATTGCATGCTCTGTGCTTCTGACTTTGATTATGCTTTTAGCCTATCACGCCCCAAAGTGGTTTGGATTTAATCGTGCCGATCAAATCGCTGTATTTTTTTGTGGTTCTAAGAAAACACTCGCAAGTGGAGTGCCTATGGCGCAAATTCTTTTCATTGGACAACCTATGGGGATGATCATATTGCCAATTATGATTTTCCATCAGATCCAATTAATGGTGTGCGGAATTATTGCGAATCATTGGTCCAAGCAAATTGAAAAGTCTTAAAGGAAAAATTCGCTATCTAAAATAAAGTGGAGTATAATGTCGTCCACTTGTTGTGCTTAGCTCTGACGGAAGCCGTCTCGGTGGGCCAAAAGAATGGTCTGTTATGGTGTTGATCTGCTGTATTTCAGCCTTTCCTCTGCATCTGTTGTAATGGATGAAGAGAGTGATCAATTGCGATGACAGCTAAAGCCTTCTTAACTCTATGGAGAATCGACCATGCGCGCCGATATTCACCCAAAATACGAAAAATTAGTTGCTACTTGCTCTTGCGGTAACGTAATCGAAACTCGTTCAGCTGTTGGTAAAGAAACACTTTACCTAGACGTATGCTCAGCTTGCCACCCATTCTATACTGGTAAGCAAAAGAACGTTGACACTGGCGGTCGTATCGACAAGTTCAAACAACGTTTTGCTGGTATGTCACGTTCTATCAAACGTTAATACCCAAAATAAAAAAAACAGGCGTTCAGCCTGTTTTTTTATGTCCAAAATTTGGAATTAACTTTGATCTTGAACATTCATGAGCTGATCCAATTTACGCTGGTAATAATCACCTTGTAAAAATCTCACGTCGACATTCCACGCGTTGGCAAAGCTATTCATATCATTGAGATTTTTGAGTAATAAATTGACTGATCGATGACTATTGAAGTATTCAATCGCCTGTTTAAAACGTTCAATACCTTCTTCAGTATTTAAATTATCTGTGAATTCTTCATGCAGCGTGAAATTCTGAATATTGGCAACTTTGAGAATGAGATCGCTACATTTACTTAATCCAAACTCACAAACGGCAATATCTGCGCCTTGCGCTCTCAATACCTCAATCGCAGGCAGAATTTCATTTAAATGTTGAGCAATGTATTTTTCTTTAAACTGTAAAATCAGTGGTTGAGGTGCTTTTGCTCCTACAATCATGAGCAGTTTTGAAATTAATTCTGCCAGTTGATGATGCTTTAAAAGAACATGGTGTCGTAAATTAATAATCAGTTTAGCTTCAGGATATTGTGTTAAAAAATTGTGCAGTTGCTTTGCTGCCTCAACCAAAATCCATCGGTCAATTTTAATAGACAACTCAGGGTCATCCACCAATTCTTCAATATCGTCCAATTGAATCCATTGATTTTCAAAAATAAACCCGCTGCTTACTTCATAGGTATTAAGACTAGTGTCTTCTTTATCATAGATTTGTTGGAACTTTAGCGTAATTTGATCACGTTCAAGAACTTTACGAAGATGTACTAGGATATCGCCGTGAACTTCGTCTGACTGTACAGGTTCTTCAATTGCTTGAAATACAAATTCTGTTGAATGATCAGGCTCTACTTCAGAAGAAGGTGTATTTAACTGAATAGCGGTCGGCTCATCTGCTTGAGTAACTTCAAAATGAATCTCTTCAATTTCTTCAAGCGTTGTCTCTAAAGCGGCATCATTGCTCAATAAATTGGGTAGGGCAGTGTTATAAGCATTTGCAATGAGCTGTTCAAAATTATCTACATTTAAATCTGACAGTTTGAAGAGGCTATAACCAATTTTGACATGCTGTTGATAGGTTTGATCTCCCAGATTGACGAGTCTAGGTTTTTCAAGCGCATGTAGCGCAGAGAGTCTTGATTTTAGAACTTCAATCGTTTCAGCTTGAATGATAGTGGCATACAGGGCTGTTTCAATTTTAAATACAGCGCCATTGGTCTGTTCGAGAATAAAGTCTGAAAGTTTGCCGAAATAGCCTTTAAAAGTATCCCAATCAGAACTCAAGATATAGTCTGGACAACTGGCTAGGCTGAAGATGACCAAAGCATTTTCTTGAGCAGGGTGTTCTTCAAGATGTTGTAAAATTTTTGCCAATGTTGTGTGTGGTGCAATTCTATTGAATTGATGAGGTGTAGTCTCAAGTTGAGGACTAAATGAATGGTCACTCTGTTGAAAATGCGTTGAAATCGTAATTTCAATGACTTGATTTTGATCTGTAGGATTACATTCAATTTGGACTGGATTTTGATGTGTTAACTGTGGATTAAGAGAAATCAGTTCAAAAGGACCATACTCAAATTTACCGAAAGCTAATTTTTTAAATCGTGCTTTAAAAGATTGAATATCCTCAGGTTGTATTAAATCAATGAGCGGGTATCCAATAACGTCATCACACGTGTTGAAGCCAAATAAATGCGTAAACTCATGGTTGCATTCAACGACAATCCCTTCTTCTATGATTGCAACTGCTTTTTTATGCTCTTCGATCCAATTTTGTTTAATTTGAACATTGTGTTTCAGTTCATCCGTTAATTGCATCTGATTTTTTTGTAAGCGATTAAAAGCCAATGCTCGAATAATTTTAAGTAAACATTGTTCAGGTTGATCAATATTTAAAACATCGTAGATGCCCATCGAAATGAGTTTTACTTCAGACATTTCTAGCGCTTCTGGAGCTAGATAAAGTGTGGGGGTTAAAGCTTTATCAGAATCAGCAAGCAGTCGAAGAAAATGAGTTAAGGTAAGCTCGTAGGCGCGACCAAACAGAATTAAATCCCAATCTAAATGAAGTTGCTTTTCAAGACTCACTTGATCATCGAGTAGCACTGCTTCTACCTTGTACTCGCGTTTTTCGAGTAAAGAGATAATATGGTTATAACGAATCTGGTTATCATCGACAATGAGTAAGCGCATTCCAGATTGCTTTAATTGTGTTGATAGAAGTAGGTTTTTCACTTCAATGCTTCCCATACGTCTTGAAAACGATTTGATTCAAGGTTTTGATGTTGTAAAAATTCATCAATCAGATATTGCTGCTCATCATTAAATAGTTCAAATTCAAATTGAACAAAACTTTGTGTGATGAGCATGGTCTTTATCAATTCTAGTTTGATATCTTGATCAGTTAAGCGTAAATAAATAGATTGTTGTTCTTTGAAAAACTGTAAATTTGGCAAAATAAGAGAATGCTGTGGAGCATCAATCTTCAAGGTATGTACAAATAAACATGGATGATAATTAAAAGAACTTCGATCTGTATAAACTTTTGCGGCGCAAGGGTGGATGTCGGGTCCAATCACTTCAAGCCCAAGTTCATAGCTTTTTTTAACAGATTGTTTGATCCAACGAATTACACCACCTTTCCATTTGCTGTTCACTCCCTCATTGATCAGGATAAATTCACCAGTTCTTAAATTTGGAGGTGCTTCTTCTTCTAACCAACGTACGCGATAACCATTTAAACTGATATCTAAAACTTGAGCCGCATGGATTTGACGTGCCTGTTTATCTAGAACCTTGTTTGATTTGTCTGTATAGGCATCTGGGTAGTCATTTAAATATGTAAATGCAAACTCGTCTTCTGATTTTGATTTAGGCGGTGTTAGTCGTAAGGTTTCGCTAAAAGTTTTGGTTTTAGAGAGATAATAATGAGCGGTAAGTAAACTGAAACAGAGTTGTAACTGAGCGGAATGTTCATAACGTTCATGTCGGCGTTCAATGGTCGAGCCTAAAACATTTTGTACATGAAATTTAAGAGGCGCAGTTAAATATGCTTTCTCTTTCTTAGATAAATATTCATTGTCCTTTTGAATGGTTAAGTTGACATGCTCAAGCAACGATTGTGTCGCCACGAAAATGTTTGGTTTAAAACTCTCATGGTGTTTTCGGTTGTAAACTGGCGGATGATCTTTAGTGGTATCAATGACGTAACGAGATAAAGCGGTTTCGCGTGGTAAAACTTGCACTAGTTGTGCCCAATCCGCTGTGCATTGATAGAGCGCGTAGATCTCAGAAGGACGAATTTGGTGGGTATTAAATATTTCTAATAATAAGACTTGGGCATAGCACTGTTGAATATTTTTTAAAGCGTGATGCGTGCCTTGCAATAAATTAATATTGACCGTGTGTTCTTGGTTTTTTAATGCCAAATCATACAGATAATGGGTCATTAACCATTGCTTAGACAAGGCAGAACGATAAAGCATCTGTTGTTGTACTAACAATAAACCCAATTGTTGAAGAGCGTAATAACTGGAAAGGAGTCGTGCAGTTTTCACATTACGCTTTTGAGCAAACTTCAAAATAGAAAACTTTTGTTGTTTTAGCTGCATTTCACTGCGCTGTGCAATATCTATGTAGATATCAGCAAATAATGTTCTTAGACGAGTGGTTAACTCTATAATATCTTTGTTACGGTCTGATAGAAAAAGACCTTGATTTAAAAAGTTTTTTTCAAGTCTCTCTAAAATATTTTCGATCAAAGGGTGTAGCGCTTGAATAAGATCAAAGCGCAATGTTTCCGAACATTTGAGTTCAGCGATTTCATATAGGGCTTTCAACACCGCTTCAGAGGTGTCACCTAATTGCATAATTGAAAGTTGAGATGCCCAAAAACTCAAGTCCTGAACATTTGCATTTGCAAAACTCAGTTGATCTCGAGTCAAGGCAGTAGGATAGTGAAAAATTTCTGAAATCTGAGCCTGAAGCATGTAAGTGAGTCTCTAAAAAGTGGCAACTCCATAAAGCGGTGTTTTATTCTGTTCTCCCGCAATTTCTCTAACCAGCTTTGGAACCAAGTATCCAGGCAACCTTGCCAAAACCTCTTTATAGATTGAATCAATAGATTCACTTGGTAAATCAAAATGCTGAGCACCTTTTACTTTATCCAACACATGTAAATAATAAGGCATCACACGCGCATCAAATAATCGATGACTTAGATCAACCAAAATATCAGGATGATCATTGATACCTTTTAATAACACAGCTTGATTCAACACCAAAATATTTTGTTGTGAAATTTGCATTAATTTCGAAGCGGTAAAGTCATCAATTTCAGCAGCATGGTTTGAGTGTACCACCAGAATAATACGTAGCCTACTGTTTTTTAAGAGAGAAATAAGTTCATCATCAAGCCGATTTGGAAGAACGATTGGAACTCGAGAGTGAATACGCAAAATTTTAAGATGTGGAATTGAACTTAATCTGTCGATCCAAATGGCAAGTTTACGATTTGAAAGTGTTAGGGGATCACCTCCGCTTAAGATCACTTCATTGATTTCTGGATGAGCGAGTAAGTAGTCTTGTATTTTTTCCCAGTCGTCATTTTTAGGTAAATTTTCTTGATATGGAAAATGACGTCTAAAACAATAACGACAATGAACAGCACAGGCACCCGTTAAAGTCAGTAAAAAACGTGACTGATACTTATGCAATACACCTGGGATTAAATTGGCAGCCTCCTCATCAAGGGGGTCTGTTACAAAATCAGGATGTTCATTTAGCTCCAGATGATGAGGGAGTACTTGAAGTAACAGTGGATCATCAGGATTAGATTTTTGCATCTTCGCGACGAAGGCGCGAGGGACTCTTAATTTAAATTGGGCTGATGCCAAAATTGCACCATGTATTAAATCTTCAGGTTGCAATTCCAAGAGTTCAATGAGCTCATGTGGGTCAGTGATTAAATCGCTGAGTTGATTTTGCCAATGTTGCTCTTGATACAAATAGTGGGTCATACAGTTTAAATTTAGAGGGAGATGAAAGGCTTCATTTTAAATCAAATCCCATTGAAAAACTCAGTTGTGTCCTGATTAAGCCTTCTTTATTGAATGTCGGGATGAAAATACTCAAGCCTAAAGATGATCAAATTAAGTCTACAACAGTAGTTCTGCATGGAACTTAGACAGCTTAAACATTGTATTTCGGAATTTATCATTGCGGCAGAGTAGGTTGGTCATTTAGAATACGCAACATAAATGCATGTGCATGTGGCATATCATGCACCTGTCAGACTTGCTAAATGACAGTGTAGCAGCCCATCGCATTAATAGATTAAAGTTAGTAAGTTTGGAGTGAGCCTCTCATGGCCTATTATTCTACGAACGATTTCAAGTCTGGCCTTAAGGTAATGCTTGATGGTAACCCATGCTCAATCATGGAAAACGAATACGTTAAACCAGGTAAAGGCCAAGCGTTCAACCGTGTTAAATTACGTAACCTTAAATCAGGTAAAGTATTAGAAAAAACATTCAAATCTGGTGATTCTTTAGAAGCTGCAGATATCGTAGAAGTAGAAATGGACTACTTATACAACGACGGCGAACTATGGAATTTCATGGATCCTGTAACTTTCGAGCAAATTGCGGCTGATAAAGTTGCAATGGGTGATGCTGCGAAATGGTTGAAAGACGATTCAAACGAAAAATGCACAATCATGTTATGGAATGGTGTTCCTTTAACAGTGAATGCACCTAACTTCGTGGTATTAAAAATTGTTGAAACTGATCCAGGCGTACGTGGTGATACTTCTGGCGGTGGTGGTAAACCAGCGAAACTTGAAACAGGTGCTGTAGTACGTGTTCCATTATTCGTTCAACAAGAAGAAAGCGTTCGTGTTGACACACGTACTGGTGAATACTTAGAACGTGCATAATGGTGTAAATTTATACTATTATCGAAAGGGATGATGACAATCATCCCTTTTTTAATGCCAAGGTCTAAGGTAAAGAAGAATTATTGAGGAGTATAGTCGCAAGGGAAAACAGCAGTAACACGAATAATAAAATTGAGCTGATTGCAAATACGAAATAATGAGGGTTTGATATGGATCAAATACAACCGAAGTCATCCATGGCTTCGAAATTGATTTGGATTATTGTGGCCATAATTGGCGCAGTGTCCTTTGGAATATTAGCGGTTAGTCGTGGAGAACATGTCAACGCAGTTTGGCTCGTACTCGCTGCAGTCTGTGTTTACAGTATTGCATATCGTTTTTATAGTTTATTTATTGCTAATAAAGTATTCGAGTTAAATGCTCGGCGTTTAACACCTGCGCACCGTCTAGTGGATGGTCTAGATTATGTGCCTACAAATAAAAGTGTTCTGTTTGGTCATCACTTTGCTGCGATTGCAGGTGCTGGTCCGTTAGTTGGGCCTATTCTTGCTGCGCAAATGGGTTATTTACCAGGAACGATTTGGCTGTTAGTCGGTGTTGTACTGGCAGGTGCAGTCCAAGATTTTCTAGTTTTATTTATTTCTACACGCCGTGACGGACGTTCACTGGGTGAAATGGCAAAACAAGAACTGGGTTCATTTGCAGGAATTATTGTGATGCTTGGCGCATTAGGGGTAATGATCATTATCCTAGCTGTGCTTGCACTCGTGGTGGTTAAAGCATTAACCAATAGTCCATGGGGTGTGTTTAGTATTGCTGCCACCATTCCAATTGCATTATTTATGGGCGTATATATGCGATATATCCGTCCAGGAAAGATTGCCGAAGTTTCAATCATTGGCTTTGTACTGATGATGCTCGGTATCATCTACGGTGAAAATATTGCTCAACATCCTTATTGGGGGCAATTATTCACTTTATCTGGTACAGAGTTAACATGGGCATTGATTATCTACGGTTTCATCGCTTCTGTATTACCAGTATGGTTGTTATTGGCTCCACGTGATTATTTATCGACTTTCTTGAAAATTGGCGTGATTGCAGGTTTAGCATTGGGTATCGTATTTGCGATGCCTGAATTAAAAATGCCTGCAATTACCCACTTCGTAGATGGTACGGGACCTGTATTCTCTGGATCACTTTTCCCATTCTTATTTATTACCATTGCCTGTGGTGCAATTTCAGGTTTCCATGCATTGGTTTCATCAGGAACTACACCTAAGCTCGTAAATAATGAACGCGATATCCGGATGATCGGATACGGCGGTATGTTGATGGAATCATTTGTCGCAATCATGGCGATGATCTGTGCAACGATCTTGGATCCAGGCGTTTATTTTGCCATTAACTCTCCAGCTGCGGTGATAGGAACGACGGTTGAAAGTGCCGCAGAGGCGGTACGTAATTTAGGATTTGTGGTTACACCTGAAGCTTTAACACTACTTGCTCAAGAGGTTGGTGAAAGCACAATTCTTTCTCGTACTGGTGGTGCACCGACGTTTGCGATTGGTATGGCGCACATCATCACTGAAATTTTTAATAGTCGTGAAATGATGGCATTTTGGTATCACTTTGCGATCTTGTTTGAAGCGCTATTTATTCTAACTGCTGTTGATGCAGGAACACGTGCTTGCCGTTTTATGGTTCAAGATACTGTGGGTATTGTTGTCCCTGCGGTTAAAAACTCTAAGTCGTTTGTGGGCAACTTGATTGGTACTGCCGTTGCAGTGGCAGGCTGGGGTTTCTTTGTATATCAAGGTGTAGTTGATCCACTGGGCGGTATCAATAGTTTGTGGCCATTATTTGGTATTGGTAACCAAATTTTAGCTGCGATGGCGCTGATGCTGGGTACTGTCATTTTGTTCAAAATGAAGAAAGAAAAATATGTGTGGGTCACCATTGTTCCAACGATTTTCCTCTTCATTACAGCGATGACTGCTGGTTGGCAAAAAATCTTCCATGAAAATCCAAAAATTGGATTCTTGGCACAAGCAGATCGTTTCAATGCGGCTATTGAGCGAAACGAAATTTTAGCGCCTGCGAAATCCATTGCGGAAATGCAAACTGTTGCTTTATCTAATCAGATTAATGCTGCGTTATGTGCATTCTTTATGATTGTTGCTGTGGTGATGTTGTTTGCTGCCATTAAAGTGATTCGTCGTGCTTTAGCAAATCCGCAGCCAACGGCTCAGGAAGCTGAAGCAATTTATACTGATCAAGTCCCTGCAGGAGAGACCAAATGAGTTTGAAAGAACAAATTCGTCAAAAGCTGGCATTGGGTAAAATCATTAAATTCACGATTTTGGCTCAGCCGAAGAAGTTTTTAATGTTGAATGGAATCAAAACAGTTCAACTGATTTGGCAGCGGCTACAACAAAGTTTTCGTTTAATGGTGGGTGTCCCAGATTACCAAAACTATGTAGAGCATATGAAAAAGCATCACCCTGACCTAGAGCCAATGGATGAAAAAACTTTTCATCGTTATTGTGTCGATGCACGCTATCCAAGTGCAGCAGGCGGTATGAAAAAATGTCCATGTTAATTTTCTAATATTAAATAAAAAACGGCACTGAGGTGTCGTTTTTTATTTGTTTTAATTGTATAAAACCTGACAAATTTATTGTTCTGAAACTCGTATACTCTTGATCAATAACAAAGGATAAAAACATGAAAATTGGAATTTATGGTGCAGGATCGATTGGCTGTTATATCGGTGGAAGAATGGTCGCAGCAGGCCATCAGGTGACATTTTACTGTAGGGAAAGAAGCTATCAAAAATTAAGCCAAAATGGATTGGAGCTCAGTGATTTAAACGGCTACCATCATAAGCTCACTCCAGATCAATTAAGACTTACAACAAATCTAGCAGAAGTCTTAGACACGGACTTAGTCATGATTTGTGTAAAATCAGCAGCGACAGAGCAAGTGGCATCTGAAATACGAAGCTGTGACACTCTCAATAAACCGAGTCTCATCAGTTTTCAAAATGGGGTGAGTAATGTTCCACGGTTAAAAAAAATGCTGCCAGAATGGGAGATTATGGAAGGAATGGTTCCATTTAATGTCGCAGAACTCAAACCGTCTCATTTCCATCAAGGTTCTGATGGAACATTAATGATAAAAAAATTTGTAGAAAGTAATCAGCTAAAAATAGTGTTAGATGCGGCGAAACTGCAAGTTGAATTCCGTGATGATATGTTAGAGGTACAGTGGGCTAAAGTCTTATTCAACTTGAACAATTCGATTAACGCTTTATCTGGTCTAACTTTAAGAAATCAACTTACTAATCGAATGTATAGAAAGTGCCTTGCTCAGGCACAGTTAGAGACGCTTCGAATTTTAAAGCAGGCAAATATTCAACCCGCACAATTAACGCCTGTACCAGCGAACATCATTCCTCATATTCTTCAACTTCCTAACTGGTTGTTTAAGTTGATTAGTCGCAAAATGTTAGCCATTGATCCACTAGCTCGTTCATCTATGCAGGATGATCTGAATTTAGGGCGCACGACGGAGGTTGATTGGATTAATGGTGAAGTAGTCAGACTTGCCAATACACTCGGGGTGAATGCACCGATCAACAGCTATTTTATTGAACAGATCAAGCTGGCGGAAAACAATAATTCAAGCCTTCAAATTGGACCTGAAGAGATGCTCAAACAGTTGAAGCTTATTCAGCATTAAGTTTAAAACTCATTCTTTAATACACTGATTATTTGAAATATTTGAGAAAATAAAAAAAACCTGTATGGTAGAAATATACCGTTTTGGAAGTGTAAATGATGATTTGGGGAATGAAGCAGAGTGTTCAATCAAAAGATATTATTCAGCCTGAGTTAGAGTCTCAGATTCAATCATTTATTCCCAAAATTTCCTTATTTCTAGAACAAATCAATCAAATTGTTTTGGATAAAAATACGCAAACTGAATTGGCTTTATGTAGTTTAATTGCAGGTGGTCATATTTTATTTGAAGACTTACCTGGATTGGGTAAGACCACATTGGCCAGTAGTTTGGCATCTTTATCAGGTTTATCATTTCAAAGAATCCAATTTACCAATGATATGCTCGCCAGTGATGTGATTGGCGTGAATGTTTTTAATCAAAAAGAGCATCAGTTTGAATTTAAGTACGGACCTATCTTTACCCAAGTGCTTTTGGCAGATGAAATTAATCGCTGTAGTCCAAAGACACAGAGTGCATTGCTAGAAGCGATGGAAGAGGGCTACGCCACGATTGATGGACAGCGTTATGCTTTACCTCAGCCTTTTTGGGTGATAGCAACTCAGAATCCACTCTTTCAAAGCGGGACTTATGCACTACCAGAGTCTCAGTTAGACAGATTCCTCATGCGGTTATCTCTTGGTTATCCATCTCGCCATGCAGAAAAAATACTTCTTCAACAAGAATCACGTGCCAAATTAATCGCACAGTTGATCCATGTATTTAATGAGACTGAAATACTAAGGTTGCAATCCTTGACTCATCAAGTCCATTTAAGTGATGCAATTCAAGACTATTTATTGGATTTGGCTGCGGTAACACGAAAAAGTGCGCATGGTTTATCGACGCGTGGATTATTGGCTTTAAAACGAGCATCACAAGCGAGAGCGATCGTGCATGCCAGAGCTTTTGTCATTCCTGATGATGTAAAAGCTGTATTTTCAGCAGTATGCGCTCATCGATTAAACTTGAGTGAGGATGAGACGGTCTCCCTAATGAATCAGGTTAAATTGATTTGAGGGTATGCAGGTGACCAGTATCTGGAAGCAATGGTTAAAAAAAAGATTTCGGTTTGAGCAGAGTAAAAAAATTGGTCAACGCGATATTTTGATTTTTATTTATCAGCAAGGTTTCTTATATCTTGTGTTGATTTTGATCACATTTATTGCGGGTATTAACTATGCCAATAATTTGATATTAGGTTTCTGCTTTTTAATTAGTGCGATCTTATGCATTAGTTTTTATATCACCTTTAAACAATTGCATGGTCTTGAGATAGACATCATTACTGATGAAGTCGGACAGGTAGGGCACTCGATTTTATTTAAAATCTACTTGAATCAACCTTATTCATATTCACGTTATTTATCGATCTCCATCGATTCTGAGACACAGCACATTCACATTGACCAAAAACAGTCTGAATGTGTTATTCAGATTCAGGTTGATCAACGAGGACAGTATAACTATCCCGATATACACATTGCTTCAGTGTATCCATTTGGTCTTGTTCGAGCTTGGACTTATATCTTTCATGGACGACATGCATGGATTGCGCCTCAAGCCAAAATAAATCCGAATACAAGCTTTTCAAATGCATTTGTATTGGATCAGGAAAAAGATGAGTTTAAAGAATTAAGAAGTTTTCAGGTCGGCGACTCATTACAAAGTGTATCTTGGAAGCAGGCTGCTCGTGGACAAGGTTTGTATATTAAAGTTTTTGAAGAGCATCAACAGGATCGATGTGTTGATATTCATTATCATCATATGCCGTCAATCGAGCATGAAGAAAAGCTCAAATATATGATGGGTGTGGTGGAGCAGTGTGAGCAATTACAAATCCCTTTTAAGCTGGTGTTACCTCATGCCGAACTGAATCAAGGGTTTGGAACTGAGCATATCAAGCAGGCTAAAATTCTGCTTGCTCAGGCATAAAGTGTGAAATAGAAAATAGGTTTAGATATATGGTACATCCTAAAGTTTCACAATCCATGCTAGTGAGTTTGGCACTCATTTTATTTATCCAGATTATTTATCTGCCTTATGCTTTATTTTTGGTGCTCTGTATTGAGCTCATGTATTTATGGCATATTCAAAAAAGTAAAAAAAATGTCTCCAAAGCAATAAAATTTAGTTTTACAGCAATTGCACTTGGCGCGATTTATCTGCATTACCATACCTTTGTTGGTGTTGAGGCTGGGGTAGCATCGCTGACAACTTTTCTATTTGCAAAAGCATTAGAAACCCAAAAAAAACGTGATTTGATCATCGTTTTTAATTTTGCCTTATTCGTGGCGGCAAGTACGTTTTTATACAGTCAAACGTTGTATGTTGCTTTGGGAGTGGTGCTGTGCTTAGTGAGCTGTTTTGTAGGACTTTATAGAATTCAAACCGCGGAGTTTCTGTCCACTCCTGAAACTAAAAATGGCTTAAAGCACGATATCATTCATGTCGGTAAATTCATCGGATTGGCAATTCCTTTTTTTATATTGTTCTTTATTTTTTTCCCGCGATTACCTCCGCTCTGGCATATCCCCATTCAACAAAATAAGGGGATGACAGGAATCAGTGACTCTATGTCCCCAGGTGACATTGCTGAGCTGTCTCAGTCAAATGAATTGGCATTTCGTATTATTGGTGATATGACAAAATTACCGACGCGTTCAGAAATGTATTGGCGAGCTTTGGTCTTAGATCAATATGATGGTCAAAAATGGACGAGTCATGGATTTAATAGAGGGTTAAACGAGTTAAACTCTTATCAACTTTCTATTTTAAATCAAAAAGTTGAATATCAGTATTTGGCTAAAGATCCTTCTGTAGATTGGATTATGGGATTAGAGCAATCTGTACCTCGACAACGAAATTATTATCTCCGTTATGACGGTGGTATTTCAGCTCAACGACCTATTCAAACGGCTCAACCTATAAACTTAGTTTGGTTAGGGCGTGGGACGAAAATAAATCATGAACTTAGTCAGTTTCAAATTCAGTATTACACCCAGTATCTCCATCAGCGCGATATCAAAAGTCAAAGTTTAGCATGGGACTTATTTATTAAAAGTGGAGAGCAGCCAGAGCGTTATATCCAGCAAGTTTTAGACTGGTTTAAGCAAAATAGCTTTCAGTATTCTTTATCTCCCGGTGTTTTGAATGGTGATCGGATAGATGCATTTATGTTTAATTCACAACAAGGATTTTGTGAGCATTTTGCTTCTAGTTTTGTCATGATGATGCGTTATGTCGGTATTCCTGCCCGAGTCGTAACAGGTTATCAAGGAGGTCAATTTGCGCCAGACCAAAAAAGTTGGGAAGTGAGGCAGTTAGATGCACATGCTTGGACTGAAGTATATTTTGGAGGTCAATGGCAGAGGATTGATCCCACTGCAATGATTGCTCCAGAGCGTATTGACCAGGGAATGCAAAGTTTAATTCAAAATAACCAAACACTTTACTCTGAGAATAAAAATTGGTCAGTTGCAAAATATCCTTTTTTGACAAAAATTCGCATATGGAGTGATTACGCAAGTTATCAATGGCAAAGTAAAGTTGTTGGATATAACGCTGATCAACAGCTGAGTTGGATGACAAAATTTGGAATTCATTCAGTTGCTTCAGTGTTTGTGATTATCCTTGCAGGCTCACTGATCATATTAGGATGTTATGTGCTATGGATGTTGAGAAAAAAGAGAAAACACTATTCACAAATCGATTGGGTACTTCATGTTTTTAATAGAAAATTAGGACTTCACAGTCGCCGTTATTCTTACGAAACGGTTCGACAATGGTTAGAAAGAATTTCATCACCTTTAAGTCAAAATGATAGAGCTGTTTTCCTCGAAATTATCATTCTGTACGAGCACTTAAGTTATTCACAATCGAGTATTTCTAAACAAGAGTTCGCAAATTTTAAGTCAATGATTAAAACTTGTTCATATCTTTTGGTTAAATATGAAAAAGGCTTGTCAGCCAAGTGATTTTTGCATAAGATGCGAAGCATTCTAGGTGTATAGCTCAGTTGGTTAGAGCGCTACGTTGACATCGTAGAGGTCTCCAGTTCGAGTCTGGATATACCTACCAAGATTTAAAAAAAGGGCTTAAGTATTTTACTTAAGCCCTTTTTTCGTAATCAAGACATTACTTCTTTTTTTAAAAGTAAAGTATTCGTTATCACTTGCTCTATCAAGAAAAATTGCGTTTAAAAAATCTCTAAATTTGATATTAAATTATATATTTTAAGTATAAATACCCAAAATGCTTTAATCTAAATATTGGGTATTTCCGTAATTTATTAATATGCCCGTACATTAACACTTACAATAACGCCCGAAATGTACGCTTTTGCCATCCTGTTTAAATATGAGACACGTATAATGTTCATATTACAGGGAAGTTGAGATCAACGTTCATTACCAGTTCTTCACTTTTCATTCAGAAGTAATGAAATTCATACAGTATTATCAAACTAAAGATGGATACTATTTTGTATGTTATTTCATCAAAATAGCGTACTAAAAGCTTATTTCATTGACTGAAATGCGACGAAGAACGATACTCTCAACGTTTTAATTTAAGCAAATCGGTTCTAAGAGACTGGACCAAAAGTTCGGTGCTCTGTAACTCAATCCAAAGCAAGGGGCTATATATGGCTGGTGGAAAGTCAACTATCATCTACACACTGACCGACGAGGCGCCATTACTGGCGACTTACTCACTACTGCCGATCATTGAGACCTTTACTAAGCCTGCTGGTGTTGAGATTGTAAAAACTGACATCTCAGTTGCAGCACGCGTGCTCGCTGAATTCTCTGAATACCTTAGCGAAGAGCAGAAAGTATCAGACAATCTTGCAGAATTAGGTCGTCTTACACAAGATCCAGACACAAACATCATCAAACTTCCAAACATCAGTGCATCTGTAGCTCAGTTGACTGCATGTATCAAAGAGCTTCAATCAAAAGGCTATGCAATTCCAGATTATCCTGAGAATCCTACGACTGAAGAAGAAAAAGCACTCAAAGCACGTTTTGGTAAATGCTTAGGTTCAGCAGTAAACCCTGTATTGCGTGAAGGGAACTCTGACCGTCGTGCGCCTGCTGCTGTTAAAAACTATGCGAAAAAACACCCACATTCTATGGGTGAGTGGAAACAGTGGTCACAAACTCACGTTTCTCACATGGATGAAGGTGACTTCTATCACGGCGAAAAGTCTATGACTTTAGATCGTCCTCGCAATGTGAAAATGGAACTGATCACGAATTCTGGTGAAACCATCGTTCTTAAAGAAAAAGTTGCACTGCAAGACGGCGAAATCATCGATTCTATGTTCATGAGCAAGAAAGCACTTTGCGACTTCTATGAAAAAGAATTAGATGATTGTAAAGAAGCGGGCATCTTGTTCTCTTTACACGTTAAAGCAACCATGATGAAAGTTTCACACCCGATCGTATTCGGTCACTGTGTGAAGATTTATTACAAGGAAGCGTTCGAAAAACACGGTAAACTGTTCGACGAACTAGGTATTAACGTAAACAACGGTATGGCTGGTCTTTACGAGAAGATCGAAACTTTACCGACTTCTTTACGTGAAGAGATCATCGAAGATCTACACGCATGTCAAGAACACCGTCCTGCTTTAGCAATGGTGGATTCAGCAAAAGGTATCACTAATTTCCATTCTCCAAACGACGTGATCGTAGATGCTTCTATGCCTGCAATGATCCGTGGTGGTGGTAAAATGTGGGGTGCTGACGGCAAGCCTTACGACTGTAAAGCAGTAATGCCTGAATCTACATTTGCACGTATTTACCAAGAAATGATCAACTTCTGTAAGTGGAATGGTAACTTTGACCCACGTACAATGGGTACTGTACCTAACGTTGGTCTAATGGCTCAAAAAGCTGAAGAATACGGTTCACACGACAAAACTTTCGAAATCGCGCAAGCTGGTGTTGCTAACATCACAGATATCGAAACTGGCGAAGTTTTAATGTCTCAAAACGTGGAAGAAGGTGATATCTGGCGTATGTGTCAGGTGAAAGATGCACCGATCCGCGACTGGGTAAAACTAGCTGTAACACGTGCACGTAACTCTGGTATGCCAGCAATCTTCTGGTTAGACCCATACCGTCCACACGAAAACGAATTGATCAAGAAAGTTCAAAAATACTTAAAAGATCACGATACAGATGGTCTAGACATCCAAATCATGTCTCAAGTACGTGCAATGCGTTACACACTTGAACGTGTTGCTCGTGGTCTAGATACAATCTCTGTAACGGGTAACATTCTACGTGACTACCTCACTGACTTGTTCCCAATTATGGAGCTTGGTACTTCTGCGAAAATGCTGTCTATCGTGCCTTTAATGGCGGGTGGTGGTATGTACGAAACTGGTGCAGGTGGTTCAGCACCTAAACACGTACAACAACTTGTTGAAGAAAACCACTTGCGTTGGGATTCTTTAGGTGAGTTCCTTGCACTCGCTGTTTCACTTGAAGAGCTTGGTATTAAAGAAAACAACCCTAAAGCTAAACTTCTTGCGAAAACATTGGATGCTGCAACTGGTAAATTACTTGACAACGACAAATCTCCATCACGTCGTACAGGTGAGTTAGACAACCGTGGTAGCCATTTCTATTTAGCTAAGTTCTGGGCTGAAGAATTAGCAGCTCAAGACGAAGATGCTGAATTAAAAGCGACATTCTCTACTTTAGCGAAGACTTTAGCTGAAAATGAAGAGAAGATCGTTGCTGAACTTGCAGAAGTTCAAGGTAAATCTGTTGATATCGGTGGTTACTACGCAATCGATCAAGAGAAAGTAAATGCAGTTATGCGTCCAAGTGCAACTTTAAATGCTGCTATTGCAAGCATCTAATAACACTTAATTTGAACTGAATTTCAGTTTGGCGGATTAAAAAAAGCTGGTACTTCGGTACCAGCTTTTTTTATTAAAATTTTTGTAAATAAAACACTGATAACGCCCAATTAGAGAGAGCTTAAGGGGAGGATTTAAAAAACTTTCATTCAATTTGCAAGCATTTCTGATTACAATGCGTTTTAATTTATTTTTAACTTATCTAGCTGTTTGGATAAGTTCTGTAGGTGCCCGCATGGAAATCAAAGTCAATTATCTCGACAATCTTCGACAGGAAGCAAAGTTCGACGATTTCACGGTTATTGCCGATCAACCTATTCGTTATAAAGGTGATGGATCTGCGCCAGGCCCATTTGACTATTTTCTTGCGTCTTCAGCATTATGTGCAGCTTATTTTGTAAAGGTGTATTGTGCTGCACGAGATATTCCTACAGAAAATATTCGATTATCCCAAAATAATATTGTTGATCCAGAAAACCGTTATAAACAAATTTTTAAAATTCAAGTCGAATTACCCTCAGATATCTCTGAGAAGGATCGACAAGGTATTTTACGTTCAATCGACCGTTGCACTGTAAAAAAAGTGATTCAAACAGGTCCTGAATTTGTTATTGAGGAAGTTGAAAGCATTGATGCGGATGCTCAAGCTTTACTTATGCCAAATATTGCCAAGGAAAATGTGACTGTTATTCCGGGCAAAGATTTGCCGCTTGAAGAAACGATTGCCAACATGTCTGCAATTTTGGCGGGCTTAGGGATGAAGATTGAAATTGCGTCTTGGCGCAATATAGTGCCAAACGTATGGTCTTTACATATTCGCGATGCACAAGCGCCAATGTGTTTTACCAATGGTAAAGGTTCAACGAAAGAGAGTGCCTTAGCATCTGCATTAGGCGAGTTTATTGAACGTTTGAATTGTAATTTCTTCTATAACGACCAATTTTGGGGTGAAGAAATCGCAAATGCTGAATTTGTGCATTACCCAGATGAAAAGTGGTTCCAACCAGGTCCAAATGGTGAATTGCCATCAGAAATTTTAGATGAATATACACTTGAAATTTACGATCCTGAAGATGAGTTATTAGGCACACATCTGTACGACACAAATTCTGGCAATATTGAGAGAGGTATCTGTTCATTACCATTTGTGCGCCAGTCAGACGGTGAGATTGTATATTTCCCTTCAAATTTGATCGAAAATTTGTATCTGTCAAATGGTATGAGCGCAGGAAATACCTTGGCTGAAGCACAAGTACAATGTTTATCTGAAATATTTGAGCGTGCGGTTAAGCGCGAAATTTTAGAGGGTGAAATTACCCTGCCAGATGTACCTGAACATGTTCTAGCAAAGTACCCAAAAATAGTTGAGGGTATTAAGGGACTTGAGGAGCAAGGTTTTCCAGTGCTGGTCAAAGATGCTTCATTAGGTGGGAAATTCCCAGTCATGTGCGTGACATTAATGAATCCAAGAACGGGTGGCGTTTTTGCATCATTCGGGGCTCATCCAAACTTTGAAGTTGCATTAGAACGCAGCCTAACAGAGCTTTTACAAGGTCGTAGTTTTGAAGGTTTAAATGACTTACCACGTCCTACTTTCAATAGCCATGCACTGACAGAACCAAATAACTTTGTGGAACACTTTATTGATTCATCGGGTGTTGTGTCTTGGAGATTCTTCAGTTCGAAATCTGATTGTGATTTCGTAGAGTGGGATTTCACCAGTCAAGGTGAAAATACAAACGCTGAAGAAGCTGAAAAGATGTTCAATATCCTAAAAGAGATGGGTAAAGAAGTTTACATGGCTGTATACCAACATTTAGGTGCAACTGCATGCCGAATTCTGGTGCCAGGATATTCTGAGGTGTATTTGGTTGAAGATCTGGTTTGGGACAATACCAATAAAGCTTTAGCCTTTAGAGAAGATATTCTTAACTTACATCGTTTAGATAATGAACAGCTCGAAGCTTTGCTAGAGAAACTTGAAGAAGTTGAAGTGGATGACTATACCGATATTATTACCTTGATTGGTGTTGAATTTGACGATAATACGGTGTGGGGTCAGTTAACTATTCTTGAATTAAAACTATTAATTAACTTAGCTTTGGAAAATTTCGAAGAAGCGAAAGACCAAGTAGAACAGTTCTTACAATACAACACCAATACTGTAGAACGAGGCTTATTCTATCAATGCATGGATGTTGTATTAGAAGTGTTGTTAGATGAAGAAATGGAAATTGAAGACTATGAACCGAATTTTAGACGTATGTTCGGTGATGAGAGAGTTGATGCTGCAATAGGCTCAATCGAAGGTGATGTGCGTTTTTATGGATTGACGCCAACCAATATGCAACTTGAAGGTCTCGATCGTCATTTAAAACTTATTGAGAGCTATAAGAAGCTTCATGCTGCCAGAGCACGTTTTGTTTCTCAACAAAACTAATCGAATGAAAGGCCACTATGAAGAGTGGCCTTTTTCTTTTAAAGATCAGCAAATCGATGCATCTAGTTGGGGTACTCAATTTTTTATAATAAAATGAAGTTGTTATGAAAAGTACTGATAGTATTTATTAAAAATAGTAATTTATTGATATTTAAGGGAAATAATTCTATTTCACTGGTATTATTAGCTAAATGTATTATCATAGTGCATGACGAGTTAACTTAAGGCGAGCATTATGAATTTCTTGAAAAAAAAGAATAAAGCAAGTTTCGTTTTCTTTATTATTACTGCGTATTCCTGTTTGGGCTTTGGATTAGGTTACCTAATTTGGGAATACCTCCAAATGAAATAATGTTCATATTGATCGGTAAGAGTGCAAATTTAGAAAGTATTCACTGTTAGCAAGCTTAATTTACTCTACCATTTAAAATTAAATGATCTAAAAATCATCAGTGATTTTTTTAAGGGGTATATTTAAATTTATATTTTTTAACGTGATTTAAATAAAGATTAAATTTTAGCGTTTTATAACCTATGACTGTGTATTCAGCCCTTCAAATTCAGTCTATGTTATAATTAAAAATATATCCCGATAGATCGAATTGTCTAGCGACTGTTCAATTGATAGATCATCATATCAAAGCTGCTTTATTGCAGCTTTTTTAATTGTGCTTCAATTTATCGGAAATGTCATTTTGGTACGTTTATTGAATGCGTCATCTGAGCTACATTTGCCAATGAATCATTGAATAAATGATCTAAATAATTTTTACGACTCGCTCGATCTTAAGCAGGGGCTCGACAATGACAAATCCAAATTCTTCAGCGGGTTTGCTTGAACGCTTATTTAAACTAAGCGAAAACAAAACAACTTTTCGAACTGAAATGATTGCAGGGATGACGACATTCCTGACAATGTGCTACATCATCATTGTCAATCCAATGATTCTGTCTGAAACAGGAATGGATCATGGTGCGGTATTTGTTGCGACATGTTTGGCAGCAGCAATTGGTTGTTTTGTCATGGGTATTATTGCCAATTACCCAATCGCATTGGCTCCGGGTATGGGCTTAAATGCATATTTCACCTATTCGGTATGTTTAGGAATGGGTGTGCCTTGGCAAACCGCTTTAGCTGCGGTATTTGTGTCTGGTCTGGTCTTCATCGCGATCAGTATGTTTAAAATTCGTGAAGCTATCGTGAATGCCATTCCAATGTCTTTAAAATTGGCTATTGGTGGTGGTATTGGTTTATTCCTAGCATTAATCGCTTTGAAAAATGCTGGCATCATTGTGGATAATCCTGCGACTCTAGTGGGTTTAGGTGATTTAAAACAACCAACCGTTCTCTTAGCCTTATTCGGTTTTTTGATGGTTGTTGTTATGCATCACTTTAAAATACGTGGTGCGATTATCATTAGTATTTTAGTGTTGACTGCAATCTCAACATTCCTAGGATTGAGTGAATTTAAAGGTGTGGTTGGTCAAATTCCTTCAATTGCACCAACATTCATGCAAATGGATTTTGAAGGCTTATTTACCGCAAGTTTAATCGGTGTAATTTTTGTGTTCTTCTTAGTAGATCTATTTGATTCAACAGGAACGCTGGTTGGTGTTTCACATCGTGCTGGTTTACTCAAAGATGGTAAATTGCCACGCTTAAAGAAAGCTCTGTTTGCAGACTCTTCAGCGATTGTTGCTGGTGCTGCATTAGGTACATCATCAACGACACCATATATTGAGTCTTCTGCGGGTGTAGCAGCAGGGGGGCGTACAGGTCTTACAGCGGTAATAGTTGGCTTACTTTTTATTGCTTGTTTGTTCTTAGCACCGTTAGCTCAATCTGTTCCTGGGTTTGCAACTGCACCAGCCTTACTCTTTGTAGGGGTATTGATGATTCAGGGTATTACGCATATTGATTGGGATGATATTACTGAAGCGGTTCCTGCTTTCTTAACGATCGTGTTTATGCCGTTCACTTACTCAATCGCTGATGGTATTGCCATGGGCTTTATTAGTTATGCATTGGTGAAGTTATTTACAGGTAAAGCATCTACAGTACCATATATGGTATGGATTATCGCAGTATTATGGGCGCTAAAATTTGCAATGTTTGGCGGCTAATTTTTAACAGTTTTTAAAAGGGTGTAAACTCAGTTTGCACCCTTTTTATTTTTTGGTTTCATGAGGAGTAGCAATGAACCGTGTTGAGTTAATTAAAGCTTTACCTAAAGCTGAGCTTCATGTCCATATTGAAGGGACATTTGAACCTGAGTTGATGTTTGCCATTGCTCAGCGCAATGAAATTGCAATCCCATATCAATCAGTTGAAGAAGTCAAACAGGCTTATAATTTTCACAATCTGCAATCATTTCTAGATATTTACTATGCAGGTGCGAATGTATTGATTAATGAGCAAGATTTTTATGATCTTGCATGGGCATATTTTGAAAAATGTGCAGAAGATCGAGTGGTTCATACTGAAATGTTTTTTGATCCGCAAACCCATACGGATCGTGGTGTGTCATTTGAAACGGTAATTAAAGGCTTAAAACGAGCTTGCCACGATGCTGAGGTAAAATTAGGCCTCACAACGCATTTGATTATGTGTTTCTTACGTCATTTGAGTGAAGAGGCAGCATTTGAAACACTTGAACAAGCTTTACCTTACAAAGACCAAATTATTGGGGTAGGGTTAGATTCAAGTGAAGTTGGGCATCCACCTTCTAAATTTGAAAGGGTATTCGCAAAAGCACGTGATGAAGGATTCTTGGTTGTTGCTCATGCAGGTGAAGAAGGTCCAGCAGAATATGTCTGGGAAGCTTTGGATTTACTCAAAGTGAATCGTATTGATCATGGTGTACGTTCTGAAGAAGATCCGAAGTTGTTGGAGCGCTTAATTGCAGAAAAAATGCCGCTTACAGTATGCCCATTATCTAATCTTAAATTATGCGTTGTAGATGATATGAAACAGCATAATATTCGTCGACTCTTGCAGCAGGGTGTACACGTTACAGTAAATTCTGATGATCCATCATATTTTGGTGGCTACATGAATGACAACTTTATTGCGATCGCTGAGGCCTTAGATTTAACAAATCATGAATTAAAGCAACTCGCTATAAATTCATTTGAAGCATCGTTTATTTCCGATGAGCAAAAACAAAAGTGGAAAGATAAAATTCTCACGATTTAAAACAGTTAAACTTGTTTATGTAACATACTGAAAGGTGGGGGTCAAAATCCCACCTTTGGTTTAAGATGCTTTAAACAATAGAGCCGAATGTGATGTTGAAATTGAAATCTGTGCTTTGCCTGAGTCTGCTAACGTTGCCTGTAGTTATCGCGAATGCAAATATGACTTTGACACAGCGTGTATTAAAGCCTGTCATCCAGCATCAATGTGAGCGTGAAGTCGACCATTCAAAAATATGGAAAATAACGACATATTTAATGAATGAAGAAAACAAAAAGAAATTAAAATTAGAAACCTGTGATTGTGTATCAAATCATGCTTTAAAAGATATTCCGGCTCAGGAACTTGCCAAAGCAACAATTAACGAAGATATCAAGCAAGAAGTCATTCGAAAAGCCATGTTGAATAGCCTAAAAGCATGTGTGATTAGCTCTAAATCTAACTCAGAAATTTAGAGCCGTACTAAATCAATCTTTAGGTTGTTTGGTCATGCTGTCTAAGACATGATCTTTATCTATAAAGTGATGCTTTAATGCCGCAGCAATATGTCCGAGTAAAAGTAAACCTGCAGCCCAAGAAATCCAAATATGTAGTGGTTTTACAATTTCAGTCACTTGAGGATTCTCACCTATTAAAGCAGGTAGATCAAATAAGAATAATACTGGTGCAGGGTAGCCTAGACTCCAGCTCCATAAGCAACCCGTAATTGGTAAGGCCAGAAGCATAAAATAAAGCCCGAGATGACCTAAATGTGCGAGTCTTTTCATGAGGCGAGACATTGTCTCTGGTAGCTCGGGAGCAGGATGGGTGTAGCGCCAAAAGATACGAACCACGACCAGAAAAATAATGGTGGTTGCAATATTTTTGTGAAGCGTGATGACGTCACCTTTGAAGCTACCATCTACTTCATAACTTAAAAAATTACCGCTATAAAAGCCGATCGTCCACGCCGTGATAAAAATAATCGCCATGACCCAATGCAAGACTTGAGCTGTGCGTGTGTAATATTTGGATTTATTATTCATGATATAAACTTATGATTGAATTTTGAATATCATAATTTAAGCATAAATGATTTATAAGTATTGAATTGAGACACAGTGTTGAAAATATGCAACGAAATGCGACTTATAACTGAACATATAGTCCGGAAATTCAAAAAATCTATTTCTTCATGATGTGACATTAGGCAAAATAGCTCAATTCGTAAGATCATAAGGACAACACTGTGAAAAAATTAATCGCTTTACTCGCACCAATGACATTCGTGCTCGGGGCTTGTGCTACAGGTACAACAGGGACATCATCACCTGCCGCAAATACCACTCAACAGTTAGGTTCGGCTGCACTTAAAATTGCGATCAATGCAAAATGCACAACTGAATTGAACAATATTTCTGCTTGGAAAACTGCAACGAAATTAATGACTGCAGAGCAGAAAGAAAATATCCAAGGTGAAATTTGTGGATGTGTAAGTGAAAAGGCTCCTCAAAGCGTGACTACGGTTGATTTGGCTACAGCGGCGATTGATCCAGCTGCACGAGCAACAATCGTTAGTAATATCGTGACTAAAACCATCAATGAATGTGTAGCTGAAGCTGTACGTTAATTTCAAAGATATATGAATGGGCTGATTTTGATCGGCCTATTTTTTTAGGAAAAATTAGGAAAATGATGTTGATTGCTGGTGCTGATGAAGCGGGACGCGGTCCACTTGTGGGATCGGTCGTTGCGGCTGCTGTAATTTTGGATCCTAACAATCCGATTTTTGGATTGAATGATTCTAAAAAACTCAGTGAAAAGAAACGTGAAAAATTATTTATAGAGATTAAAGAAAAAGCACTAGCTTGGGCTATCGCTGAAGCGAGCCATCAAGAAATTGATGAACTCAATATATTGCAAGCTTCATTATTGGCAATGCGTCGTGCCGTTGAACAATTGACTGTGCAACCACAACATGTATTGGTTGATGGTAATAAAATTCCCCAAGGATTGAGTATGAGTTGTGATGCTGTAGTTGGAGGAGATGCATTACATCCAGAAATTTCTGCTGCCAGTATCCTGGCTAAGGTGACACGTGATCATCAAATGTTAGAACTTGATGCTAAATATCCTCAGTTTGGTTTTGCAAAACATAAAGGCTACCCGACCAAAGCTCATTTTGAAGCTATTGCACAGTTTGGCGTGGTTGAAGAGCACAGGCGTAGTTTTGGTCCAGTACGCAAATCATTGGGACTTTAAACAGCTTAAACACCAAAAATTTAAAGCGGCTAAATTTAGCCGCTTTAGTCACAAAATCATTTCTAATCAACGATTGAAATCATTTTGAGTGTAATTCTCTTCTTCGTAAGAAGGTTGGTAATCTTGGTCAAGATGTTGCAAGTGCTCATGCATCGCACGTTCATGCTGAATTCGTTGATAGATTTCTTCACGATGTACAGATACTTCTTTAGGCGCATTCACACCAATTCGCACTTGGTTACCTTTTACACCAAGTACAGTGACACTGACTTGATCCCCAATCATTAATGTTTCACCAACACGACGGGTGAGAATCAGCATGTTTATCTCCTTGCTTAAACGCTAAACCTGCGATAGTTTTTTCAAAAAGTGAAAATAACAACCTCGGCACCACGAAATATTTTAATAGATAAATGTGACGAATTTAACCATTCGCACAGGACTATTGAAATTATCCCATAAACCTCTAGACCTAATATAACAGAGCCACTATAGGAAAAACTATAGTGGCTCTGAATATTTCTTCATCAAGTATGCATTGTTTCTGCTAACTCATGACAGAAAATTAAGCACGTGCGCTAGACTCGCCATGTCCGCGGTCAAGACCAAACGCAGTGTGAAGTGAGCGAACAGCAAGCTCTAAATAATTTTCTTCAATAATAACAGAGATTTTGATTTCAGAAGTTGAAATCATCAGGATATTGATGCCTTCATCAGCAAGTGCTGTAAACATTTTGCTTGCAACACCAGCATGAGAGCGCATACCAACACCTACGATAGATACTTTTACAATATCATCACGTGTTGCAACTTCACGGGCACCGATTGCTTGAGCAGTTTCTTCAAGAATTTTTTTTGCTTTAGCAAGTTCGCCACGATTGACTGTGAATGTGAAGTCAGTTGTACCATCTTCTTCAACGTTTTGGATGATCATATCCACTTCGATATTAGCATCACCAATCGGTTTTAAAATTTTAGATGCAATACCAGGAAGATCAGGCACACCTAAGATAGTTAATTTAGCTTCGTCACGGTTAAATGCGATACCAGAGATAATTGGCTGTTCCATGTTGTCTTCCAATTCAGTAGTGATAAGTGTTCCGACGTTGTTTTTAAATTCTTCGTCAAATGCGCCATCATTTTCATTGTCGAAGCTAGAGAGTACGCGTAAAGGGACTTGATATTTACCCGCGAACTCAACAGAACGGATCTGTAAAACTTTAGAACCAAGAGAAGCCATTTCAAGCATTTCTTCAAAAGAAATACGATCAACTTTCTTCGCTTTTGGTGCAACACGTGGATCTGTTGTATATACACCATCCACATCTGTATAAATTTGGCATTCATCCGCTTTGAGTGCAGCTGCTAATGCAACGCCAGAGGTATCAGAACCACCACGACCCAAAGTTGTTGTGTTGCCGTTAGCATCAAAACCTTGGAAACCTGCAACAACGATGACACGACCAGCATCTAATTGTTCAGTCATGACATCTGTATCAATTGATTCAATACGTGCTTTTGTGAATGAGCTGTCAGTTTTAATACCAACTTGGCGTCCAGTCAAAGATTTAGCTTCCACACCGATAGAATTCAGTGCCATTGCTAACATTGAAATCGTTACCTGTTCACCCGTAGAAACCATTTGGTCTAATTCTCGTGGGTCAGGGGTGTCGGTAATGGCTTTCGCTAAAGCGAGTAGGCGATTGGTTTCACCACTCATTGCTGATACAACAACCACAACCTTGTGGCCGTGATCATGCCAACGCTTTACACGACGAGCAACATTTAAAATGCGCTCAGGAGTACCCATTGAAGTACCGCCATATTTTTGAACGATTAATGCCATAGTTGTTCCATATAAACCATGACCTTGAAGAGTTGTTCAAGGTCAGTTACACAAAAGGTGAAGTTTTATTTTGCAGCTAGCCAAGCAGTTAATTCTGCCATGACGGAAGCAAACTTCTCGTTAAGTGGCGCGCCACCTTGTGCCAAATCAGGCTTACCACCACCTTTACCACCAAGCTCAGTTGCTAAGTGTTTGATGATGTCACCTGCTTTTATAGAAGCTGTGAAGTCTTTAGCTACAGATGCGATCAAGCTCACCTTGTCACCCTCTACACCTGCAAGGACAATCACAGCATTTTCTAATTTTGATTTCACGCCGTCGTGTAGATTGCGAAGTGATTTCGCATCCATACCTTGAACAGTCGTGATTAACGTTTTGCGACCTGCAATTTCCTCAACTTGGCTAAGTAGCTCACCCGCCTGTAAATGTGCAAGTTTTTGATTCAATTGATCGATTTGCTTTTGTAAGCTTGATGCTGTGTCCGCTAAGGCTTCAACTTTCTCAATCGTTTGATCTTTTTGTGCTTTCAATAAGCCATTAATCGTGTTGATGTCACGATCAGCTTTCTGAGCCACTTCAATTGCTTTCGTACCTGTAACTGCTTCAATACGACGTACACCTGCAGCAACACCACCTTCAGAAGTGATTTTGAACAGACCAATGTCACCTGTACGTTTAACGTGAATACCACCACAAAGTTCGATCGAGAAGTTTTTCTCTTCAATGATAGAACCCATAGAGAGTACGCGAACTTCTTCGCCATATTTCTCACCAAACAACATCATCGCGCCTTTAGCTTTTGCAGATTCGATGTCAAGGAGTTCGGTTGTTACAGGCGTATTGGCAATCACTTCAGCATTTACCAGACGTTCAATTTCTTGAATCTGTTCAAATGTCACGGGTTGATCATTGGCAAAGTCGAAACGTAACACGTCAGAAGCAACCAATGAACCTTTTTGTTGAACATGTGAACCCAAGATTTGACGAAGTGCAGCATGTAGAAGGTGAGTCGCAGAGTGGTTACGTGCTGTTGCTGCACGGATGTCTGCTTTAACTGTTGCTTCTACATTTTGAGTAACTTTAAAGTTACCCATGGTCACGATACCTTGGTGAACGAACGCACCACCAGATTTTTTCGTGTCTTGAACTTCGAAAATACCTGTATCGTTTTTAAAGATACCTGTATCACCGATTTGACCACCGCTTTCTGCATAGAAAGGTGTTTGGTTTAGAACGATTAAAGCTTCATCACCTTCAACGACTTCATCAACTTGTTCGCCATCTTTATAGATTGCGATGATTTGACCCTCACCAGCAGTTGCATCGTAGCCGTCAAACTGAGTTTCGCCTTCAACTTTTACAACGCTGTTGTAGTCGATTGCGAATTTACCCGCATCACGTGCACGTTGACGTTGAGCAGCCATTTCTTTTTCAAAACCAGCTTCGTCAATCGTTAAATCACGTTCACGTGCGATGTCAGCCGTTAAGTCAGTTGGGAAGCCGTACGTGTCGTAAAGTTTGAATACCACTTCGCCTGGAATTACAGAACCTTTTAAGTTAGCAAGTTCGCCTTCAAGCAATTTCAAACCTTGTTCTAAGGTTTTAGCAAATTGCTCTTCTTCTTTTAAAAGTTGCGCTTCGATACGCGCTTGTTGTGCTTCAAGTTCAGGATAGGCAGCGCCCATCACCTCAATTAAAGGCTTTAACATTTTGTGGAAGAATGAACCTATCGCACCCAATTTGTTACCGTGACGTACTGCACGACGGATGATACGACGTAGTACATAACCACGGCCTTCGTTTGAAGGGTTTACGCCATCAGCAATCAAGAATGAACATGAACGTGCATGGTCAGCAACCACTTTTAAAGACGCAGGGTATTCAACTGGTTTGCCTTCAGCTTGTGCTTTCGCTTCAAGTTCAGCAGTATCTAAACCAATAATTTCAGCTGCAGCTTTAAGCAAATGTTGGAATAGGTCGATTTCGTAGTTTGAGTTTACGTGTTGTAAAACTGCAGAAATACGCTCTAAGCCCATACCTGTATCAACGGAAGGTGCTGGAAGAGGGTGAAGTACGCCATCAGCAGTACGGTTAAACTGCATGAATACGTTGTTCCAAATTTCGATGAAACGGTCGCCATCTTCTTCTGGTGTACCTGGTAAACCACCCCAAATGTGATCGCCATGGTCAAAGAAGATTTCAGAGCATGGACCACAAGGACCTGTGTCACCCATTGCCCAGAAGTTATCTGAAGCGTATTGACCGCCTTTGTTGTCGCCAATACGAATAATGCGAGACTCATCTAGACCGATTTCTTTGTTCCAGATGTCGAATGCTTCATCATCAGTGTGATAAACCGTTGCATATAATTTGTCTTTAGGTAGACCTAACCATTTTTCATTGGTTAAGAAATCCCAAGCGAATTTAATCGCATCACGTTTAAAGTAATCTCCGAAAGAGAAGTTACCTAACATTTCAAAAAACGTATGGTGACGAGCTGTGTAGCCCACGTTATCTAAGTCGTTATGTTTACCGCCAGCACGAACACATTTTTGTGATGACACTGCACGTACATAATCTCGTTTTTCTAGGCCTAAGAAGCAATCTTTGAACTGGTTCATACCAGCATTTGTAAAAAGCAAAGTTGGGTCATTGGCAGGAACTAGAGAACTCGACGCGACACGTGTGTGGCCTTGCGATTCAAAGTAACGCAAAAATGCTTCACGAATTTCAGCTGATGTCATAAAACGAGTACTCACAACCAAGTCACTCCATTAATTCTGTATTGGCAAATAATATGTCTGGGAAATAAAGTGCGAATTCACAATAAAATTCACCCCAGCATACCGGGCTAAAAGTTTAAAAACGCCAAATTATAACGGAATTTGCCACCTGTACCAATGATTTTAAAGTGTTTTAATGACAATTCTCTTTAATTCTGGTTTTAGGTGAAATTTTAATCATTATTGGTGTTGAGATCATTTTCAAATGCTTAAGCAGTGTATCTCGTACGAAGATTAATCAAAAATATTGAGTAGTCATAAGACCATTATTTATTACTGAATATTTTAGAAATACTTTAACATAGAGCTTTCAAGAACTTGTATTAAAGAGTTGAAGGTTACATATGCAGCGTATCGCAATTAATGGATTTGGACGAATCGGGCGAAATGTTTTAAGAGCTTGGTTTGAAAATCCAAAACAATTCAATTTTGAAATCGTTGCGATTAATGATGTGGCTGATGTAGAAACTTTAATTCATTTATTTAAATATGACACCACACATGGAAGATTTCATGGGGAAGTGGAGTTGAGTTATGTTGCAGAGCAAGTATTTCTCAATATTCATGCCTATCAAAAAAAATTATCTATTGAAGTCCACTGTCAAACAGAACCAGATCAACTACCATGGAAGCGTTTAAACGTTGATGTTGTTTTAGAGTGTACTGGTTTATTTAGATCTCGAGCAGAAGCTACACGCCATCTCAATGCTGGCGCTCAACGCGTGATAATTGGGGCTGCACCTTTTGATACGGTTGATGCTGCAATCGTCTACGGGGTAAATCATACAGAGGTTAAAACTACGGATCAGATTATTTCGAGTGTTTCATGTACGACACAAGCATTGGTTCCTCTGGTCAAAATTATTGACGATGCCTTTGGTATAGAAAGTGCGTTAATGACAGAAATTCATGCTGTTACAGCGGATCAATCCGTTTTAGATCATGTTCACCGCGATTTACGTCGTGCGAGGGCATCTGGGCAAAACATTATTCCAACGACTTCATCTGCTCTAGGTGCAATCAAACGTGTCATGCCAAAAATGGAAGGGCGAATAGACGGTTACTCAATTCGTGTTCCTACCATTAATGTGGCAGCTATTGATTTGACATTTATAGCGCAACAGCCAATTACAGACCATCAGTTAAATGAAGCGTTAATTTCAGCAGCACGAGAGCGATTTTCGGAAATTATGTCGGTAACAGATGAGCCTTTAGTATCATCTGACTTTAATCATTCTCCGTTTTCACTCATTGTAGATTTAACTCAAACCATGGTGGTCGGGAAGCAAGCTAAAGTCTATGCTTGGTATGATAATGAGTGGGGATATACCAATCGTTTACTAGATTTATGTCATTCATTTCCAGATCAGTCATGAAACTGAAATGCTGTGTCTTTTATAAAGGCTTAAGTCTATAACATAGATCAACTGCTAGTGCGTTCAGAATTACCAATAGAAGCTTATGAATAATCTAAAATTCCGATTTAATTATTTAAAAGTCTGATGCACATGGGGGTTGATCGTGATAGACTAGGAGAAATCGGGTGTGTTCCCGATTTTTTTATGCGGATTTGTTCCGCGCTGACAGAATTTAGGTTTACAACATGCCCATTTCAGAGACATGGTTATTACCTGATGGTGTAGCTGATGTATTACCAGAGCAAGCGCAAGTTATTGAAACTTTGCGTCGTACCGCGTTAGATTTCCTCGCAGCTAGAGGTTATCAATTGGTGTACACGCCATTTATTGAATACATCGAATCTCTATCTTCTCTTTCAGAATCGAATCAAGATTTAGACTTAGCCACATTTAAAGTAATCGATCAACTTTCTGGTCGTTTACTTGGTGTGCGTGCAGATATGACGCCTCAGGTGGCGCGTATTGATGCACACGTGTATCCAGTTGAAGGTGTTGCACGCTATTGCTACGCTGGAACGGTACTTCATACCAAACCACAAGGTTTCAATACCACACGTGCGCCTTTACAGCTCGGTGCTGAGTTGTTTGGTTCAGACAGTATCGATGCTGACGTCGAAATGATCGATGTCATGTTGGAATTATTAAAAAATACAGGTGTAACTGAGGCGATCCATTTAGATATTGGACACGTTGGTCTATTCCGTAGCTTAGTCAAACATGCAGGATTGAACAAAGCTATAGAGTCGCATCTATCTGATTTATATCAGCGTAAAGCATTACCAGAGCTTGCTGAATATACGCAACAACTTAAATTCGGCTCTGATTTTTATGCGCTTGGTCGTTATGCAAGTGATTTAGTCGCTTTAAAATCACATTTAAGCCAAGAAATCTTAGAAGATTCGGCATTCCAAGAAGCATTTAATGCAGTTCAAAGCACACAAGATGCGATTCAGAAACGTTGGCCAAATCTGCATATTGGTATCGATGTAGTAGAGCTTCGTTCATATCACTATCACACTGGCTTAATGTATGCAGTGTATGCACCAAATCGTGCTGCGCCATTAGCTCAAGGTGGACGTTATGATGGTATTGGTGAGCATTTTGGTCGTGCACGTCCAGCAACTGGCTTTTCATGTGACTTATACGCTTTAAGCGCTGGTCAATTTAAAGCATTGGAAGTGATCGTTGCACCTAAGGGCAATAATGCTGACCTAGTCAAAGCAATTCAAGGATTACGTGATCAAGGCAAAAGCGTTGTGCAGTTGCTTGGTCAAGATGAGTTGAATTCAGTACCTAACGCGACTCACCAGTTGGTGAATCAAGCGGGTGAGTGGAAACTCGAACAGATTTAATCACCTGATTTGAATACTAAATTTCAAATCATGTTCTTCAATTTTAACAGCATGATGCAATGAGGCTATTATGGGCAAGAATGTTGTGGTACTTGGTACCCAATGGGGCGACGAAGGTAAAGGTAAAATCGTTGACCTGCTCACAGATCAAGCGGCTGCAGTTGTTCGCTATCAAGGTGGACACAATGCAGGTCATACTCTCGTCGTAGGTGGTAAGAAAACTGTTTTACACCTCATTCCATCTGGTATTTTACGTGAAAACGTACTTTGCTTAATTGGTAACGGTGTAGTGCTTTCTCCTGAAGCGTTAATCAAAGAGATGACGATTCTTGAAGAGCAAGGTGTGCCAGTTAAAGAACGTTTACGTATTTCTCCAAACTGTCCATTAATTTTGCCAAACCATATTGCATTAGACCAAGCACGTGAGAAAAAACGTGGGAATGCCAAGATTGGTACAACAGGTCGTGGTATTGGTCCAGCGTATGAGGATAAAGTTGCACGTCGTGCGGTTCGTGTCGCTGATTTAGTGCGTGGTGGTGATCATCTCAAAGCATTGCTTGAAGAGTTACTTGAATACCATAACTTCCAATTAACACAGTTCTACGGTGTAGAAGCGGTTAAGCTTGAAGACGTGCTTGCGTTATGTGATCAATGGCGTGAAGTTGTTGCTCCACTGGTTGTTGATGTTACTGGCGAATTGCATAAATATCGTAAGAACGGTGACAACATCATGTTTGAAGGTGCTCAAGGCTCACTTCTTGATGTTGACCATGGTACTTATCCATACGTAACATCTTCAAATACGACTGCTGGTGGTGTGAGTTCTGGTTCTGGTCTTGGTCCATTACACCTTGACTATGTATTGGGTATTACCAAAGCTTATACAACTCGCGTAGGTGCAGGTCCATTCCCAACTGAGTTGGTTTATGATGCTGCAAACGATGTTGGTGATGCAATTGGTAAGCACCTTGGTACTGTAGGTTCAGAATTTGGCGCATCTACTGGTCGCCAACGTCGCTGTGGTTGGTTCGATGCTGAAATCCTTCGTCGTTCAGTAGAAGTAAACTCACTTTCGGGTATTTGCTTGACTAAACTTGACGTTCTTGATGGTTTAGAAGAAATCAAAATCTGTGTAGGTTATGAAGCTGCAGATTCGGGCTGCGTAGGTTCTTCTGATGCACTTGCATTTGAAACTTTAAAACCAATTTACGAAACAATGCCTGGTTGGACTGAGTCTACTTTTGGTGCTAAATCTTTAGACCAATTGCCAGAAGCAGCAATCAACTATATTAAGCGACTTGAACAGTTAATCGAATGTCCAATCGACATCGTATCAACTGGTCCAGACCGTGATGAAACGATTATTCTTCGTCACCCGTTTGAAGCTTAATTAAAAGTTTTAAAAAAGCCCTGTGATATCACAGGGCTTTTTTTGATCTCAACAACGACCAAAGTTGTATAAAAATTGGCTGTGCTGAATCTTAGAGATTGTTAAAATCGAATGTATAAAATAATAGAGTGTGCAGGATGCATAAAAATATTTCTGGAACAATGTTTTATTCGTTGTTATTTGCAATGGGGGGGGCACCCACGATTGCGATGATGATAATTCGATCTCAAACAGTAGCCGAAGATGTGGTCTACCAAGTCTTTATTGGGCTGTCGATTATGATCGCTTGCATATTGGTCCCTATTATTTTAATTCAGAACACCTATTTATTTTTTAAACGTAAAGATGAGAAGCTTGAAACTCGTTTAAAACCGTGGAGTCAAACCTATCTCGTGCTTAATATTTTTTGTTTGGTCTTTTGGATCAGCTATCAATTTGTTTACTAAATTACATAACAAATAAAAAAGTGAAGAAAAATGAGATATTAAGCTTAGTTGAGTTTGTCTATAATTATGAACAAGTACTTTCAAGTAGATTGGAACATTATAATGAAGAACAAATTATTGCTCGGTCTTACAGCATCTGCGGTGATCTCGATTTCAGGGTGTACAACATTTGCGGATATGGCGGGTGCGGACTCAGCGACATTAAATGCAGCTGCTGCACAAAGTTACTCGCAAGCCATTGATACAGCTCGCAGCAAGGGCTTATTGGATACAAGCTCAAATACCTATAAGCGTATTACCAATGTCTACAATCGTTTGCGTCCATATGCTGATCAAATGAATCAAACGGGTCAGCCATTCCAATGGCAGGTATCTGTAATTAAATCAAGTGAATTAAATGCTTCTGTCATGCCAGGTGGTAAAGTTGTTTTTTATACAGGTATTGTGGAACGTTTAAATTTAACAGATGCTGAAATTGCGGCCATCATGGGACATGAAATGATCCATGCTTTGGAAGAGCATGCAAAAAGTAAATTGGGCGCTCAAACTTTAACTGACTTGGCTTTAGGTGTTGGTTTAAGTGCAGCTGGGGTAGGTCAAGGTGGCGCAGCAGTTGCACAAATTGGTTCTCAACTGGGTGTAGGCTTGCCTTATTCACGTAACTTGGAGAGCCGTGCTGATCAGGGTGGATTAATGTTAATGGCTCGAGCTGGGTATAACCCACAAGCAGCGATTACATTATGGGAAAAGATGGCTAAAGCAAGTAATGGTGGCAATGCATCTTTCTTATCAACACACCCTTCAAATGCTCAACGAATTGAGGCGATGCGTAAAAACTTACCTGCAGCTCAAGCGATTTATAACCAAAGTCGCCGTTAAAAGAATAAAGCTAAAAAAGGATGCGATAGCATCCTTTTTTATATTCACCACTAGTAAATTGTTATCACAATATGGCTTTGAGTCAAATGTATTGAAATCGAATTTATGAGACACTTAAGGTGCTGGATTTGGCTGTTGTTTATGGATGATCTCAATTTCCTGAAGTATTTCTTCTGACAATGACACATCAAAAGCATCAATATTTTCTTTAAGTTGATTTAAATCAGTTGCACCAATGATTGTGCTGGTGACGAAGAACTGCTGTTTAATGAAAGCTAAAGCCAATTGCGTTAATGTCAGTCCATGTTTTTCTGCTAAAAGGGCGTATTGTTCAGTTGCCCATTCACTTTCAGGATTACTATAACGTACAAATCTAGAGTATAAGGTGACTCTGGCATTTGCAGGTCTCGCACCATGTCTAAATTTTCCTGTTAAATAGCCAAAAGCAAGAGGTGAATAGGCCAGTAAACCAATGCCTTCAAATTTAGCAATCTCCGACATGCCGATTTCATAGGTGCGATTTAATAAGTTATAAGGATTTTGTACAGAAACAAATTTAGACAACCCTAACTTTTCAGCTAAGTGTAGAAATTTCATGGTTCCCCATGGTGTCTCATTGGAGAGTCCGATATAACGAATTCTACCTTTATTAATTTCCGCTTGAAGGGCAGTTAAAGTTTCCTCGAGTGGTGTGATATCTAGTGTACTGTGAGCATGGTGATTGGTATAACCCAATTGACCAAACATATTGGTTGGGCGTTGAGGCCAATGCAGCTGATAAAGATCAATATAGTCAGTTTTTAAGCGTTTAAGATTTAAGTCTAAGGCTGAGCTAATATCGCTGGCAGTATAGCGAGTTATACCGCTTCTAATATTGCTACCACCTTGACCTGGACCTGCAATTTTTGAAGCAAGAAAAAGTTGATCACGTTGGCCACGCTGTTGAATCCAATTGCCGATAATTTCTTCCGTCGCGCCTTGAGTTTTGACTTTAGGTGGTACTGGGTACATCTCTGCAGTATCCCAAAAATTTAACCCCCGCTCGAGTGCATATTCCAGTTGTTGGAAAGCCTCGGACTGGCTATTTTGCTCACCAAAGGTCATTGTTCCTAAACAAATTTCGGGAACGTGTATATCTGTTTGCCCAAGTCGATTAAATTTCATGCTAAACATCCTTGCTGTATTTTTTAAGCTGATATATTGAAATCATACCTAATCTAAGATTCAAAACGTATGTAAAATAAATTCGAAAGTTTTCAGAAAAAAGGCAATAAAAAAGCAAATCGTCAGATTTGCTTTTTTGAATGTAGATCAGATGAAAATTTATTCATCATCATTGCTGTCAAAGTCTTCTTCAACAGAATTTACTGCTTCTAATGATGAATCAAAAATTAAGATAGCTTTACCATCAGTTTCAATCATGCCTTGTTCTTCAAGTGTTTTAAGAACACGACCAACCATTTCACGTGAACAACCTACAATACGACCAATTTCTTGACGAGTAATACGAATTTGGCGTCCATTTGGAAGAATCATTGCTTCAGGTTGAGCTGACAAGTCGATTAAACAACGTGCAATACGACCCGATACATCAATAAATGCTAGGTCAGTTACTTTTCGAGTTGTATTTTTTAAGCGACGAACGAGCTGTGCGAACACCGCATAGCTAAGATCTGGATACTGCTTACTTACTTCATGGAAGTTAGCATATGAAATTTCAGCAATCTCACATACATCACGTGTACGTACTTCTGCAGTACGGTGAGGATTACTTTCAAATAATCCCATCTCTCCAAAAAAGTCCCCTGGGTTTAAATAGGCTACCACAATTTCACGTTCATCATCTTCACGTAAAATAATTGAAACCGACCCTTTTAAAATTAGATACAGAGATTTCGACTCTGAGCCCGCATCAATAATTGAAGTTCGTTTTGGAAATCTATTGATGTGCGCACGCTTGAGCAAAGCTTTGACAGATTCAGGTAATTGACCTGGCGACAAAGCATCTGTACTAAGTTGTGAAAAATTAGAAGTCATGCTTTTTAAATTCCGATTTGGATAGTAACTAGATCTTTAGACCTAAATAAACTTGCCACGTGAAGCATAAGAGGTGAAATTCCTTATCAGCTCAATATATGCTAGTGTACAGTCCTAAGTAAATTTATAGTTTTTTTTAGGTAGTTGCAATGCATACTAGCGTACATTGGTTAGAGAATGTTGCTTTTGAAGCAAAATCTGAAAGCGGTCACCAAATTATCATGGATGGTGCTGAAGCTTACGGTGGTGAAAACCGTGGTCCACGTCCGATGGAACTCATTTTAATGGGGCTTGGTGGGTGTGCTTCGTTTGATATTGTGACCATATTAAAAAAATCTAGACAAGATGTGATGGGTGTTCAATGTCAGTTGAAAGCCGAGAGGGCAGACACAATTCCTGCGGTTTTCACGAAGATACATTTGCATTTTGTGGTTACAGGAAAAGCAGTTAAAGAAAAGCAAGTTGCTAAAGCGGTTGAGCTATCTGCAGAAAAATATTGCTCAGCAAGTAAAATGCTTTCAGATGGCGGTGTTGAAATTACACATGATTTTGAAATCATTGAAGCCGAAGCTTGATTTTATCGAGTTGAAAAAAGCAACCTTAAGGTTGCTTTTTTTATGTAAGTTGAGCGAATCAATTTTACTCTTGTACCCATGGCAGATTGTGAAATCGCCAGCCATTGTAAGTACCACGATGGGAGTTGGGATCTAAATCACCTTCAAAACCTTGATCGATATTATATACGTTTGTGAAACCAGCGTTATACGCCACACTCGCTGCTGCTGCAGAGCGCTTTCCACTACGGCACATGAGCAAAATGATGTCATATGCATTAACAAAAGATTGTAACTTCTCTAAAAACTCAGGGTTACGTTCAAGTGAGATGCCTGTGAGCCAAGGAATATGTTCTGAATGTTCGACATAACCTACGAATTTTCGCTCTTCATGTGTTCTGACATCAATAATGATCGCTTGTTGGGATTGGAACAAAAGCCACGCATCTTGGGGTTTTAAAGAGCCTGCAAAGAGGAGTGTATGATCTTCTACATTTTTTTTTGCTTCAGATAAAATAAATTTAATTTTATCTTGATGGACTTTATTTTCTGAGAGATTTATAAAATGATTCATGTAAGTATGCCTGAATGATTAAATCATCCGTTTATGGAAAACGGTGATTATTATAAGTTTTATCTATATTCTTTAAATAAATATAAAATTGATTGTTTATCTTATAAATTCATATTGAATGATTTTGCACAACATGTACCGATTAGGTCGATATAAGTTCGGCGTACTCCTATGTGATGATTTGAGAACAATAATGACCGTTTACGGGGAATATATTTTCTTTGTCATATCTAGTGAATAGTGGATAAATATCATAATCACCATGAAAAAAATGTGAAGTGGTATTGAAAAATGTATGAGCAGCACAAATATTATAATTATAATCTATCTTTATTTTTTAAATAATTGAAATATAAGAAAATAATTAAAAAACCGACTTGAAATATGACGCTTCTCACCCATTAACTAAGCAAGTACCAAATTTGTTGTGAGGAAAATAATAATGCGTTTTGAAAAATTTACAAATCGCTTACAGCAAGCCTTATCTGATGCGCAATCTTTAGCAATGGGCAAGGATCATACAGCGATTGAAGGCATCCATATACTATCGACCCTGCTTGAAGAGCCATCAAATATGAGTTTGTTGCAGCAGGCAGGGGCGAATTTACGAGAATTAAGCACAAAGTTGCAACAGGCGCTTGATGATGCACCAACACTTGCTCATCCAACTGGTGATATTAATCTGAGTCCAGATGCGGTTAAAGCGCTTAACTTGGCAGATAGTTATGCACAAAAATCGGGTGATGAGTTTCTTTCAACAGATTGGGTGTTACTTGGTTTAGCAGAAACGGGTGCAACCAAAACTATTTTAAATGCGGTTGGTGTTCAATCTGCAGGTTTAAAAGCGGCGATAACTAAAGTTCGAGGTGATGAAAAAGTCATGAGTAACAATCATGAAGATCAACGTGATTCATTAAACAAATACACCATTGATCTCACTGAGCGAGCACTTTCTGGCAAGCTTGATCCAGTGATTGGGCGAGATGATGAAATTCGTCGAACAGTCCAAGTTTTATCACGCCGTACAAAAAATAATCCTGTTTTGATTGGTGAGCCGGGTGTTGGTAAAACTGCCATTGTTGAGGGTTTAGCACAGCGTATCGTCAATGGAGAAGTGCCTGAAAGTTTAAAAAATAAACGTGTCTTATCACTTGATCTTGGATCGCTTTTAGCTGGTGCAAAATATCGTGGTGAATTTGAAGAGCGCTTAAAAGCAGTATTAAAAGATCTTGCTAAACATGATGGTGAAATTATTCTGTTTATCGATGAGTTGCACACTCTAGTCGGTGCAGGTAAAGGCGACGGTGCAATGGATGCAGGTAACATGTTGAAACCTGCTTTAGCACGCGGAGAATTACGTTGTGTAGGTGCTACAACTTTAGATGAATATCGACAATTCATTGAAAAAGATGCAGCACTTGAACGTCGTTTCCAGAAAGTATTGGTTGACGAGCCTAGCGTTGAAGACACGATTGCGATTTTACGTGGATTAAAAGAGCGCTATGAAGTACATCATGGTGTCAAAATCTTAGATTCTGCCATCATTGCTGCAGCTAAAATGTCACATCGCTACATTACAGATCGTCAACTACCAGATAAAGCGATTGATCTAATTGATGAGGCGGCATCTCGAATTAAGATGGAGCTTGATTCAAAACCTGAGTCTCTAGATAAATTAGAGCGTCGTCTTATTCAACTCAAATTACAGCTTGAGGCTGTAAAAAAAGACGAAGATGCGGGAAGTAAAGCTGAAGTTTCACACTTAGAAAAACAAATTGCTGAAGTGGAGAAGGAATACAGCGATCTTGAAGAAGTGTGGATTTCTGAAAAGCGTTTGGTCCAAGGCGATCAACAAACTCAGGCGGAGCTTGATCAAGCACGTATTGCGATGCAAAAGGCACAACGTGAAAATGATCTAGCTGAAATGGCTCGGCTTCAATACGGTGTTATTCCTGATTTGGAGAAACGACTCAGTGAAGAAGCATCTGAAGAGAAAGTTGAACCTAAATTATTGCGTAATAAAGTGACGGACAATGAAATTGCCGAAGTTGTAAGTGCAGCAACAGGAATTCCTGTAGCAAAAATGCTACAAGGTGAGCGTGAAAAATTACTCAATATGGAAACATTTTTACATAACCGCGTCGTAGGCCAAGATGAAGCGGTAGTTGCAGTTTCTAATGCGGTACGACGCTCACGTGCTGGACTTTCAGATCCGAATCGCCCAAGTGGTTCATTCTTATTTTTAGGTCCAACAGGTGTTGGGAAAACTGAGTTAACTAAAGCTTTAGCAAACTTCTTATTTGACAGTGACGATGCCATGATCCGTATCGATATGTCTGAATTTATGGAGAAACATTCTATTAGTCGTTTGGTGGGAGCACCTCCTGGTTATGTTGGTTATGAAGAGGGTGGTGTGCTAACTGAAGCAGTACGCCGTAAGCCTTATAGCGTGGTGTTATTTGATGAAGTAGAGAAGGCTCATCCAGATGTATTTAACATTCTGCTTCAGGTACTTGACGATGGTCGCTTGACTGATTCGCAAGGGCGTGTGGTGGATTTTAAAAATACCGTGATCGTCATGACTTCAAACTTAGGTTCAAATGAAGTGCGCGAATTAGGTGACATGGCGACGGAACAAGATGTACGCAGTGTTGTGATGGCTGCTGTTTCTGAGCATTTTAGACCAGAGTTTATTAACCGAATTGATGAGCTTGTAATCTTCCATGCACTGAAAAAATCGCAGATTCGAGGTATCGCGGATATTCAGTTAGATCGCTTACGTGCTCGTTTGGCTGATCGTGATTTAAGTTTGACTGTAGATGACACTGCTTTCGATGAATTAATTGAGGCAGGATATGACCCAATCTATGGGGCTCGACCACTTAAACGTGCTATTCAACAAAAGGTTGAAAATACATTGGCTCAAAAAATCTTGGCGGGAGAATTTTTGCCAGGAGATACAATTGTTATACAAAGCACTGATGGAGATTTGAGTTTTAGTAAACTTAAATTAAATTAGAATTTAATAAACAAACTTAGAAAACCTGAATTCGTTCAGGTTTTTTTTCATTTAAGTGATTTAAAAATAATAAATTTATTTTTTAATAAAATTGCTACTCAAATCTATTAAGTATAAGATTGCACTCAATATTTTTGTGCATAAATGTTTAATTTGTTTATTGATTCACAAAAGGAATTCATTGTTTAGCTTAATGGGATCAATATGCTAGAATTAAAACGACTCCGAAAATTAAAAAAAGAACCTTATAGTGAGTTTGTTAAGGTAAAAGATTTAAAACCTCGTGATATTGAAAAGATGTTCAATATTTACAGTAACTATTATTCAAATACAGTCTTTGAAATTTTTGAAAGAGACCTTTTGGAAAAGACTGGTGTGTTTATCATTCGAGAACCCAAAAAAGATTTTTTAGTGGGTTTCTCAACTGTAATGGAGCGAAATTTTACCGTGAACGGTAAAACTGCCCATGCTTTTTTTAGTGGTGATACCATTATTGAGGAGGCGTATTGGGGTAGTCGAGCATTACAACGTGCGATGTTCCGTTATGTAATGACCTTCAAATTACGTCATACGGGTGTACCGATCTATTGGATGCTGATCTCAAAGGGCTTTAAGACCTACTTACTTCTTGCAAATAATTATTATCACTATTATCCAAATCCAGAAAATAAAGATGAATATTTAAAAGATTATGTTGAAGCATATTGTCGTGAGTATTTTGCAGAATACTATGATGATGAATCAAAGCTGATTGATTTTGGAGAAAACTATCAGTGTCTGAAACCTGATGTGGCCCCAATAACAGAAGAAATGCGCCAGAAAAATCGTAAAATCGAGTTTTTTGAGGAATGCAATCCATCTTGGGTTCAAGGTACTGAATTACCGTGTATTGGTGAGCTGCGTTGGGTTGATATTTTGCAAACAGCGGTAAGGTTTGTGAAAAAATCATCGCTCAAAAAAAATAAGTCGAATCTGAATAAAGATAAATTATCTAAATCGGCTCAAACCAAAGATCAAGATCAAGATTCTAAGGTGGCCTAATGTCTGTGATATTTGCAGCTCATCAAGTTTTAAATTTGGCCTGTAAAAAATCATTTAAAGACTTTTATCAATACGCTGATCAATTGGAAAAAGTTCAGCGTGATAAATTAAAAGTTATATGTGATGATCCAAAGATGGAATATGAGTCGTTTGCTCAACACTTTCCAGTAACACGTTATGCTGATTGGAAGCAGAAAGTTGAAGCATCACGTAATCAAGGCGTAAATTTACTTAATAAAAGTAAAATTATCCGATTCCAGCCTACAAGTGGTTCAAGTGAAGCACTCAAATTTATTCCTTATACCCAACAATTTTTAAGTGAAATAGATCAGGCGATTGGTTTATGGCTCACGAGTTTATATCGTCGTTATCCTGAACTAAAACGTACAACACACTATTGGTCTGTATCTTGGTTGCCTGAAAGCCAGCGTCAACTGACGACCACTCATAATTTAAATGATGATAGTGCCTTACTTTCTTTTTCAAAACGAATTTTAACTCAAATTACGCAAGCAGTCCCTGCTGACATTGCTTTGGCAGAAACTGCTGAAGATGCGATGTTCGCTACGGCTGTATATTTAGTCAGAGATGAAAATCTCGGCATGATTTCAGTGTGGAGCCCAACTTTTGCACTGCAACTGATCGAAATTATCCAAGAAAATAAGAGTGAAATCGTTGAGGTTTTATCGACTGGTCAGTGGAGTCGTCAAAGTTTAGATTTTTTAAAAATCAAAAAATCAGTAAAACGTAGCCAGATTCTAGAACAATTAGATTTGGAAGATCCGACTTGTTGGAAAAAATTGTGGCCAAAGCTATTTTTAATTTCATCTTGGGATACCGCAAGCGCTCAGCACTGGGCACAAATTTTAAAAACCACAATTAAGGGTGTAAGTTTTGAAGGTAAAGGGCTTTGGGCCACTGAAGGCGTAGTGACTATACCTTTAGATGATCATTATCCCTTGATGTATCAAGCTCATTTTTATGAGTTTCAAGATTTAGATACTCAGCAAATTTACCCTGCTTGGCAGCTTAAACCAGGTCAAATCGTGAGTCCGATTATTACGACAGGGTCTGGCCTAAAACGCTACATTATTGATGATGAATTATTGGTTGATTCTTTTTATCAGGGCATTCCGTGCTTTAAATTTCTTGGTCGAAAGATGACAGTTGATTTGGTCGGAGAAAAGATTGATCAATCTGTTGCTTTGAGTGTGATCGATACATTTAAACAAAACGGTTTTTTACCCATTAGTTTACTCGGAATAGAACAGACTGAATCGAAACCTTATTATGTTTTGCTTTCTGAGGGTAGTGTGAGTGGGCAGCCGTCCGATCAACAGTTAGATCAATTGCTAAAACAAAATTTTCACTATGAATTGGCACGTAATTTAGGGCAATTAGATGAAGCACGCGTGATGCATGTGGAAGATGCATGGCATGAATATAAGACAATCGCAATGCTCAATGGCATGATTGAGGGGAATATCAAGCCAGAACCATTGAAGAAAATGAAATTTATTTAAGAATTTAAAAATGACAGAGCAAAATTTACTATATCGATCAAAAACCTCGCCTGAATTTTATCTACGTTATGCTGCGGAGCAAGATGATCCTCAATTGATTGAGCTGATTTCTGAAAGTATGCCGAGTAACGGTATGGTGATTTCATTTGAGCGGAAACCGAGTTATTTTCGTGCTACACATGCACAATATAATAAGCCTGAAATTTTGGTTGTCGTACATCAAGATCAGCCTGATCAAATTATTGCCATGATGAACATCGGTTGGAAATCATATTGGATCAATGGCGTCACTGAACAATTACGCTATGTATCAGATTTACGAATCAAACTTACAGCTCGGGGTAAAAAAGCGTTTAATGTATTTATGGAATACATTTTTGAATGTTTCCCTCGTGAAATTATCTTTCAAAGTGTGATTTTAGAAGATAATAAAGTAGCTCGTAATATGATGCATCGTGAAAGAGAAGGATACGCTTTACCTTATATCTTTGATTCGATGACCACTTTTACCATTTCTAAGGTGCCTAAGTTTAAGCATTCTGCTGAACTTCGGCTTGAAACAATGACCATAGATAAGATTGATGCGGTCAATGGTTTTATACAAGAAATGGCGTCCCATTATAATTTTTTACCTGATTATGACTTTAAAGTGTTATTGGAAGCTAATCATCCTTTTTGGTATGGGTTGAGGTTAGAAGACTTTCATTTAGTGCTCAATTCAGATCATAAAATCGTAGGTTTATTTGGTTTATGGGATCAAAAAGATTTCAAACAAACTAAAGTGGCGAGTTATTCTACAACGTTAAAACTGTTAAAACCTGTCTATAACACTTATGCTCGTATTACTGGACAGTTAACGCTTCCCGAAGAAGGGCAATCCTTTGATTATCTCATGACGCATAGTTTCCTCTGTGATCCAAGTGCGTTAGACGTACTAAAGTTTATGCTGACCAATGTCAACACATTAGTGAAGGCTCAGGGTAAAACATCATTTTGTGTGACAGTTGTTGAGAATGATCCACGTAAGCAAGTTCTAGAGCAGTGTTCATCACATAAAATGAAAGCAGTTCACACGCTTCATAGTTATGAAAGTAAACTCTATGACGTGATTGATCGTTCTAAATACTCTTACTTTGAAGTGAGTCGTATTTAAGAATATGGTGCGTTCATCGGAATGCGGGTGAACGCACTTGATTAGCTGTAATTAATGAATATATAAATAAAACTACAATAATAATTTTCGAGATAAAAAATGGAATTTATAAGCGTTATTTTTCGACAGTCAATTTTAATTTCTGGCATGCTGATGAGTAGTTTTCAATGGGTAACTGCACAGCAATTAGATGAATCTGAACTCATCGAACAGCAAGTGATTGATCAGAATTTGAATGAAAATTTAGTGCAAGAATTAAAAAAAGAAGTATCACAGAGCGCTGAGGTACAAATACAAAATCAACAATATTTGGCTCAGACTCAAGCAGAAGAATTTAATCAGAAGCAATTGGTTTCAAATGCGGTTTCTGATTTTGAATTGAGCAAAAAAGCAGATCCTGATCAGATTAGCAAAACCATTAAACCACTGACGTATTATCCTTATGATACGCTACCACGTACTGTCTATGTTTCCACAGATCCAACCATTATTGTGACAAAGGAATATTCACCTTCAAAAAATTTAAGAAAATAAAAAAGGGCAAACGAATTGCCCTGTTTTTTATTAGTCAAGCTCTCAAATCATTAGGCTTGAAGATGTCTAATTTTCCATGAACGGTGAATTTTAGTATTACGTTTAAAGTCTAGACCAATTGTTTCATGGGTTAGTTCTTCAATGTCATAAAATGCTTTGATTTCGTCGTCTAATTCAAAACCACGATAGTTATTTGAGAAATACAGTGTACCACCAGTGGTTAAACGATTCATTGCACGCTTAATCAGGGATAAGTGATCACGTTGAACGTCAAACGTACCATGGAATTTTTTAGAGTTCGAGAACGTTGGCGGATCGATAAAGATTAAGTCATATTGTTCATGACCTTCTTTTAACCATTCAAAACAATCACTGGCAAAGAACTGGTGTTGTTGGTCAGCATGATCAACCGTTAAACCATTTAAGACAAAGTTTTCTTTAGACCAGTTTAAATAAGTATTTGAAAGGTCGACACTGGTCGTGCTCGCAGCACCACCTAACGCAGCATGTAAACTTGCAGTTGAGGTATAACTATATAGATTAAGGAAATGTTTACCTTTCGCTTCAGCAGCGATGCGTAAGCGAATTTGGCGATGATCGAGGAAAAGACCAGTATCCAAATAATCTGTGAGGTTAACCAAAATTTTCGCTTTGCCTTCTTGAACGATAAAGCGTTTAGAGGCAGTACTTTGTTTGGTGTATTGGTTTTTACCTTCCTGACGAGCACGAGTCTTGATAAAAATGGCATCGCGACCTAAACCTGTGACAGCACGGATTGCTTGTAAAGCAAGATTAAAACGTTTTTTCGCTTTTTCAGGATCGATTGATTTTGGTGGGGCATATTCTTGAACATGCAATCGGTCACCATATAGATCTACAGCGACATTAAAGTCTGGTAAATCAGCATCATAAATTCGTAAACAATAGATATTTTCTTTCACTGCCCATTTTTTCAAATTCTGCATATTCTTTTGCAGACGATTTGTAAAATCTTCGGCACCTTCAATTTTATCGAATTGAAGTGGTTGCCAATTGGCTAAGAAAGGTTGTGTCACAACAGGTGGCTTAATCTTGCCCGAGCGAATATAAATAGGAAGCTTACCATTCATTAAGCGAAGCGTTTGAGTTTCGCTGAATGCTAACACGTCTGCTTGTTCAATTTGAGCTGCAATAACTGCGGCAGTTTGGTTGGCAAAGTTCTTTTGAAGTAAGCCAGATAGACCAAGATAGAATGAACGGCTAGAGCCTTTATCCCCAAGACGCTCACCATAAGGTGGGTTGGTGACAACGACCACAGATTTACCTTCTGCTTTAAAATCTGGCCAATCAGAAAGGGTGCGCTCTTCTATTTGAATTTGATCTAGCAATGCCTCAAATCCTGCAGCGCGGATATTATTTTTGGTTGCTTTTACTGCTTCCCAATCTGCGTCAAAGGCATAGAATTTTGGAAGCGGTTTTTCTAAGGCAACTTTGTGACGTTCCGCAGCTTCACCTTTAATTTGCATCCAAAGATCATGATCATGACCATTCCAGCCATTAAAGCCGAAACGACGAACCAAACCAGGCGCGCGGTCAGTTAACATCATTAAAGCTTCAATAATGAACGTTCCTGAACCACACATTGGATCAAGAACAATATCTGGATTCTTTTCAATTAATTGTGCATGTTGAAGAATGGCTGCAGCCAAGTTTTCTTTGATCGGTGCATCAGTCATATAGTGGCGATAGCCACGTTTATGCAATGAATCGCCAGACAAATCTAAACAGAAAGTATGTTCTTTTTTACCAGCCAAAGCGTAAATGGTTATTTCTGGTTGTTTGATATCGATGCTTGGACGCTTACCGACAGCCTCCATGAAGGAATCTACGATACCGTCTTTCACACGTAAGGTGGCGAATTGGCTGTTGACTTTGATCTCACGTTCGACATGTAAACGCACAGCAAATGTACTTTGAGGTGCAAAAATAAGCGACCAGTCAAAACTATTTGCACCTTCGTAGAGTTCTTCAGCTACATCGCGTGCATCGTGAGTAAATTCAACTTCAAACGTATGGATAGGCGTCAAAACACGTGATGCAAGACGAGACCACATACAAATGCGGTAGGCATCAGCCAATTGACCTTTGAAAACCAATCGCCCAGGGAAACGTTCAACGTTTTGTACTCCTAAACCTTCAATTTCTTCTTGAAGTAAGGTTTCAAGCCCATCTGCACAGGTAACCCAATATGTAGAAAGACGAGGTTTAGAATTCATGAACATTCCCAAAGACAAATAAAGCAATCGCGTATTTTAACTTATTTTTGATTTTAAAACTGCTTTAATGCGCTGATACAACCATTTTAAAAATAATTTAAATTTAAAGATTGATTGAAACTGGTTGATATAGCCCCATAAAACTAAAAAACACTAAAAGATAAAAAAATATGCTGGCTTTAATTTTCTCTATGTTTACTTTTTCATTATCGATGTCTATCTCTCCTGGACCTGTTAATTTAACTATTCTCAGTAGCAGTATGAACTTTGGTGTTCGAAAAACTTTTGCTTTTATTTCAGGTGCAGCCATTGGATTTACTGCTTTACTTGCAGCAGTTTGCTTTGGTCTATATCAGATTATTTTATCGTATCCGGTTCTTTTGGATGCTATTGCGCTGTTAGGAACGGCTCTATTGGTTTGGATTGGCTGGAATATTTTAAGCGCTAAAGGCGAAAAATTCGAACAGATCACAAAGATCTAGAGAAGATTCCAAATTTTACGCAAGGTGCGTTAATGCAGTGGCTGAATCCAAAAGCTTGGATTGCCGCCGTTTCAGGTACAGCCCTATTTTCAGCTTCAGAGAATAGTGTTTATTTAGCGCTTTTTGTTTTGATTTATTTTATGGTCTGCTATGTCTCTTTATGGCTTTGGGGATATGCAGGGGAAAAATTGGCTCAGTTTCTTAATGTGGCAAATCGAGCAAGAATTTTGAATAGGGTGATGGGAAGTCTTTTAATCGTGATTGCTATACAGATGTGTCTCACTCATTTTTTAACATATCCAGAAAACCATGAGTAGATCATTTGTTGAAATTTCTATTTTTAAAATCTAACTCACTATTTCAGGGAAATTTGATTGAATATATGTATGAAAATAAAGATAAACAAGCTTTTATCTAGGAGTTATGAGCCTTATTTTTAAGGATTTAGACGATTTCAATGGAATGCTTTTGGTTAAATTAAGTTTTTGAAAATTTTTATGAAACACCATAAGTCGTGATTAAGTTAGTTATTGATCAGCTGCCGTGTGGGTCACTGCCAAATCATTTTAGAATCTGTATAATACGTTGACTTAACGTATAAGGAATCTCTCATGCACTTCGCTGCATTGCATACACCGAGCCAGATTCAACTCAACCAAGATGGGAATCTCAAACACTTCCTCACCATCGAAGGCCTTTCAAAAGAAACTCTTACAAAAATATTGGACACTGCACAGTCCTTTTTTAATGACCAAAATCAGCTCATTACCAATAATATGCTTGAAGGCAAAACTGTAATGAACCTGTTTTTTGAAAATTCGACACGTACACGAACGACATTTGAAGCAGCGGCAAAACGTCTTTCTGCCAACGTACTCAATATTGATATTGCCCGCTCAAGTACTTCTAAAGGCGAAACACTGAGAGATACATTGTGGAATTTAGAAGCAATGGCGGCCGATATCTTTGTTGTTCGACATTCTTCATCAGGTGCTGCACATTTTATTGCGAAGGATGTTTGTCCAACTGTTGCGATTATCAACGCGGGTGATGGACGTCATGCGCATCCAACACAAGCAATGTTGGATATGCTTACGATTCGTCGTGAAACCAATAAAAAATTTGAAGATATTTCCATTGCGATCATTGGGGATATTAAACATTCACGAGTTGCACGTTCTGATGTGGCTGCATTGCAAACATTAGGTTGTAAAGATATTCGTGTGATTGCGCCGAATACGTTACTTCCTTACGGCTTTGATGAATATGGTGAAGGTGTTCGCCTATTCAATAATATGGAAGCTGGGATCAAGGATTGTGATGTCATCATTACTTTACGTATTCAAAACGAACGTATCGATTCACCTGCATTATCTTCACAAGCTGAATTTTACAAAATGTATGGTTTGAACAAAGAGCGTTTGGCTTTGGCCAAACCTGATTGTATCGTGATGCATCCAGGGCCGATGAATCGTGGTGTTGAGATTGATTCAAGTATTGCAGATGGTCCTCAATCAGTGATTTTGAATCAGGTGACCAATGGTATTGCGGTGCGTATGGCAGTACTCGCGCTGGCGATGCAGGGTCAGTTACAAGAACAAGGTTTAATTGAAGCAGTTGCGGTATAAGGAATCAGTCATGTCTATTGTTAAAGTCGAAAATGTACGCGTCCTAGATCCAATTGCTCAAACTGATCAAATAGAAACTATTTTTATTCAAGATGGAAAACGCATCGAAGCGACTTCAGATGTGCATGAAAGCATCGATGGGCAAGGCAAATGGCTGATGCCAACGATGGTTGATTTGTGTGCACGTTTACGAGAGCCAGGTCAACAACAACATGGAACGTTGAAATCTGAAGGTAAAGCAGCACGCGAAAATGGCATTTTACATGTATTTACCCCACCAGATTCAAAACCTATCGTTCAGGACAATGGCGCTTTAATTCATGGTCTTGTTGAAAAGGCCATGTTAGATGGCGGGATTTACCTTGAGGTGATAGGTGCACAAACACAAGGGCTTCAAGGAAATCAACCAGCCAACATGGCGGGTTTAAAAAAGGGTGGTTGTACTGCTGTATCTAATGCAAATGCACCTTTTGCGAATGACGATGTGGTGCTTCGTACGCTTGAATATGCTGCAGGTTTGAATTTAACTGTCGTATTCTATGCTGAAGAGCCTCAAATTGCGAAAGATGGCTGTGTGCATGAAGGCTTTATTGCTTCACGCCAAGGTTTACCAATGATTCCTGCTTTGGCAGAAACGGTCGCGATCGCAAAATATCTATTAATGATAGAGGCGACAAAAGTCCGCGCACACTTCGGATTACTGTCTTGTGGTGCTTCGGTTGAGTTAATACGTATCGCGAAGGAAAAAGGATTGCCAGTCACGTGTGATGTTGCAATGCATCAGTTACATCTTACGGAATCTTTAATTGATGGATTCAATTCCTTGGCACATGTACGTCCACCTTTGCGTTCAGAATCTGATAAAGAGTTACTTCGTCAGGGGGTAAAATCTGGGGTAATTGACGCGATTTGTACGCATCATGAACCACTTAGTAGTTCTGCAAAAATGGCACCTTTTGCAGAGACTTTGCCAGGTTTTACTGCGTTTGACTCGTATGTTCCTTTTGGAATCAAATTGATTGAAGAAGGTTTATTTAGTCCATTAGAGTGGGTTGAAAAAGTAACGAGTGCGCCAGCTGCTGTCGCACAAATGACTGAGACATGGAAAGCACAGGCTGGATGGGTGCTGGTTGATCCAGATTTGGAATGGACACTTGATAAATCTTCTATTATTTCTCAAGGCAAAAATACACCGTTGATTAATCAAAAAGTCAAAGGTAAGGTAATTCGTACTTTCATAAAATAATGTGAATTCAATCATTTAAAGGTCGATTAATATCGGCCTTTTTTATTATGGATGATTGAATAATTCATGATTCAGTATATTTTATGAAGATCTTTATTTTTTAATAAAATTTAACTGAGAGCTTTAATAAGAATCAAAACAAAACCAATGAGGTTTGGTATCAAGAGCTTGAGTTTGATTGGGGGAGTAGCATGAAACTTCAGATGAAAACATTGACCACATTGTGTATGGTTGGTGTGTTGTCAGGATGCCAACAAGTGTATTCAATCATGTATGCTTTTAATCGTTGTGATCAACCTGAAGTGCAATTAAAACTCGAACAAGTCATCCATAAAGACATCGCGAATATCTCAGCGACTCAACTCAAAAGTATTATAGAAAATGATCAAGTTATTATAGATGGTCAACTCTTACAGCGTAGTTTGAAACCAGTTCAATTTAAAATTGAAAAAATTGATAAAATAAAGAAAATGAGATCCTCTGATCAGACGATGTGTACAGCAAGAGTCACTGCTGAACTACCATCAAATTATCTGACGGATGCTGATGTATCGCGCGCATTAAATCGAGAGTCAAATGTTTTAGAATCAGCTGCACTTTCTCAATTAAACTTTGAGAACAATCAGATTTCTACTGAGTTAAATTATAGTGTACGAATTTCAGAGCATGAAGTAACTTTACAATTGGTGAATGCACTACATTTCACCAGCTTTATGCAAAAAGTTCTAATAGATGCCCATTTAAAACCTTCACGTTTGACAGCTTTAGCGTTAGATCGTCAAAAGAAACAAGCACTTTTAAATCAGCAAAATAAAACATCAGACGATTATCAATCCATTCTTATTGCTGAAGCACAACTTAAATTAGATCAAGCCAATGAGGATCTAAATTCTGTATGGAATAGAGCTTCACTTCAAGCACGCCAAAAAATACAATATGAGCAAGAACTGTGGGCTAAAAAGCGTAATTTAGAATGCAAACTAAATAGTGAAGGCGCCGATAATCCTGAAGTTTTTCGATTGAATTGCGAAACAAATATGGCGATTATTCGAACATCTGAATTACAGCAAAAAATTTTCACTCTAAGTTAGGCATTGATTAAACAGGGTTGTTGAGCGTTAGCTTTTACGCATCAAATTTTAAAAAAATAAAAATGTGATGGAGTTGTTGTTTTTAATTTGATTAAATATGTCAAAATTATAAATATGCGGTATAAAAAATGACGTATAAGATTAAATTGGCTTTGATTATCTCTACCATCTTCGTTGCAGGTTGTGATCTCAATAAGAAAAGCAAAGACACCTCACAGAATGTAGAAATTGCTGATTGGAGTTGTACTTCTCCTACAAATGTCAAAGAAATTGAACGCTTTGCGCAACAGGAATATAACAACATTTTAGATCGTCGTTTAAAAGCAACAGATCAGTATGAGTCAGATTTAAAATTACTTTCCCAAATCAACTCATCACTTAGATTTGAACTCAAGTCGATTACTACAACGAATGATCCTTCAAATGCAACAAACAAACTGACGTGTTCAAGCCAGTTGGTTATCCACCTGCCGAAGGGGCTTTAACGTCGTGCTGAAAATGCATACCTTGAAAAACCTTGCGAATATGAATGTGAACATGACGAAGGTAGTTATACGCTCCAACATTGGATTAATGATGTTCATGGCAATATCAGTTATGGGCAAGATAAGCTCACAGGCACTTTGAATTATGAGATTACCAAGACGGATAAAGAAGGTTTAATGCTGAGTGTGCAACCTGATAATGCATTGTTAGATATTGCTGCAAGTATGACGAGATATGCTGTTCAATTTGAAGCATTTCGTAAAGCAAATCAGAATGAATCAAAAGCTTACGAAGAGTATGAAGCTGTACAACAAAAACAAAAGCCTTGGCACTTAAAGCCATGCAATTGAGAAAATCTGATTTAGATAAAGAGCAAGCACGAGCTGTCGAGCGACTTAATTTAACTTGGGATAATTTGAGCAGCGAACAAAAAGAGCAGCTAAAGAGCGATCAAACTGAATGGTTCGAACGTCGTGACGTGGACTGTAAAGTGGTCTCTCAAAAGTCAATTGAGAGTATCCCAGAAAAAGAACGTGAAACTTATCAGCAACATTATCAATATTGGGACAATGAAATGAATCAAATCAATGTTGAGATGCAATATTCTAAATGTTTCATTCAAAAGACCAATGAGAGAATTGTGTACCTAAACAATGTGTTTAATTAATTTATTTATTACAATATAGCAAAAGGGCGAATTGATTCGCCCTTTTTTTATCGGCATGCTTAGGTATACAGAATATATGTGGAAGCGATATGCGTATTAGTGTGATTGGAGCAGGGCGCGTAGCTCATCATTTGGCTCAGGTATTGAGTCAACATCATGAGATTGTCCAAGTGTTTAGTCGAGAGCAATCTAAAGCCAATTTGTTGGCGGCTTTAGTAAGAGCTAGACCATGCAATGCAATTGAAGATCTCGAAAACACCGTTGATATTGCATTATTGGTGGTGAGTGATAAGGCAATTGAAGAAGTTGCTGAAAAAGTTGCAAAACAGCTTCCTCAGGCTTTAATTGTACATACGTCTGGCAGTACCCATATCTCGAAAATCACGCAATATCATGAGCGTGCAGGTGTGTTCTATCCACTACAAACCTTTAGCTTTGAAAGTCAAATTGATTGGTTGAGTACGCCAATATTTGTTGAAGCGATGAGCGACGAAGATTTAGCATCCTTGACTCAAATGGCAAAAGAGTTGAGTCAAAAGGTTTATCAATATGACTCAACACAGCGCTTGAGTTTGCATTTAGCAGCTGTCTTCGCGTGTAACTTTACCAACTACTGCTATGACGTCGCTAAGCAGCTCGTAGATGCACAAAAAGTCGATTTTAATTTATTGTACCCATTGATTTTGGAAACTGCGAAAAAAGCGACTTTAAATCCCCCAAAACAGGTGCAAACTGGACCAGCGATGCGTGGTGATCAAAACATTATCCATATGCATCAAGAGATGCTGGCGCAGGCTGGACGTACGGATTTAAGCCAAGTGTATAGTGTGGTGAGTGACCAAATTTATAAAAGACAATCAGAATAAAAAACAGGACTTAAGTCCTGTTTTTTATTATTGAATCTTTTTAAATAAGAAGTCGTTAATTTTATGGCCTTCTTCAATTCCACGACGTTCAAACTTAGTTTGAGGACGCCAGTCTGGACGAGGATAGCTGTTACCTTTACCCGCCATATTTTCTAAACGAGGGCGGTTATCTAATACATCTAACATCCATTCTGCATAGGGTTCCCAATCGGTCGCAGCATGGAATGTTCCACCCATTTCAAGTTTTTCTTCAACTAAAGGCATACGATCGTGTGAGACAAAGCGACGTTTATGGTGACGTTTTTTCTGCCAAGGATCGGGGAAATAAAGTTGAATTGCATTGATACTGTTATCTGGCATTTCACGCAAAACTTGAATTGCATCCGCATCAAGTAAACGTAAGTTTGTCAAACCAGCCATACCCGCTTCATATACACATTGTGCAATGCCAGGAACATGTACTTCAATGCCGACATAATTGCGTTCAGGATTGGCTTTTGCCATAAGTACAAGAGAGCGCCCCATACCGAAACCGATTTCAACCGTCAATGGACGTTCAGGATGCTCAAATTGCTGACGTAAATCACCGACAGGATATTCCAAAATTAAGTGACCATATTGTTCAAGCGCAGTTCGTTGAGAAGTATTCAACGGAGATGAACGGCGCATAAATGTGACAATTTCGCGATGCTCGTTCAAGTTGTCTAATTCTACAACTTGCGGGTCTAATTGATCGTTCGACATAACTTTGGCAAATGAGAAAAAATTCGAATGCGGTATTTTAAGACCTGAGACTCCTAAGTCAAACCTTTTTCTACCTGAAAGCGCTACGTAGCTATCAATGATTTGTCGATCTATTCATGAACTTTTTCAAAATGTCATGAATTGTTCATCTACTTGTCATGCCTGTACACTAGGCTTGGAAAATAATATGAACAATGAATAAGACTTAAAATGAATAAACTAACGCTAAATAAATGGGTGTTCAATAAACTCATATTATCTTTATGTATGATCGGATTTAGTTCAACGCCGTATGCTGAACTCATGATCAGCCAGTATGTGGATGGTAATAACAACAAGAAAGGTATTGAACTATACAATCCAGATGGAGGTGTTGTTGATTTATCCGCGTATCAATTAAAAATATTTCCGAATGGTCAAACCACTGCGAATTTGACGGTCAAGCTGCAAGGAACTTTAACAGCTCAGCAGCACTTTTTAATTGGACATTCAAATTTAAAAACTGAATTGGGTGAAGCTGTTCAGCAAACTGCTAACCTTTCATTTAATGGCGATGATGCAATTGTTCTCTATAAAAACAATGTGGCTGTCGACCGTTTTGGTGCGATTGGAACACAGCAAAACTGGGCAACCGGTTTAAGCTTTGAACGTACAAAGAAAACACATGATGTCGTTTCGATAGATCCATCTGCACCCTTTGAAATTCAAAAAGAGTGGGCTAAATGGTCGGATCGCAATGCTTTTAACCAGTATTTAGCGATTAGTACAAATGAACCAATAGAGCCATCTCCGACGACTCTAAGTTGTAACTCTGCGAATACACCTATCGCTGAACTCTCACAAGCAGCTAAGAATCAAAACTATACTGTGAAGGGGGTGATTACTGCGGATTATCGTTATGCGAATGGATTCTCAGGTTTCTATATCCAAACCCCTGATGCCAAAGCAAAACCCGATCTAACTAACGCGATTTTTGTATATGCTCCTGCTTCAAGTTCTATAAAAGGAGGAAAAGTCGGAGAAGAAGTCGTTCTTAAAGGTCGATTAACTGAATATCAAAATCAGTTACAGATTGATAATTTATCCGAAAATATTTTAACTTGTAATCAAGCGGCAAGCGCTTGGATAACGCCCTTATCAATCGAGTTACCATTTGAGAGTTTAACCAACGCCTCAGGGCATGCGCCAAAGCGTTATCAAGGTATGTTGGTTAAAATACCTCAAACATTAACGGTAAGTGAAAATTACAATTATGGTCGCTACGGACAACTGTCATTAAGTCTAGGACGTTTGTTTATGCCGACCAATATTTATCCAGCTAAATCAGCAGAAGCAACGGCATTGGCGCAAAAAAATCTTTTGTCCAAAATTGAACTTGATGATGGATATAATGCACAAAATTTAACGCCTACACTGCCAAGTCAGTTTAGTGCTTTAAATACCCTACGTGCAGGTGATCAGTTAAATGCTGTTGAGGGTATTCTAGAATATCGATTTAATTCGTGGCGTATTCAACCTGTACAAGGTCGTACTCAAATCCAAATTAAAGCGAATAACCCGCGGCCACCAATGATTCAGAAAAATTCAAACCAAACCCGTGTCGTGGCTTTCAATGTTTTGAACTATGATAATGGTTTAAATGGTTTTCCAACTGAGCGAGGTGCTAGCAGCAAAGCTGAGTTTGAGAAGCAACATGCCAAAATTGTCAGTGCAATGAAAGAAATCGATGCTGATGTATTTGGTTTAATGGAAATTGCGAATAATGGTTATGGTGAAAATAGTGCCATTGCATATTTAACACGAGCACTTGGATCAGAGTGGAAATACATCACTCCACCAAATTCAAATCAATTAGGTGATGATGCGATTGCTGTTGCGATTATTTACAACAGTAAGCGTGTAAAACCTGTTAACGCTGCTGCAGTGTTTGATGATCAGTCACAAAGAAATCGAGTGACTCTTGCTCAGAGTTTTCAACCATTGAGTGGCGGTAAAATCTTTACGGTTATTCCGAATCATTTGAAGTCTAAAGGTAGTTGTCCTTCAAATGATCAATCTGCTGATGCGGATCAAGGTGATGGTCAGGGGTGTTGGAATGCGACACGAGTTAAAGCGGTACAACAACTCATGCAGTGGATTGCAAAGAATCCAACGCAAATTACAGGTCATCCGAATACGCTCTTGATTGGTGATTTAAATAGTTATGCAAAAGAAGATCCAATTTTGGCTTTAGAGCGTGCTAATTATACGAATGTACTGGCGGACAAAGTTGTAGGGCTCGGCGAACAGGCGTATACCTATGTATTTGGTGTAGACAGTAACAAAGCTGGATTTGGTGGAGCAGGTAATTTGGATCATGCTTTAGCTGATGCTTCGCTCTTTCCTGCGGTTAAGCGTGCATTTGTATGGCACATTAACGCTGATGAGCCAACGAACCTAGATTATAACGAAGAATTTAAGACTACAGAGCAGAAGTCGCTCTTTTATGCTGATCATGCATTTAGATCTTCTGATCATGATCCAGTGATTCTCGACTTAGAACTTAACAGCTCAACAAATGCTGAGCAGCCACAGCGTGACACTACGTCAGGTGGTGGTTCGTTGAACTGGCTATCCATTTTAGGATTAAGCCTGTTAGCCTTGGTTGGTTGGAGACACAGAAACCATTCCTAAAACTTAGTAGTAAAAAAGAGCCATTTGGCTCTTTTTTTTAAGTATTTGAGATACGTTCTATCAATGTTACGCTCGCTTGGTTTAGACCAATCACACGTACCTGAGTCCCTTGGGCTTCAAATTTAGCCACGACATTCGCTAACATATTGACAGAAGTGATGTCCCAAATATGAGCATAGCTGAGATCTATTTCTACTTGCTTGATATCCTCTTTGAAATCAAAAAATGCATAAAAAATTTCTGCGCTACTGAAAAATATTTGACCTTTCACCGTATAGTAGCGCACGTGATTTTCTAATTCAGTTTGAACTTTTACTTCACTTTCGAGTTTATTAATGAGAAATAGGGCTGACAGAACTACACCAATCAATACGCCTAGAGCAAGGTTATGTGTTGCAAGAACAATCACCACGACAGTAAGCATGACAACATTACTTTGCACGGGATGTTTGCGGAAATTTTTTACTGAATCCCAATTAAATGTCGTGAACGCGACCATGATCATAATGGCGACTAAAGCAGCCATAGGAATATAAGCCAACCAATCTTTAAAGAAGACCACGAGACATAGCAAAAAAACACCAGCCACTAATGTCGATAATCTTGTTCTTGCACCTGAGCTGACATTGATGATGGATTGACCGATCATTGCACATCCAGCCATCCCCCCCATAAAGCCACTTACCATGTTCGCGATCCCTTGACCGCGACATTCTTGATGACGATCTCCTTCAGACTCAGTCATTTCATCAATCACAGTCGTAGTCATCATGGTCTCAAGCAAACCAACTGTGGCGAGCGTGAGAGAGTACGGTAAAATAATAAGTAAAGTGTCGAGATTCAATGGAATTTCAGGAATTAAAAATACAGGCAAGGTTTCTGGAAATGCACCTAAATCACTGACTGTTCTCATGTCAGCGCCAAGAAGAAGAGCCAATACACTGAGTACAATAATACACACTAATGGCGATGGTATGATTTTTCCGATTTTGGGTAAATAGGGAAATGCGTAAATGACCAATAAACCAATCGCTAAAAATATATAGCCTAAGCTATTCATTTGAGCAATTTCTGGAAATTGAGCGATAAAAATGAGAATCGCTAAAGCATTTAAGAAACCATAAACCACTGACTGGGAAACAAAACGCATGAGTTTTGCGACTTTGAGATATCCAGCGATAATTTGAATTGCACCTGTCAGAATCGTAGCTGCCAATAAATATTGTAATCCGTGTTCTTTAACAAGAGTGATCATCAGCAGCGCCATCGCACCTGTAGCAGCCGAAATCATAGCAGTCCTACCACCAAAGAAGGCGATCGTAACAGCTATACAGAATGAGGCATACAGACCTACCTGAGGATCAACGCCAGCAATTGCCGAAAATGCGATTGACTCTGGAATCAAAGCTAAACCTACGACCAAGCCTGCAAGTACGTCGGTTCGAATGTTAGAAAACCACTGATCTTTCTTTAAATAAATCACAATTTGCCTTTCACAAAGATGTAGCAGCGCTATGGTAAAACATCACACAAATAAAAGCTGAAAAAAGCTTGAAAATTAATTCAATCTGCACAATATTCATAAGGAGATCATCGATGTTTACGCTTGCTTGCAATTTAAAAAACAGTTCTTATTGAAAAAAAGCGTGAAGCAATTTAAAAATGATAGTAGTTAGATAACAAGGAAAAAGTATGAAGTTGTATTATTCGCCAGGTGCATGTTCACTCGCAGCGCATATTATTTTAAATGAAATTAATGTTGATTTTGATTTGGTTCGTGTTGATCTTAAAACTCATACCACTGAAAAAGGCGAAGATTACTTCGCAATTAATCCTAAAGGCTATGTGCCGGCGCTAGAAATTAATCCTGGCTTAATTTTAACGGAAAATGTCGCAATTTTACCATTTTTGGCACAGCATGATCCTGCTCAAGATTTAATTCCACCTTCTGGATTAGGTCGAGCAAAAGTACTGGAGTGGCTTGGTTATCTAAATTCTGAATTACACGATGCTTATGCAGTGTTTTTTGGTGCACCACTCACTGACGATGCTAAACAAAAAGCGTATGCCGAAGTTGATCGTTTACTGACATTCATTGATAAAACAATTGGTGAATCTACTAATGATTATTTGGTAGATGATAATTTTGGACCTGCAGATGCGTACTTATTTGTACTCACCAATTGGTCTAATCATATTGAACATGACTTGAGTCCTTATAAAAATATTATTCATATACGCAATAAAGTTGCAGAGCGTCAGTCTGTACAGATTGCGATGCGAGATGAAGGATTGATTCCTTAACAGGTAAGGTTTCGTTCCGTTTGTTTCGAGAAAGAGCCGAAAGGCTCTTTTTTACTCTAAAATTTTCAAAGAAATTTCACAAATATTTTTCAGAAATAGAGAGCATTAAAAAGACAAATTTTTCATCATCATTCGTTTCAGATTCAGTGGTAATTCATAAAATAAGATATCGTTATTCATGATATTTTTTGAACTAAACATTATTTAAGTTGCTGATTTAAATCTGATATTTATATTTTGTATTTAAATTGTTGGACTAAAAAATGAGTTTGAAATTATATTCTTACAACGAATCAGGTAACAGTTATAAAGTACGTCTGTTAGCAGCATTATTGAAAGTGGATCTTGAAATTGTAGAACTAGATTATTTCAGTGATGAACAGCATAGTGAGAAATTTTTAAAAATTAATCCTAAAGGCGAAGTGCCAGCATTAGTAGATGGCGATATTGTTTTAACTGATTCTGCCGCAATTTTGGTGTATTTAGCAGGTAAATATTTAGATAAAACACATGGTGGTCTGAAGATTTAGTAAACAAGCTAAAATTGTAGATTGGCTTGCCTTTGCTGCCAGTTGGGTGCAATTAGGGGTTTTCACGGCACGCGCGATATTGTCTTTCAAAGGTCCATACAATGGTTTGGGATTAGAAAGTACCGAGCAAACATTTAAAGAGGCGAAAATACGTGGTCACAAATCTTTGGCTATTTTAGATGGTGTGCTCAAAGACCGTGAATGGTTAGCGAATAATAGACCAACTATTGCGGATATCGCAGTGTTTGTCTATGTCGCGTTAGCACCGATGGGTGATATTTCTCTAGAGCCTTATCCAAATGTACGCGCTTGGATTGAAAGAATAAAAGTTTTACCTAACTTTATCAAAATTGACGGATTGGATGATCCTTTGTATCGTCGAGTGAGTTAAGAAAAAACCCACTTTAAAAAGTGGGTTTTTTTTATTTAAAAAAGTATCCAGTTTCTGGAGAGCTTGCATTTGCCATACGTTTGCGTGGCATACGACCAGCAAGATAAGCCTCGCGTCCAGCTTCAACAGCTTTTTTCATGGCAGAAGCCATTAGAATCGGATTCTGTGCAGCAGCAATCGCAGTGTTCATGAGTACGCCATCACAACCTAATTCCATCGCAATAGCAGCATCACTAGCTGTACCAACCCCAGCATCCACCAAGACAGGGACTTTGGCATTTTCTTTGATGATAGAAATGGTATGTGGATTAAGAATACCTAAACCAGAACCAATTAAACTCCCCAAAGGCATAATAGCGACACAGCCCATACTCTCAAGTTCTTGCGCGACGATAGGATCATCAGAGGTATAAACCATGATTTCAAAACCATCATCGATCAATGTTCTTGCAGCTTTTAAGGTTTCAGTAATATTAGGATAAAGCGTTTTTTCATCACCTAATACTTCAAGCTTGACTAAATTGTGACCATCTAAAAGTTCACGTGCGAGCATACAAGTGCGAATGGCACTATTGGCATCAAAGCAACCAGCTGTATTGGGAAGAATGGTGTATTTTTCCGGTGGAATCACTGAGAGCAGGTTAGGTTGATCTGGATTTTGACCAATGTTTACGCGACGGATTGCAACAGTAACGATCTCAGCACCACTGGCTTGGATGGCTAAGTCAGTTTCCTGCATATCCTTATATTTTCCAGTGCCCACTAATAGTCGTGAACTAAATGAACGTGATCCTATGATCAACGGACTATCTTCCATATTTACTCCGAGTTAACCACCGCCAACAGCATGAATTATTTCTATACGGTCAGCATCTGAAATAGGGGTATCTGCCAGTTTGCTTTTTGAAATGATCATTTCATTTTTTTCAACAGCAAATCGTTTACCTTCTAGCGATAATTCTTGAACCAGTTCTAATAAGTTTTGGCATTGCGTTTGAATCGACTCGCCATTTAAAAATATATTCATTGGATGACCTTCAATTTAATGCTGAATTTTGAATGATTGCCATGCTAAAAGTAGCCAGCCAATAATCATCAATGCTCCACCAAGAGGTGTAATTGCACCCAACCCGCGTGGGAGTCCTAAAGCCATGAGATATAGAGATCCACAAAATAAAATGATACCGAACTGGATGAAGATAAAACTGAATTGAGTTGAAAAGTTTGGAATTATTTTCGGTATGAGTGCGAGTATTAATAATCCTATTGCATGATAAAAGAAATAATCAGTTGAAGTCTGCCACCATGTCAGTTGGGCTTCGGTTGCACGAGCTTTAAGGCCATGAGCGCCGAAAGCACCCAGCATTACGGCAAGCGCTAAATTAATGGCTGATATTGAGATCCACATCAGGTTATTCCCAATCAAAAATTGCGTCATACGATAGCATACATGACGTAGGATTTTTTTAAATTTGCATATCGTGAAATACAAAAAAAGAGCTTATAGCTCTTTTTTTGTAATCGTATTAATTTGATGACATGGCGATCTTGATCTTGTCCATGGCATTTTTTTCAAGCTGGCGAATACGTTCAGCGGAAACATTATATTCGGCTGCTAGTTCATGCAACGTAGACTTATCATCATCTAACCAGCGGCGCTGTAAAATATTGCGTGAACGATCATCCAGCTGATCCATTGCTTCATGTAAAGCAGAGGTGCTCTGAGATTCATAATCTTCTTCCTCTGCTAAACGAGCAGGATCATAACGATTATCCTCTAAGTAAAGCGCAGGAGCGACATGAACTGAGCTTTCATCATCTTCATCGGATTGAGCTTCGAAGGCTGCGTCATAAGCTGTTAAACGGCCTTCCATTTCAAGAACTTGTTCAGCTGTTACATTTAAATCAGCCGCAATAGATTGCGCTTCCTCGAGCGTTAATTTCTTGCTCGATTTTTTTAAGCTTCTTAAGTTGAAGAACAGTTTACGTTGAGCTTTAGTTGTCGCAATTTTAACAATACGCCAGTTACGAATCACATATTCGTGGATTTCAGCTTTAATCCAATGTACTGCAAAAGAAACTAAGCGTACTCCCATATTAGGATCGAAGCGTTTTACAGCTTTCATCAAGCCTAAATTACCTTCTTGGATTAAATCGCCTTGAGGTAAGCCGTAACCTGCGTAACTGCGGGCAATATGCACAACAAAACGAAGGTGGGACATCACCAGCATTTTAGCTGCGTCTAGATCTTGGTCATAAAAATAACGTTCAGCTAACTCTTTTTCTTGTTCAGCTGTCAAAATAGGGATCTGGTTTACAGTACTAATGTAAGCACCTAAATTGACCCCGGGCGCAGACAATGACAGGGGCATCAATTGATTGCTGCTGTCAGTCATGAGTACTCCTTATAGGAAAATAGTTTAAAAAACCAATTACATTCATCTTAATCCTTATAGCATACAGAATTAAGCGAATTTGGGTAGTGAAATGTAAATTTAAATACAATATTTATCCATGATTAATTTAGATGAAAACACCTAAGATTCAATCACGTAATGAAATTCAGAATCCGAAACTTGTTTAAATGCGCATGTCAATTTATGTAGCTGACAATAACGTTGAATATCGATTTGACTGTTCGGATCTGAAGCTTTTAATAAAAATTGCTGAGGTGCACTATTTTGTTTCATCGATTTCTTAAGTAGCAGTAAAGGTAAAGGGCAAGGTTTCCCCATCGCATCGATTAACACTTGAGACATAGTAAAACACGAGATTGAATAATAAAGTGGGTCATTATTCTAGCAAAAGTGTGACTTAAGAATAAAATTAAATGATTTAGATGAACTGTTCAAATAAAGTGCAATTTTTGCACTAAATTTGTGTGATTAATATACAAGTTTCAGTTAGATAATTAGCTAAAATTTTTCTATTAATTGTGTTGTACCCATGTTAAGCTCAATGCGTACTTAAGGATTGCGTAGAGAAATTTGTTCTCTAAGCCTTATTTATAATGGATATAACCGGGATTTTGTTAATAGTTTTACAGAATGATTACAAGCTTTGAAATAAAAAATGTTTTAAAATTTGTTTGCTCTGCTGTTTGCAACACCGGGTGGTCCCTTTTCTTACCAACTGAGGATTAACTTATGACAGCTCGCGAACAAGGCGTTGTTAAGTGGTTTAACGATACTAAAGGTTTTGGCTTTATTCAACGCGCAGGCGGTGATGACGTATTCGTTCATTTCCGTGCTATTCAAGGTGAAGGCCACCGTTCACTTCGTGACGGTCAACGCGTAGAATTCAGCGTTGTACAAGGTCAAAAAGGTTTTCAAGCTGAAGAAGTTCAGCCTTTAGACTAATCCTACTTTTCACTGAAAATTAGGTTGCGCTCCAATTTTGATAAATTGGGGCGTTTTTTGTTTATACTATAGACCATTATCAAATATTGATTGTAGAGCCCTTTATATGTCATCAGGTTTCGAAACCCTTAATTTACATCCGCAACTTAAGCAAGCGATTGATGCTTTAGGGTTTAATGAAATGACCCCCATTCAACAGAAAGTATTGAAATATACGTTGGCAGGGCATGATGCAATTGGACGTGCACAAACAGGCACAGGAAAAACTGCAGCATTCTTAATTAGTGTTATTAATGATTTATTGAACAATCCGATACAAACACAGCGTTATCGTGGTGAACCCCGAGCTCTAATTATGGCACCAACGCGTGAGCTTGCGATTCAAATTGAAAACGATGCACGTGATCTGACTAAGTTTACCGACTTAAATGTTGTGACTTTGGTGGGTGGCGTAGACTTCGATAAGCAAAAAAAACAACTGGATGAAAATTTCGTAGATATTCTTGTCGCGACACCAGGTCGTTTGATTGATTTTACTGAACAAAAAGAAATTTGGTTGGATCAAATTGAATTTTTAGTCATTGATGAGGCAGATCGTTTACTGGATATGGGATTTATTCCTTCTGTTAAACGCATTGTGCGATTCTCTCCACGCAAAGAACAACGTCAAACCTTAATGTTCTCTGCTACGTTTAGTTATGATGTACTCAATCTTGCTCAACAATGGTTATTTGAACCTGTTACTGTCGAAATTGAGCCTGAGAAAAAAACCAATGCTGACGTAGAGCAACGTGTTTATGTGGTTGGGAAATCAGATAAATACAAATTGCTGCAAGAAATATTGCGTGATGAGCCCATTGAAAAAGTCATGATATTTGCAAATCGCCGTGATCAGGTCCGTAAGCTGTATGATCATCTTAAGCATGATGGTTACAAGGTAGTGATGTTATCTGGTGAAATCGCGCAAGATAAACGTTTAAAGATGTTGGATCAATTTAAAAATGGCAAACACAACATTATGATCGCAACAGATGTGGCTGGTCGAGGTATTCATGTGGATGGTGTGTCACACGTGATTAATTTTACTCTACCTGAGCAGTCTGATGATTATGTACACCGTATAGGGCGTACAGGTCGAGCAGGAACAAGAGGTGTGAGTATCAGTTTCTTGTCAGAAGATGATGCTTTTTATTTACCTGAGATCGAAAAAGCGATTGGTCAAAAGATTCCATTAACACGTTTAGATGGTTATTGCTAATTGCTCAATAAAAAAGTCCCTTCAAAGGGACTTTTTTTATAGGAAAATTTAGCGGGCTGTATTACAGCTGAAGGTGATTGTTGTTTGGTAGTCGGTATCTTTTTCGATTGTATTTTTAGTACCGATTACAGAGCCAAGTACTGATGAAGCGGCTGTTATGAGTTTACCAGTCTGTTCATCTACAACACCTTTTAGAGCGCCGTTATATTCAGTTTTTTCGTCAATTAGGACAGGTGCAGAATTCTTACCGCAAGTTTTGTTCGCGGCAGAAATTGCATTATTTTTTGCAAGAACTTGGGTTTTGCCTAATCCTGACACCTCATATTGATTGTTTGGTTTTTGAATGGCAAGTGTTTCAGTCGGTGTTGATGCACAAGCACTCAGGAGAATTGTCGTAGTCGCTAATGAAGCCAATGTCATTAATTTTTTCATTTTATTTTTCCTTTAGCATTTGCAATATAAAGTTTAGAGCTCTGTCATGTATGCTAGGGCTTAAATTCCAAAGAATTAAGCATGTTTTGTATCGATTTTGAAGTGAAATACCTGATTTCTGTTTGATTGTAATCATGCTGGATGCATTGTGTATAAGTATAACTGTAGAGTAGTTTTCAATGTTTATGCTAAGCTTAAGTACATAGTGTTAGTTTAAAGATTAGTCTTCAAATGTCAGATCAATTTTCTCAAGTAGTGCATGACAATATTCATCAGCGTCAATCCGTTGGTCATTTGGTAGAACCTCATCCTAACGCAGAACAATTAGAATTAGCTTTTAAAGCCGCTTTAACCGCACCCGATCATCATCGTCTGAAACCGACGCAATTTATTGTTGTGAAAGGAGATCAACGTGAAGCATTTGGTGTTTTACTCAGTGAAGCAGTAGCAGACCTTGGTGAAACTGATTCAATTCAAATTGAACGCGTACGTCATCATCCTATGCGTGCACCTATGCTGATTATCGCTGTAACACGATTTCATGATCATGCGAAAGTTCCATATTTTGAGCAAACTTTAAGTTCAGGCGCTGCAATACAAAATCTTTTGCTCAGTTTACAAGCTCAGGGTTTCAATACCATGTGGCGCAGTGGTGCTGTTGTGGAGTCAGATCTATTTAAAAGAAAGTTAGGGCTACAAACGCATGATTTAATTTCAGGTATCATTTATGTAGGGACTGCTTTTAAGGCGATTGCACCACGCACTGAGATTGAAACAGATGCATTCGTCAGTTTTTGGCAGCCGTAATTGCAACTTTGCAAATTTAACGATTAGAAAAAGAATGTTTAGGATTTAAAAGAATGTCGGAATTAAAGTTTTCAGATTTGGTCGAGCCAGTTGCAATTGATCATAAAACAGCCTTGCGTGTTACGATTCTTGGTGGTGGTAGTTTTGGTACAGCCATGGCGAATACGGCAGTGCGAAATGGTTGTGACACCATGATTTGGATTCGTGATGAGGAAATTGCGAATGAAATCAATCGAACACATGTTAATTCAAGATATTTGCCGGATTACAACCTTGAGCCAGCATTAAAAGCAGAATCCAATCTTGAAAAGGCTGTTCGAGATCGAGACATTATTTTGGTCGCTATTCCGAGCCATTCATTCCGAGATGTACTCAAACAGATTAAGCCCTTTATCACCGCTCAGGCAGTTGTATCTCTGACTAAAGGGATCGAAGCTAAAACCTTTAGTTTCATGAGTGATATTATTCGTGAAGAGCTTCCAGAAGTACCTTATGGCGTCCTTTCGGGCCCAAATTTAGCGAAAGAAATTATGTCAGGAATGCCTGCTGGAACAGTGATTGCCAGCCATTCTGAATTGGTGAGATATGCAGTGCAGCAAGCATTACACAGTGCACTATTTCGTGTATTTGGAAGCGATGATGTACATGGCGTGGAGCTTGGAGGTGCACTTAAAAATATCTATGCTGTCGCAATGGGGATGGCTGCAGCCTACAACGTTGGCGAAAATACCAAAAGTATGATTTTGACACGTGCGTTGGCGGAAATGAGTCGCTTCGCTGTACAGCTAGGTGCAAATCCACTGACATTCTTAGGTTTGTCTGGTGTTGGCGATTTATTCGCAACGTGTAATAGTCCTTTAAGTCGAAATTATCAAGTTGGATTTGCTTTAGGTTCAGGTAAAACCTTAGAGCAGGCAACGACGCAACTGGGTCAAACAGCTGAAGGGATTAATACCATAGTGCAAGTGAATGCAAGAGCCAAAGAGCTTGATGTCTATATGCCAATCACCACAGCACTTTATGAAGTGATTTATGAAGGTGCACCACCATTACATATTGCATTATCTTTGATGAAAAATGGTCATCGAAGTGATGTTGAATTCGTATTGCCGCATCATAAAGTTTAAGATTAATGAATGGTTTATCATCATTGTCATAATGTTTAGATATGATGGATGAGACATGGTTTAGGGAAAACAAATGCAACTCACTTTAGTTCGTCATGGTGAAGCCGCTTCACCAATTAATGGTAATGACTCGAAACGACCACTGACTGAGCGGGGTCATATTCAAGCTGAACAAACTGCGCAATTTTTAAAAGACGTAGTAGCACCTGATATATTTGTAGTGAGTACTTTGCTCAGGGCGCAGGAAACTTTAAAACATATACAGCAATTCTTTCCAAATGTTGAAGTTTTAGTATGTGATAAAATTAAACCTGACGATGATGCTAAAGTTGCAGTTGAGTGGTTATCTCAACTACCTTTTGAGAATATTGTGGTTGTATGTCATATGAATGTTGTGGCATATATTGAAGAAATTATTACGTCTGAATTTTTTAATCCTTTTTCGCTTGCTGAAGCGCGGATTTATGATCAGACAGTCATTGCTGCGGGACTTTCCACAAAATTAAAACATTTTGTACCGTCAGCTTAATAACCATAAGTGTTTAATGAATAAAACGGCAGAATAAAATTAATGTTGTATTTATGGATGCCAGTGTCGAATGGGGTTTGGCTCTGGTCAAATGGTGAAAATTGGAATTCATCAACAACGCTAGAAGAGTTAATTCAAGATACTCAACCGTATCATGGACAAGAAGCTGTTGTATTCTTTTCAAGCCATGATGTGCAAATTATTCAACAGAATATGCCCAAAGCTCAATTCAAGCAAATTGGAAGCGAAGGCGCTAAATATTTACTTGAAGAATATACCATTCACTCCATTGATCAGATGAAAGTGCTTACTCAATTTGAGGCACCAGATCAATTGTCAGTAATGGGGATCAGTCAATACCAAGTCCAGACAATGCAACATGCTCTGAACTTGATTCCGGTGAAAGTGGTTGCGCTATTACCCGATTTTTTGGTCTTACCAGTGCCAGAACAGGGGCAAACTATTTTAGCCAATATTTATGGGCATTTATTGGCGAGAACAGGATCAAATCAAGGTTTTGCGATTGATGATTTAGCATTGTTTTTGGATCTATTGCCAAAGCCTATACATATTTTGCATGATCGGTTAAATGATGATCAGATGATGAGTTTGATTCATGCAACGGAACAAAATGAGCGGGAAAGCTTTAATTATGTATTTAAAGCTGAAAAAAAATTAAAGAATCATCCATTCAATGTTTTGCCTAAAGCAAAAAACACAGAGGGTGGAATCTCAGGCTATTGGAAAGCATGTGCAGCACTGCTTGTGGGCTTGCTTGTAGTGCAATTCAGTTATGATTTAGTGCGTTGGGTAAAGTTAAAAAAAGTATCTGATCAAACGGCTTTGGTTGCGGTAGAGCAATATCAATCTTGGTTTGGACCCAATAGTCGTCTCAATGAGCAAAATTTGCGAAGCCAATTTGAAAGTAATTTGCGGATGAGTAAACCTGCAAATACTGAGGTCTTACAGTTAATCAGCCGTGTAGGTCCGATTTTAATGCAACATCAAATTATCGCAAATCGTGTTTCTTATGAAGCATCTGGTTTAAGTATGGATTTGGTGGCGGACTCATCCGAAAAATTACAAAATCTAATTCAGCAAATGAATCAGCAAGGCTTCAAAGCTGAACTTGGGAATGTGCAAACTCAGGATAAAATGGTCGTTGGTTTGGTGAAAGTACAATAATGAAAACTTTAGAAAAATTTCAAAATCAATTTGATCAATTATTTGAAAAGATTGATGACTATTTATCGTCATTGAGTGTACGTGAGCGTGTACTTGTCATCGCTGCAACGATTATCGTTGTCGTCGCATTGATTGGTTCTGCTTTGTGGAAAATGCATGAAGCAGCAGATAATCAGCAAAAAAGATTGAATGAACTGAAAGACACATTGGTGTGGATGCAATCCAATGTGGTGACAATGAAATCTTCAACAGATTTAAGCCTAACACCTTCGGATAAAATTCTGCGTGTGGCACAACAAGCAGGATTATCTGTGGTCACACAACCAAGCGATAATAAATTGATGATCAGTGCTGAGCATGAAAACTACGCGATCCTCGCAAATTTTCTTACCCAATTGGTTCAAATGGGTTTAAGTGTTGAAAAATTGGAACTTATTAAGTCTGGAGCTGCGATTAAATTAACAGCATCAGTACAGTAAGTGGTGAAAATAAACCTATGACAGGCATAGCGTTTTGGGCATACTCAGCCTATAATGTGGCAACTTAAAAAACCGCAGTTTTTGAGATATGTTATATTCGCTTGCTCGTCCATTTCTATTTTCATTGGCGCCTGAGCGTGCACATGATTTGACATTATCAATGCTTAAATCGACATATAAGTTTGGCATAATGCGTCAAAAAATAGACCCAAAGCCAGTGACTTGTATGGGTATTCAATTTCCAAACCCAGTTGGTTTGGCTGCAGGTTTAGATAAAAATGGTGCATATATTGATGCACTTGCGAGTTTAGGTTTTGGTTTTATCGAAATTGGAACCATTACCCCTCGACCTCAATCTGGAAATCCTCAACCGCGTTTATTCCGCCTTCCAGAGGCTCAAGCGATTATTAATCGTATGGGTTTTAATAATGATGGTGTAGATCAGCTGATTGAGAATGTTAAGGCAGCAAATTATAAAGGTGTATTAGGCATCAATATCGGTAAGAACGCCGATACAGCAGTTGAAGATGCTGTAACTGATTATCTCATTTGTTTAGAAAAAGTTTATAATTACGCATCTTATATTACTGTTAATATTTCATCTCCGAATACCAAGAACTTACGTAGTTTACAAAGTGGACATGCATTAACAGAACTTCTTGAAACTTTAAAAAATCGTCAACTTGAACTTGCTGAACAATATCAACATTATGTTCCACTGGTATTAAAGGTTGCCCCAGATTTAACTGAGTCAGATATTGAATTTATTGCATCTCAATTAATTCAATTTAAAATTGATGGTCTGATTGTGACCAATACGACTTTGTCACGTGAGGGTGTAGAAAATTTAGCGCATGGTGATGAAGCAGGTGGTTTATCTGGTGCGCCTGTATTTGAAAAAAGTACACAATGTCTATCTGCATTTTCAAAATTACTTCAAGGTCAAATCCCATTGATTGGTGTTGGTGGTATTCTTAGTGGTGATCAAGCCGCGACTAAACAGCAATCGGGTGCGCAATTGGTTCAAATTTATAGTGGTCTAATTTATACAGGGCCAAAACTGATTAAAGATTGCGTACAAGCTATGACCTAATCTATGAATACCATCGATATCTTTATACTGATTATTCTGCTCATTGGAGGGCTTAACGGTTTGCGTCAAGGATTCGTTAAAGCCTTTGCGAACTTGGTAGGATGGATTTTTGCACTCATTATGGGTGCAAAATTTGCGGGTCAAATTGCGCCTTCAATGTCCGCACTCAGTCAAGATCCTGTGGTTCAAAAAATAGCGGCATTTGCTTTTATTGTTCTGATTATTGTTGTTTTGACTTGGATCGTCACTGCAATATTAAATCGGTTGCTGAAAAGCTTAAAGCTTGGTCCATTAAATCGATTGGCAGGTGGTGCATTTGGCACCTTGAAAGGTCTCTTAATCGTCCTCATTACTATGCAAGGGATTGGTTCATTTGTAGAGAGCTCTCCACATTGGAAACAATCTAAGTTTATTCAAACTTTATTGCCTTACGCGCCTTTAGCGACTGAGTACACCAAAGAGACAGCGTCAAAAGCTTTAAGTCATATGAAATTAGAAGAGTCGAATCAATCATCAGATTCTTCTCGTCAATCATCTTCTGAACAAGATGATTCGTCATCTCATTCAACGAATAATCCTTTTTATTAATCCTAGCTTGTCTGCGAGGTTGCTATGTGTGGAGTTGTTGGTATAGCTGGTAAATCACCTGTTAACCAAATGTTGTTTGATGCATTAACGATGTTACAACATCGTGGACAAGATGCTGCAGGGATTGTGACATGCCATAATGGTCGTCTCTTTTTGAGAAAAGACAATGGCATGGTGCGTGATGTATTTCATACACGTCATATGCGTGCATTGTTAGGTAATTACGGAATTGGTCATGTCCGATATCCAACAGCTGGCTCATCGAGTAGCGCTGAAGCACAACCATTTTACGTAAACTCTCCTTATGGTATTACTTTAGCGCACAATGGTAATTTAACCAATGCTGACGAGATTCATGATGATCTGTTTAAAACAGATTTACGTCACATGAATACTGATTCAGATTCAGAAGTGTTATTAAACGTTTTTGCACATGAATTACAAAAACGCGGCAAACTTACACCGACTGCGGATGATATTTTCCATGTAGTCACTCGTGTGCATGAGCGTTGTAAAGGTGGTTATGCTGTTGTTGCAATGATCACTGGTCATGGTTTAGTTGGTTTTCGTGATCCAAATGGCATTCGACCTTTAATTTTGGGATCGCGTGATACCGAGGATGGTGTTGAATATATCCTTGCTTCCGAATCAGTTGCTTTAACAGCGCTTGGTTTTAAAGTTGAACGTGATGTGATGCCAGGTGAAGCAATCTTTATTGATGATGCTGGTAATCTATTCACGAAGCAATGTGCGGCTAACCCACACCATAGCCCATGTATTTTTGAGTATGTTTATTTTGCTCGTCCAGATGCTATCATTGACGGAATTTCGGTATACAAAGCACGTTTGAAAATGGGTGAGAAGTTGGCGCAGAAAATCCTGCGTGAATGGAGTGAGGAGCATGACATTGATGTTGTTATACCTATTCCAGATACTTCGCGTACATCTGCTTTAGAACTTGCCAATGCACTCGGTGTGAAGTTCCGTGAAGGTTTCATGAAAAACCGTTATATCGGTCGTACCTTCATTATGCCGGGTCAGCAGCTGCGTAAAAAGTCTGTACGTCAAAAGCTAAATCCAGTTGAATTGGAGTTTAAAGATAAGAACGTTTTGCTTGTAGATGACTCGATTGTGCGTGGTACAACGTGTAATGAGATTATTCAAATGGCACGTGATGCTGGTGCTAAAAAAGTTTTCTTTGCATCTGCTGCACCAATGGTGAAATACCCGAATGTCTACGGTATTGATATGCCAGTTAAAAACGAATTAATTGCTTCAAATCGTGATGTTGAAGAAATTCGTGAAATGATTGGTGCTGATCGTTTGATTTTCCAAGATTTGGAAGATTTAAAGCAAGCTGTTCGTACGAAAAAAGTACCTGAGTTAACTGACTTTGACTGCTCAGTATTTGACGGTATTTACGTTGCGGGTAACATTGATGAGTCGTATCTCGATGGTTTAGAGCGCAAGCGTAATGACTCTGCCAAGAAAACCAAAGATGGTTATATCGATCTAAATATTGATGCAGCCTCAGTTGATCTGAGTGGTATTAAAGAAAATTAATTTATAGTTTTCTATTTGAAAAAGCGGGTATTTCCCGCTTTTTTAATTTATGATCACAAGACAATGTAATGAGGAAATTTTACATTGAAAGATGTGAGTGGTTACTTAATTAAAAACAAAAATATGCTGTGGTCATTAAGCGTATGTTTAATTGTTATTGTGCTCGCAATTATCATTTTAAACACGACGCTCGGATTGTTGGTTCATTATATTGATCCTTCTGAGTCCATTTGGTGGCATTTTCTCAGTCCATATATGATGGTGCTATTGATTAGCATTATTGGTGGTTCTGTCGTTTATGAGTTTTATGTCTTCCGCTCTGGTGGTCATACGCTCGCAAAACAATTGAAAGCACGACAACTCACTTTTATTGAAAGTACTCCAGAAGAAAGTACAGCGCTTAGGCTTGCTGAAAAATTAGCACATCGATTCTCAATTGATACACCTACACTCTATGTCTTACCCGATGAAATAGGGGTTAATGCACTGACTGCGGGTTTTCATCCCAAAGATACTGTGATTATTCTGACTTGGGGGGCGCTACAAAATCTTGATGAGTTAGAGCTTTATGGATTGTTGGGTCATGAATTCCATAAAATTTTATCGGGTGAAACTCGAGAAAATACTCGTCTTAAAATTTTATACAGTGGGTTAATTACCTTTAGCCAATGGGGCAGTAAAATCGCGAAGCAGGGATTTCGACGTAATCGGGGTCAATTGAGAGATAGTTTGGAAACAACTTTTGTGGCGATCGGTGGAGTCATATGGTTAATTGGTAGTTTAGGCGTCTTTATTACGCGTCTGATGAAATATATTACTTTGGGTAGTCGAACATTGTATAACGATGCAATGACAAGACGATTATTGAGTAGTAATGCTAATATTCAAACCTTATTGAGAATCTATGTTCATCACGCAGGATCACAGATTCATAGTGAATATTCTGAAGCTATTTCTCATATGTGCTTTGCTAACTCACTTAGTCCTCAAAGTTGGTTGAATATCCAACCTTGTATTCAAGATCGTATATATGAATTAAATCCGAATTTACTTGAGGATATTCAATTAGAAAATTTACAAAAATTACGCAATCAACCACTATTTAGTTTAATGCGTTCTTTAGAGGAATCTATTGCTGAAGAATATAATCCATGGATGTCACCACAGCCACTTCCATTATTAAGATTATCACCGATCAGCTTTGCAATTAAGGATGCCATCAAACCCTTAAATAGTGAAGTTAGACAGCAGATGAAACGTCCAGAACTCATTCAAAGGGCTTTGCAAACTTCGACTGGTGCGCGTGAAGTGATGGTTGCGATTTTAATGATTCGGCAATACCGTGAATTTATTCCTTCTGATGCACCTGTGAGTCGTGCAATTGTCGACTCACTGTTAAATATAGATGGACGAGTGCATATTCAAATTTTTCATGAGGCATGTAGGCAATTGGGAAATATGCCTGCTACAAGTGCACGTCAGTTCATTACTAAATTGGCTAAAATTATTCAAGAAGATGGTGAAATTGGGCTTTTGGATGCTTTACTGATTGAAAAGGTGAAGTCTCAACTGGATTTATTGCCAATACATCGTCCAACCTCAATTGAGGATGCTAAGCCGCAAATTGTTAGGCTAATAGATGCGTTATTACATGTTCAGCAGTTAAATACTGCTAATCAGCTTGAAGTTAGAACCCAAATCTTAGAACGAATTTTAACTCGTGATGAAATTGAGTTTTATGAAGAAATTTCAGATGAACCTATCGACTTAGGTGAAATTCTTAATGATATTGCTGGATTGTTGTTGAGAGATCGGTTGAGTATTTTGGGTGTTGCTGAATTATGTTTATGGAATGATCGAATTATTACACAAGATGAGTTGGATGTACTTGAATTATTATATTGGCGACTTGGATTTGAAAGTGATGAAATTGTGGATCAAATGCATAAGAAAAACAGCGTCATTATTGTTTAGCTATCAATGCATTCTGAATTTAAAAGCTGCAAGGATGTTAATGCGTCAGAAATGAAATTAAGTTATGATTGTTTGCGGATTAAAAGTTCAGTAAAAGATTAAAAAAGTGGGTAGAATACCCAGCCCTCATGCCAGTCCATCTGTAATGAATGTGAATATGTTAGAGCATCAAAGAAGCCTCTTAGCTGTGATGGGAATCGATATATGGATTCCACAAAATACGGCACAAACACGTCATTACAAACCTTCCTTATATCGCGATCAGGTTGAAGAAAATCATCCAATAGATGTATCTTTTCCTGAATTTGCGCAAGCTCAATCAGAACAGTTCATCACAAAACCAGCTTCACAAGTTGAACAGCTAAATAAAGATGATTCTTCGCTTCAGTTAAAAAGTAATCCAGACGGTGTGCAGCTTCCTCGAGAGTCTGTGGAAAATGACAAACAGTCTCAAGATGAGGCTGTTGAGCGTCAACCGCTTGTAATCGATGCTTTTGAAATTCAAGCGATGATCACTAAAACACATATTATTCTGCTAGATGCTACAGCGCTCACCACAGAACAAGAAAACTTATGGGTGAATATCCAGCGTAGTGTGAGTTCACAGTTTTACGATTTAAAATGGCCATTTAATTTCGCACAATTCCAAGATGGAAGAGGTGCTGAAGTATTTATACAGGGTTTTATCGATGCATTATCTGTTGATAAAAAGATATTGAGCTTAGGGCATTTGCCGCATATTTCGACGACACAGCATATGCAGATAGCAAGTTTACAAGACATGATTGAGCAGCCATTGTTAAAGCGTCGCTTGTGGAACTTAATTAAAAATTAAATCGATACTGGATCTAAAGAGGGAGTTTTATGAAAAAAAAGGTTGTGGTATTTAGTCAGATAGATCCAAAAATATTAAGTCAATTAGAATCGAAATATCTGGTTGTTCAGATAAATCCGAAACAGGGTGACATTAATGAACAACTTTTAAGAGAAGTTGCAGATGCAGATGGGATGATAGGCGCTGGGCGTCGTTTAAATCAAGACAACTTAAAGACCGCAAAAAAACTTAAAATCATTTCGTCTGTCAGTGTGGGCTATGATAATTACGACGTTGAATATTTAAAACAACAGGGTATTTGGTTGACCAATACGCCTCATGTGTTGACAGAGACGACTGCTGATTTGGCTTTTACCTTATTGATGAGTGCGGCTCGTAAAGTGACACATTTAGATTCTTGGACAAAGCATGGACATTGGACGCGTACCGCTGGTGTTGCACAATTTGGTCAAGATGTTTATGGGAAAACGCTAGGTATCATTGGCTTAGGTCATATCGGTGCTGCGATAGCTCGACGTGGTTTTTATGGATTTAATATGAATATTCAATACCATAATCGAAAACCATGTATAGAGCGAGCTGAGCCTTTAAAGGCGAAATATTGTGATCTTGATACCTTACTTTCAACGTCTGATTTTATCGTCATGGCAGTCGATTTAAATGAGCAATCGAAAGCGCTGATCGGTCAAGCTCAATTTGAGAAAATGCAAAAACATGCTGTGTTTGTGAATATTGCCAGAGGATCAGTTGTTGATGAGTCGGCCTTGATTGAGGCGCTAGAAAAGCACAAAATTTTTGCTGCTGGTTTAGATGTTTATCAGAAAGAGCCGCTTCAAGAATCACGGTTGTTTCAATTGGAAAATGTCGTGACATTGCCGCATGTAGGTTCGGCGACAGCAGAAACCAGAATGAAAATGGCAAATCTTGCTTATGATAATCTGGTAAAAGCCTTAGATGGGGATGAGCCTCAATATATTGTGAATAAATAAAGTCTTTTGAGCGTGATAATAAACGTAACAGTTCATCATTAATCTTCACATTATTCAGTGTTATAGTCGATGGAGTACACGTTTAGGAATACAGGTTTGAAGAAGATCATTTTGGCTTTATTGATAGCGAGTTCGAGTTTTTCAGCCGCGGCTGATGAACTCTACAATGCCAATAAAATTCAATTTGAAGTGCCTGATATTAATAGTGGTGTTGGATTTATCGATCAACAAAAAGAAAAAATGATCGGTGAAAAAGTCTATCGTCAAGTGCAGCAACAACTTCCAGTGTTAAACAATGTTTGGTTGGAAGATCAATTTATGGCTGTATTCCGAAAAATTATTGCGCAAACACAGTTAGGTCAACCAATTGCCTTGGTGATTGTAAACGATCCACAAATTAATGCCTTTGCTGTACCTGGCGGTTTATTTGCATTGAATAGTGGATTAATTACGTCGGCAAAGAATATGGATGAAGTTGCGGGTGTGGTTGCTCATGAGGTGGCACACGTCTCGCAAAGACACTACAGCCGTTCTCAAGAGGCTTTTAAAGGGCAGGGATTGCTTGCACTCGCTGGTATCATAGTGGGTGCTGCAATTGCATCACAAGCTGATGGTAATGCAGGTGCTGCACTGATGATGGGAACTCAAGCCGCATTGGTGGATCGACAGTTAAGTTATAGCCGTAATCAAGAGCGTGAAGCAGACCGTATTGGAATGCAATTGATGTATCGTGCCGGATATAACCCGTACAGTATGTCTGAGTTTTTTGAAACCATGAATCGTGCGACTCCAAAAATTAGTTATCTTCCTGATTTTTGGTTAACACATCCTTTGACTACTCAGCGTATGAGCGAGGCTCGATTACGAGCAGATCAACTTCCTAAAGTTCCGTATAGCAACACACTCTCTGAGTTTGATCAGATCAAGTGGTATACCGCAGTTGTGACCAATCAAACCAACGAGGAACAGTTAAAGGGAGTGGTGAGAGCAAATGCATTGGCTGGAAGAATTGCACTGTCTGCTTTTTATTTAAAGCGTGGTGATTTTGATCTAGCACAAAAAGAAATTAAGCTTGCTAAGAAAGTCCAGCCAAACCATCAGCTTATCGCGCTTATTCAAGCAGATATCTACTTGGCGACCAATCAATTTGATTCTGCGCAGGAAACGATATTGGTGCGCCAACGAATAACACCTGAAAATCGTGCTTTAAGTTATAAATTAGCTGAAATTTATATTAGACAGGGAAATTTTGTTGCTGCTGAAAGGTTGGCGAATAAATTTATCCAAATCAATAATCGTGATACGCAAGCATGGTTCATTCGACAACAAGCGGCAAATTTAGATATTAAAAATCCTTTACGTACTGTAAATGTATTGCGATATCGGGCTGAAGTTGAATATTGGAAGGGAGCGGAAGAGAATGCGATTCGCTCACTCATTCATGCTCAGCGTTTAGCCAAGGAAAATAACTCTATGAGTGCAGTCATCAATCAAAGACTGCGGATGATGCAGGATGAGCGTCAACAAAAATTATAAGAGGTTTAAATGATAAAAGGTCAATGCTTATGTGGGAAGGTGCAATATATTTATCATGGTGATCTTGAGAAAAGTATCTTGTGCTATTGCAAGCACTGTCAGTTGGCTCAAGGCGGTTTTGCTGCATGGAATAGCCCGATCCCGCTTGAAAACTTCGAGTTAATTTCTGGTGAAGATGTGCTTAAGTCTTATTTTCATACCGAGTTAAAGGCAAGAGTATTTTGTGGTGAATGTGGAAGTCCTTTATATTCACATCGGCTTGATTTACCAGGCATTATACGTTTAAGGCTCGGTTCTGCGGTTGAAGGGAAAATACCGCCACCTTATGAAGAGTTTTTCCAGGAATACAAACCTAACTTTATTGAAACTATTCATTCTTAATGGTTAGATTGTTTTAGAATGATGAATGAATAAATATTTTAAATTATGTGATTGAATCTAATAATGAAATTGCCACTATTTTTTATGATGTTGTTTGGGGTAGGTGTGTTCACTCATGCGGAAACACTTCCTGTTAAATTTACACAAGAAATTGAAGTTGTATCACAAAAATATAATGCCGATATGAGGCATTTTCTAAAAATGCTAGCACCAAATACAACACATTTTAGCGTTGATCAGACTCAAAGATATTGTGTCATTGTTGGAACTTATGTCGATGGCTTTTATCGAGTGGTGGATAAATATCGAAAGGATTTACCACTTTCCTACTCTAGAATGAGTAAACAGGATGTTGTTGAGAAAGTGAAGCGATCTAAAGAAATGCAGATTTTACAAAGATATAATATTCAATGTGAGCTTAAATAATCAGAAAGTGAAAAACTAAAAAGTATTGTTGTAATAAAATCGGGGATATGTGATTTAGACTGGACTATTTAATGCCATTATTAAATAGACCAAATCAAACATAATACGAAAACTTAAGAAAGTTGAGCTTTAATTTTACTCGAAACTTGTGCAGGATCGGCACGTCCGGCTATGATCGGACGTAGAGAATTCATCACCTTACCCATATCTTTCATGCTAGTAGCTTGTTGCGCAGCAATCGTTTGCGCAATAATTGAATCAAGTTCTTCCTCAGTCATAGCTGCTGGTAGAAATTGAGATAAAACCTCAACCTCGGCTTGTTCCTTACTAGCTAAGTCTTGTCGATTAGCGCTTTCAAAAGCTTTAATCGATTCTTTACGTTGCTTGATTTGTTTTTCAATGACCGCGAGAACTCGACTATCATCTAGTTCTACGCGTTCATCGACTTCGATTTGCTTAATTGCTGCTTGGAGACTACGAATCACCGTTAACTTATCCATTTCTTTAGCACGCATTGTTGCTTTCAAAACGTCAGTAATTTGGTTTTTTAAAGTAGTCATTTATATATCCGAGCAGTCAATCACAAATTAATCTTAGTAAAGGCGAGTAGTACGTACTGATTCACGCGCCAATTTCTTTTGGTAGCGTTTAACAGCAGCAGCTTTTTTGCGCTTACGTTCTTGAGTTGGTTTCTCGTAGAATTCACGTTTACGAACGTCAGCTAAAACACCCGCTTTTTCGCATGAACGTTTGAAACGACGGATAGCTACGTCTACTGGTTCGCCTTCTTTCAATTTAACTTGTGGCATGAAGAATCCTCTAGTTTATGGATAAGACTAAGCACCGAATTGCGCTGAGTCACAAGTGAAGGTCAGTATTTTACTCATTTACATCTCATATCACAAGTCTATAATAGCTTTAGCAATATTTTGAAATGGGTTAAAGGCAATTTAATGATCGTTTTAGGCTTAGAAACGTCGTGTGATGAAACTGGTCTCGCACTCTATGACAGCGAAGTCGGCTTAAGAGGACAGGTGTTATATAGTCAGATTAAATTGCATGCTGAATATGGTGGAGTGGTACCCGAATTGGCGTCACGCGATCATGTTCGTAAATTAATTCCTTTAATCAATCAATTGCTTGAAGAAAGTCAAATCAAAAAATCTGAGATTGATGCAGTGGCTTATACACGTGGTCCAGGCCTAATGGGTGCACTCATGACCGGAGCATTGTTTGGTCGTACGCTTGCATTTGCGTTAAATAAACCAGCCATTGGTGTGCATCATATGGAAGGGCATATGTTGGCGCCTCTCTTATCAGCCACTCCACCGGAATTTCCGTTTGTCGCCTTGTTAGTCTCGGGTGGGCATACACAATTAATGGCGGCATATGATATTGGACATTATGAAATCTTAGGTGAGTCAATCGATGATGCAGCGGGTGAAGCATTCGATAAAGTTGCTAAAATGATGGGGCTGCCTTATCCAGGTGGTCCAAATATCTCTAAACTTGCTGAACATGGTGATGCCACTGCTTTTGAATTTCCACGTCCTATGTTGCATCAAGGTTTGGAATTTTCATTTAGTGGCTTAAAAACAGCGGTTTCTGTACAAATGAAAAAATTAGGTGATGAAAACCGAGACGCTGATATTGCTGCGAGTTTTCAAGAGGCTATTGTTGATACATTGGTCAAAAAATCAGTTAAAGCATTAAAGCAAACTGGTCTTAAGCGTTTGGTCATTGCTGGTGGTGTGAGTGCCAATAAGCGTCTTCGTGAACGTCTTGAAGCAGATTTAGCTAAAATAAAAGCTCAAGTATATTATGCTGAACCAGCTTTATGTACGGATAATGGCGCCATGATTGCTTTTGCTGGATATCAACGCTTAAAAGCAGGACAGCATGATGGCTTAGCCGTGACAACGACGCCACGTTGGCCGATGACGGAACTCAAAAAACCTACTGAAGCATAGATGTTTGGTCACGAGAAAAAAGAGGCTTATAGCCTCTTTTTTTATATTTACACTATTGAAAGAATTTGCATGTCTTCTGGTGAGAGTTGAAGATTCACTGCATTTGAAAATTGGGTAATTTGTTCAAGGTTTGTTGCACTGGCGATTGGTGCTGAAATATGCTTTTGCGCAAGTAACCAAGCCAAAGCTACCTCAGCAGGTGCCGCATTGTGGCGCGATGCCACTTCTCTGAGCTTATCTAAAAGGTTTAAGCCTCGCTCATCAAAATATTTTACAAGCGTATCTGCACGTTGACGCCCTTGAATATTGTCTAATGACGAATATTTCCCAGATAGAAATCCACTAGCCAGACTATAAAAACTTACTACACCAATTTGATGGCGTTCACAAATGGGTTGCAGTGTTTGTTCGAATACATCGCGATCGTAAAGATTATATTCAGGTTGAAGAACCTGATAATGTTGCACACCAATCTTTTGTGCAGCTTGAATAGAAGCGTCTAATTGATCAGCTGAAAAATTAGAAGTGCCATAGGCGCGAATTTTTCCTTGATCTTTGAGCTTTGAAAATACTGATAATGTTTCCTCATGAGGTGTGTTTTCATCAGGCCAGTGTGCAAAATAAAGATCAAGATAATCTGTTTTTAAACGACTAAGTGAGTCTTCAACTGCTTGCATAATCCATCGTTCAGATAAACCTTGATGGCCGGGAATCCCCATATCTAAACCGACTTTAGTAAATAGCACGATGTCTTCACGTTTACTTGGATTTTGTTTTAACCAATTACCAATGATTGTTTCTGACTCGCCACCATGATTGCCTGGTGCCCAAATGGAATAGAAGTCTGCTGTATCAATGGTGTTAAATCCACGCTCATACAGTGCATCTAAAATTTTGAAACTTTGTTTTTCATCAACCGTCCAACCGAATACATTTCCTCCGAATACGATGGGTGAGATGAATAAATCAGTTTGTCCAAGTTTTCTTTTTTGCATGAAACATCCTAAGTAGAATAATAAGACTTACTCTAGCTATATAGGATTCGTCTATTTATAGCTATCCAAATAATGTATAAACATTATCCAATGATTTTGACAAAAAAGAGGCAAAAAGCCTCTTTTTTAATTCTCTATGTATTCAAACTGAATTAGAAACGATAACCTGCGCTGATGTTGAACCCATCAAATTTAGCCCCATCAACTTTAGTGCCTTCATAACCGATATTGATCGCATATTGCGGAGCAGGGTTAATATTAATACCAACACCATATGCAAATGCTGTTTCACTTAGATCCATGTTTTCGTATATGTTCAAGGCGCGATATGAACTTTCAACTTTTGAATGCGCGATCCCGACAACACCATAAACACTGAAATTTTCATTGAGACGATATGCAGGGCCTGCTAGCAAAGAAAAATGCTTTACATCTGTATCTTGGCGTTCACCTGGTTCAATCCAAGTTTCATCACCAGTTTGATACGACATTGTTGCCATAACGCTTAAAGGAGTCTCGAGTTCATAGCGATATTGAGCGTGAACACCACGAATATCAAACGCATTTTCAATTTCAGACTGAGCATAACCCAATGAAACGGTATGTTGTTGGGCAAAAGTTGTCGTTATTAAAGTGGTCATCGAGAGGATTAAACCCAATTTTAAAAATTTAGTTATCATGGCGCATGCTCATTATTTGTGATTTATTTATCTTTAAATGCAAAAAATGGTGATCATTTTTTGGCAAACTTTATTGTACTGTCTATTTTTTTATTGTAAATAAAAACTAAACAAATAATTTTATTTGTATTATAAATGATGTGAGAATGTATTTATTGACTCGCAATTGAGTTTTTAAATTGTTCTTTTAATGCAATATAGTGGGAATGCTGTTTAGCTTCATCCCATTTCAATTTAAAAATTCGTGCTGCTGCAGCCTTAATAGGGTCTTCTTGTTGGCGTGGTAGCTCTTCACGCCCGTGAGCACCACTTAAACCTTTTTTGTCATTAGGTACAGGACCTTTATATTTTTTTCCACCTTTATGGTTTGCATAACGTCTCGCTCGGGTATAACCCATTTGTAAAAATTTACGAGACATATCTGCACCGACAAAATCATCGACTGCTAAATATTCAAGAAAGAGTTGATAAATCTTATTAGAACTCTCTCTAGCTTTATCTTCATCTGCAAATTTCCAAAAGGGCAGAATTTCAGATTTGTAAGGTTCGACGAGTAATACACCCTGTTCACCACGACCAATTCGATAGAGTTCCGGTCTCTCTCTGAAATTAATTTTTTTAAAGTCCAAAGAGTAGTCAAAACTTTGAGAATAAACACGAGTGCTTCTATGTGGGATGGTATCAAGGTCGTTATGATTGTAAGCCATCACGTTCTCTTTTGTACTTTTAAAAAATATATTAGGTGATCTGAAATGAAAAACGATTATAGAATTGTGAGTGATATTTTAAAAATGTGATTATTTGTTTTAAAGAGATGCGCTAAACACGCCGAAAGATTGAAATTAAACTGTACGAGAAATCAAAACAACGAATTAGACTATGGACGATAGCGGGGCGAAATTAAGTTTTAAACTTAAAATCTAGCCGCCAAAAGTGATGAGACATGACGATGCTCTATAAGAAACATTTTGTCATATTAATTTTATATCTATGGATTAATCTAAGCGATACGTATAAAAATAATTTTGGAAGTCTGATTGGATCTTATCATCATCATTTTTGGCTATCTATATGGTCGCAAATTTCATCCCAAAAAGTACATTGAACAAGTATTTTTTTTAGCCCTGATTTTATTTATATTTTTTTGCACTGTTTACGCAGCACCAAACCTACTCGCATTAGAAAATCCTAAAGCTGTTTTGAACAAGTTAGTTTTTCTTGGAATCGGGGTATGCGTATTTACTTACTGGTTTAGTTCTCTATTTTATAAGAAGAAACAGCAGGAAAACAGTAAACGAGGCACAATCCAAATTAAGGACATCATTAAAATATTGACAGTGTATCTTTTGCTTAGTTTGGTGTTTGTGGGAGGGATCTTCACTTATCGAATGGATTTAATAGATGAGCAAATAGCTTTAAGTATTCAAAACGTGCTTATCTACATTATTCTATTTTTGATCGGAGTTTTTATATCAGCCTCTAACATCAAAACATTGCAATGGCATGATTTTAAACTCCCAATCATAATGGTATTGGCAAATACAATATTTGCCTGCTTTATGCTGATAATTTGGAAGGAAAGTGCTGTATTGCTTTCTGGATTCGGTTGGGCAAGTCTGTCTGCTGCGATGATTTCACAAAAACTAAATCCCTTATTGGCAGTTCAAGCCTTAATTGTGGATATGATCCGAGGATTGATTTCCATCATTTTTCTACAGCTTTTTGGAAGACATCAACCACAAGCAGCAATTAGCACCACAGGTGTACTGTCCTGTGATGCATTCTTACCGATGATTAAGCAACATTGTGGTGAGCAATATGTGCTAGATGCGTTTAAAGCGGGACTATTGTTGTCGCTGTTTTGTCCATTGAATATATTTATTGCGATTCATTTTACCCAAAGTATGACAAGTTAAACGGTAAAACACCTCAAAGACAGTGATTTTCGCAATCACTAACATGCCATCACCATTGATATATCCGGCATTGTGATTCAAAAAAAATGCAGCATCCTCATTCATATTATCGTGTTCGTGCTTACAACCGCGTGTTCCTCCAAGACCATCGTTATAAATAAAAACATGGCCAGATTTTGAAAGTTGATAATTGAATTGCTGAGAGAATAGGGTGCAAAGGTCTTGCATTTCTGTATTGTTATCGAGGTTTAGGCGAGTAGGCCATGTATTTTTTTTGAAAGCATATCGTGTAATTGCACGATAACTTGAGGGATGTAAACACACAGCAAAAAAATATGATGGTGCTGGATGGCGGAGCATTTGAGAAATAATGAAATAAATATATTGGAATTTTAACAGATTTGATTTCCGATAAGTGCTAAGAAGACCGGCTTGACCGCGAAAAACATTCATTGTCTTGTCATTCTTTTTAATTTCATAACGTTGCATACATAAAAAACCAACAGGTTTTTCTTCATCAAAATAGATCAAAACCCGTTTGCTTGCAGCATCATCGGGGGCATAGGCTTGCGCAATGTCATTCAAATCACAACCCTCTGGTGTCATGAAGATCGCTTGATGAAGCGTTTTTAATATATTTTGAACTTCTGGGAATTGTGTATGTTGGTTACTATATTTTTTAATTTGAAGCATGGATGCACCCTTTTTCTATAATTATTTGCGTCCCTCATACTATTTTTGAATTGTTAAGTTTGGGTTACATTAATTTTTTCGAAAAACAAAAAATGGTTGTTATGTTATATTGTTTTAAATTTAAATTATTTTTTTTAATTCTTATTTAGTTAATAAATTTTATTTAAATTAATAGCTTAAAGTAATATTTGAGATTTTTTTATTTAAAATTTTTTGATATCGATAGAGAGCAATGAGTTAAATTGTTAATTTTATCTTTATAATTATTCATGAATAATTTATTAACTTTTATCGTAATAAAAGCTAATTACTTAGATTAAAGAGTGAAAGTCGAGAAACTAAGACGTCATTCCATCTTAGTTTCTTATTGCAGAAGCTGATGTAAATGCTTAATCACGCTTTAATTGAGTAGAGCCGATCCAATGTTTTGAAAATTGGAATGCAGAACGACCTGAGCGTTGACCTCTGGCTTGGCACCAACGTAGCGCTTCAGCACGTACTTCAGGTGTCATTTCAATATCAGATTTTTTTAAGTAGTGCTCTACAATCTCTAAATAAAGATTTTGATCCATTGGGTAGAATGAAAGCCAAAGACCAAAACGATCAGACAATGAGATTTTTTCTTCGATCGCTTCTTGCGGATGTAATTCAGTATATTGAGGCACGTCCACTTTAGTAATCGGGGTGTTTTCATGCATAAATTCTGGGAGTAGGTGGCGGCGGTTACTGGTCGCATAAATAATAAAGTTGCCAGAACCTGACTCTAGTGAACCATCTAACACACTTTTTAAGCTACGATAATTTTCGTCTTCAGCATTAAAGGCTAAGTCATCGCAATAGACGATAAATTTTTCAGAACGACCTTCAATAATTTTTTGTATTTCTGGTAGGTCTGACAGATCATCACGCTCAATTTCAATGATGCGTAAACCACGGTCAGCATATTTAGACAGTAAAGATCTCACAATAGATGATTTTCCGGTTCCACGAGATCCTGTCAATAAAATATCGTTTGCAGGTAAGCCTTGTAAAAATTGTTCAGTGTTTTGCAGTATTTTTTCTTTTTGTTTTTCGATACCTTTTAAATCATCAAGATGAATTATTTTAGGTTTTTGAATGGGGATCAGCCGTTTATTTTGCCATTTGTATCCTAGTGCTGAGAAATCAATTTCCTGACTCGGTTCAGATAATGTGCGATTAAGTTGGTCAATAAGTTGAGAAATTTTTGTTAACAGTTGATCTGGTAGTTCTAGAGTCGCCATAGGTATTCGTGAAATACAATTCAATAAAATCAAGTTTAATCTACATGATGACGACAGCGATGTGAACTGATCTAAGGGATAAATCTATGATGACTGGTCGATACAAGAAATAAATTTTATTAAGTTGATTATTTTGTGCTTTTTTTGCATAGTTTAAAAACTGAACAAAACTAATTGAACTAATAAAAATCAAAGGACTAGCTCAATGATTTTAGGCACTCGTAGTCAAATTAATCCGCATCAAGCGTATCGAATTAAAAAAATGCAACATGAGCTTGAACGTGCGGAGAGCTATGAAGAGTGGAAAGACATTGCCTTAAAGCTGGATGAGGAGACGGGCGCTCAGGAATGGAAGTTTGATAATACTTCACCCTATTTTGATGCTGAAATTATATCGCATCGTTTAAATCTCTTACGCCGTTACAAGCTGAATCATCGTGTAATTGATCTTATCTATATTTTGCGAGAAGGCCTGAGTCATGATGTCGCTAATATTGGTCATCCTATGCTGTTCACACAAACATATATTGGCACTAAAAAACTTATTGAGGACTATATTGAAGAGGTTTCACAGAGTTTAATTTATATCGCTTCAGATGAATGTTCGGGTTTGACGCATCAAGAAAAATTTGATTTTTTTAAAAATTGTCAACTGACCTATGGTCAACCAGCAATGATGTTTTCTGGTGGGGCCTCATTAGGATTGTTTCATACAGGCGTGTGTAAGGCGCTGATGGAACAAGATTTGATGCCGAAAGTTTTATCAGGTTCGAGTGCTGGTGCGTTGATGACGGCGATGTTAGGCGTTTCTGATCAAAAAGATATTGATCAGCTGCTGACAGGAGAGAGCTTTTATAGTGAAGCATTCCATTTTAGAAGTTTCAAAGAGTTGCTTAGAGGAAATGGTGGTATTGCAGATGTGCGATATCTTAAGAAATTTTTAGTGGAAAATTTAGGGGACTTAACGTTTCAAGAAGCGTATGAAAAGTCTGGGCTTGATATCAATATCAGTGTCGCACCTTATGATGTCGCTCAGGAAGATGCTCGTATCATGAACAAATATACTGCACCAGATTTACTGGTGTGGAGTGCAGTTTTGGCATCATGTGCCGTTCCCATCTTATTTCCTCCAGTTCGACTGACCAGTAAGCGTTATGATGGAGTGCATACACCATACTTGGCAAGTATTCGTTGGGTGGATGGCAGTGTGAGAAGTGATTTTCCACAAGAGAAAATGGCTCGTCTTTACAATATTAATTACACCATTGCCAGTCAGGTGAATCCACATATTGTGCCATTCATGCAAAGTGATGCGGAACGTTTTAGAACAGATCTGCTCAGCTGGCCGCAACGTTTAGTGCGTAAACATGGTAAAACGATTGCGATGGATGTCATGAATTTCACTCGTGACCGAATGGGCAGTGTGCCGACGATTAGACGACTATTGGATCACGGTTATGGTATTGTTGATCAGCGTTATTATGGGGATTTAAATATTGTAGGTAATTATAGTCTGCGACATTATCATTATATGTTACAAAATCCGCGACCTCATTTGTTTAAAGTCCTTCAAAGAGAAGGGGAACGGGCAACTTGGTCAAAACTGTCCAGTATTGAAACACATGCGCGTATAGGAAAAACCATTGAACATTGTTTGGATATGCTGACGCAACTGAAACAGCAAAATGAATCTCTTGAAAAACAATCTACAGTGGCAAACCATTCAGCCTCTGCTCAGGCAACCAGTTAATTCTCAACAAAGTCAGCAGTATGGTCGTCTAATTTATTGTATCGAAATAGATGACCAAACTTATTGGGTTAAGCGACAACAGCAGGGTATCAGTTCACAGCATGAGCAGTGGTTCGACAATGAGATAAAACACTACCAATCACTCAGTACTCGCTCTTCAAAGATCTTAGTGCCGTTTGAGATCGTGTATGACGAAAACAGTAGATTCAATACACGTATATCAAAACATGATTCTTCATCATTGATTCTGATAGAAAATGCGGCGCCGTTATTTGAAGTAGAAAATTCTGTCTATATTCAAATGCAGACCTTCCCACACAATGAGTTTTCAAATGTGGTCAATTTATTATTACATAGTCTAGATGCATTACTATCGATTCATGAGCAAGGATTGGTCCATGCAGATCTCAAAAGAGAACATTTTAGAATATTCAATGGTCAACCCAAATTAATTGATTTTGAACAGATGTTTCACTTTGAGTGCCATCCTCAAGTTTCTACGCATGGAACACCAAGGTATATGGCGCCTGAGTTGTTTCATGGTGAGTCAAAATCACAAGCATCAGATATATATGCACTCGGTATTATTTGGTTAGAATGGTTAAATCAGTACTCAATCCGTAAAAAAAGCTATATAGATTGGGCAAAATGGCATTGTCAGCAATTAAAAGTTGAAATTATAAGGCCTTTTTCTGACTTAACACCAGTACTCCAGCAGATGTTGATGAAAAATAAATCACAAAGATTGAACAATATTTATCAATTAAAACAGTTATTAAGCGAATTTGTTTAAAGAAAAACCAGTAAAATGGATAATTGTTTTATATTTAGTCAAACAATAAGGTTTTTCAAAAAAAGGGCTTGTCATGAGATAATGATCTCTATAATATACACAGCCATCGGGGACGTGGCGAAATTGGTAGACGCACTGGATTTAGGTTCCAGCGCCGCAAGGTGTGAGAGTTCGAGTCTCTCCGTCCCCACCAAGTAATTTACTAGGTGGAGTGACCGAAGTAAGTGAAATAGAGGATTGGTGTAATGGTAGCATGACGGTCTCCAAAACCGTTCGTCAAGGTTCGAATCCTTGATCCTCTGCCAAGTTTTATGAAGCTCAGTAATATAATTGAGTATTCAAAGGGGACGTGGCGAAATTGGTAGACGCACTGGATTTAGGTTCCAGCGCCGCAAGGTGTGAGAGTTCGAGTCTCTCCGTCCCCACCATATTAAGGCAAGGTTTGATACCTTGCTTTTTTATTGCCTATATTTTTATATCAATACAGACTGAAATATATAAATATAAAAAAAAATCGCCTACAAAGAGGCGATGTTAATATTTAGATGATCTATTTAGTATTCATTCCGTTGAATTAAGGTGAGATTAAGCTTTTAAGTGATCCTCGAATTCTTCACCTAATTGCATTGCCAACGTATTTCCAGATAAGTCACATGTCACTAAACCATATTCTTTTTTAAAACTGAAAGTGAAGCCTTGGTTATCCTTTAAATTTCGAACGGAATAACCTAATTTTTCTAACCAAATTCTGAATGCAATTAAATTTTTTGCTTTGACCACTTTCTTCATGAGACAACTCCTTTGACTAATGAAATATTAATAAGGTTAATGATGTTGTTTTTAAAGGGTTTGAACCTAAATTAATGTAAATATATTTTAATTCTATAGAAATGTATATATTTCATGCAATTAAAAGACAGAATTTGATCATGTTGTTAAAGCTTTAAGATAAAGAAGAGAATGTATTGTCTGAAGGGTTTAAAAACTGAGCGAATATCGCTCAGTAATAAACCCCTGTAATTTGAACAGATAATGCTAAATTTAGAAATTATCTTTCATTTCCCGAATACGTTTAAATTCTTCAGCACTGTTGACGCGCAAGAAAGGATTGGTCTCAAGTTCAATTTCAATGGTGGAAGGTAAGGTTATTTGATTTTGATCTCGAAGTTTCTGAACTTGCTCAAATCGTTCTTGCAATGCCTTATTCTCAGGTTCTACTTGTAAAGCGAATTGTGCATTTGAGAGCGTGTATTCATGGGTACAGTAGACTTGAGTTCTTGGAGGGAGCGCTGACAGTCGGTTAAGTGATTGATACATTTGTTCAGCCGTTCCTTCAAAAAGGCGTCCACATCCCATTGCAAATAAGGTATCTCCACAGAATAAACTGTCGATTTCATCTGCAAATATTGCGATATGACCTAAGGTATGGCCAGGAACAGCGATGACGTCAAGTTTTAAGTCATTAAAATAAAATTCATCATCATGATTGAGTGGACAACTGATAAATGGAATTTTAGATAATTCTTCGCGTGGACCATAAACTTCAATATTTTTTTCCGCGATTAACTCTGGAACACCACCAATATGGTCTTTATGCCAGTGGGTAAGCCATATTTGCTTAAGTGTTAAACCATTCGAGTCACAATAGTTGACCACCAAATTGGCTTCTGTAGGGTCTACCACTGCAATTTCTTGGGTTTCAGTATCTTCAATAATCCATATATAGTTTTGTAGCGCATTGTTAACATCAATTACGCGAACTTGATAACGCATCCTAAACGATCCTAAAACATGTGACTTATTTGATCTCATCCTAGATCAAGCTTATCAAATTGTAAAATTCACCCAAATTTTAAACAGCGATGTATTGTAAATATTGATTTCGAATTTGATGAGGTGCAATGTTGTTAGCTTAAGATTATTTGATCTGATCAATAAATTTCGAGTAAAAAGTAAATGAAGATAAAAGTGAGATTGCGTTTTTGCATCAGCGCAGTGATGAGTTCGATTGTTCTTGTTGGTTGTATGCAAAACTCTCAAGTTGGTCAACTGCAAAAGTCTCAATTACACGAGCGTCCAAGCAGCTGTAAGGTCAATGAGACAATTGAACGTAAAGCGGTTCCTCAAACACCTAACCAAATGAGCCTTCCGAGTTTTGGGCAAGGGGTTATCGGTTGGGCAACAGGTCCAGAAGGTGCTCAAGCACGCTTAGAAAGTGTATCTGAGCAAGACATCCATCAGTTTAAAGCTCAAGGTGTTAGTTTGGAAATGATACGCGAATGGCAAGCGTTTTATACGCATGAAGCAAAGCGTAATCCATGCAATCCGACTGCGCCGTTACGTGCGCAATTAATGGAAAAAATCGCTTCACTTTGGATGGATTGATATTAAAAAAGATCTCAGTTGAGATCTTTTTTTTAATTTACTATCGCATTTTGGCGAGCTTTTCGCCTGTCATTTGCACCAATTGTACCAGTACTAAAAGCACAATGACGGTGAGTATAACGACACTGGTATCAAAGCGTTGATAACCATAGGAGATCGCAAGATCACCAATGCCGCCTGCACCGACCGCGCCAGCCATGGCTGTTGCACCAATTAAGCTGATTGCAGCTGTAGTTAAATTGAGAATGAGGGAGCTACGTGCCTCAGGCAGAATAAACTTGAAAATAATTTGTAGGGGTGTTGCGCCCATAGCTTGCGCTGACTCCACGATACCTTCGTTAACTTCAAGGAGTGAAGTTTCAACCAAACGACCAATATAAGGTCCTACATAAATGGTTAAAGGAACAATAGCTGCCCATGTCCCAATAGAAGTACCCACAATCATTTTTGTCAGTGGAATAACCGCGATCAGGAGGATAATAAACGGGAGGGAACGTAATGCATTCACAATAGGGTTTAATCCATAGTAAATCACACGATTGGCTAAAATCCCGTTTGGTCGTGTAACAAGTAGGGTTATTCCTTGAATTAAACCCCAAATCGTACCGAATAGCATTGCAAAGAAAACCATATGGAAGGTTTCTTGTAGGGCTGTCACAAATTGATCAATTGAAAGCGAGCTTTTCCAAAAAGGTTCAGTAATTTCTGTTAGCCATTGAACAATCATATCTCTCATGCACGTACTCCTGATTGCTCAACTTTAACGCCATGTTGTTGGAAAAAGCTGATGGTTTCTTGAATAATGTCTGGATCACCCAGTAATTGCACAAACATTTGCCCAATCACAGCGCCATTAATTTCGGTCATGTTGGCAAATAAAATATTGAGACTAATATCAAATCGTTTAATGGCAGCTTGCACAACAGTTTCTTGGGCCGAAGTACCTAAGAACTGCAAGCTATAAATACTGTGGTGATTTTGATTTTCTAAGTTATTTAAAATATTGATAGGTAATTGCTGCTGTAAAACAGTTTGAATAAATGTTTTGGTCGTCGGGTGTTGAGGTTGACTAAAGATATCGAGAGTACTGCCGTGTTCAATCACTTTGCCTTCTTCCATAACTGCAACAAAGTCGCAAATCGACTCAATAACATCCATTTCATGCGTAACCATAACAATGGTGATTCCTTGCTCTTGATTGATTTTTTTCAAAAGGGCAAGTACAGACTTTGTCGTTTGAGGATCAAGCGCTGATGTTGCTTCGTCACAGAGTAGAATTTTTGGATGATTGGCAAGTGCCCGAGCGATACCTACACGCTGTTTTTGACCACCAGAAAGCTCATCTGGAAAAGCATCGCGTTTATGTTTTAAATCGATAAACTCAAGTAGCTCATCTAAGCGTTTTAGACGCTCAGCTTTACTCCAGCCAAGGAGTTTCATTGGCATTTCAATATTGGCTGCAACGGTTTTGGTTTGCAATAAATTGAAATGTTGGAAAATCATACCAATATTGGCGCGTTCTTGACGTAATTTTGAAGCGCTCAAAGCAGTGAAATCTTGACCGTGGATGATCATTTGACCTTGATTGGGTCTTTCTAGTAAATTGATCAAACGGATCAGTGTACTTTTACCTGCACCACTATAGCCTATAATTCCGAAGATACTTCCATCTGGTATCGTCAGATTAATATTGTCTAAGGCGTGAATAGTTTGGCCTTTGAGCTGATAATGTTTACTAATATTTTTAAATTCAATCATAACGTCAAGAACTATTAAAAATGAAAAACAGGCAAATTAAATTTGCCTGTTAAAAATACAGAAGTCTAGAATTATTGAGCTTCTGTGAGATATGTTGTTGGTTTATCAACATTAACCTTAGTGCCACCAAAGTTTTCTTTCACATATTGCTTAACTGCATCTGTATGATATAGCTGACCTACCTTTTGCAATACAGTATCATTCTGACGGCCTTCAGCTACAGCCAGTACATTCACATTCATTTTTGTACTTTGATCGATTGGCTCGTAGTAGATCGCATCTTTTAATACGTTCAAACCACCTTCCATTGCTAAGGTATTGCCTAATACAATGGCATCCACTTCATCTTTCACACGTACCGCAGTTGCCATTTGAATCGGTTTGATGGTGATCTGTTTAGGATTCTCAGTTACATCAGAAGTTGTGCCTTTGACATTGTCAAATTGAGGTTTTAACTTTACTAAACCAGCAGATTGCAATAATAAAAGGGCACGTGATTCATTAGCACCATCGTTTGGAATTGCAATGGTCGAACCTGTTTTGAAATCATTTAAATTTTTAACTTTGCTTGAGTAAATCCCCATTGGCTCAAGATAAGTCGTAGATAATGGCGCAATTTTTTGAGTATTGGCATCATTGTATGCAACCATATATGCATATGATTGGAAGGCATTGATATCAATCTCTTTATTGGCTACCGCAGTGTTCATTGAAACATAATCAGTAAAGTTTTTAACATCTAACTTTAAACCTGCAGCTTCAGTTTCTGGCAATTTTGCGATGAACTTCCAGATATCTGCATCAGAACCTGTAGAAGCGATTGTAATGGTTTGAACTGAATCTTTATTCGTTTTGTTTGCAGCGGTTTCTGGAGCATCTTGTTTTGAGCATCCAGCGATACCCACTGATAGGCCCAAAACTAAACCAAGAATTTTCTTCATGATATTTCCTGAGTATGTTGAAACGATCTTCAACTTACATATGCAGTGAGGTGAATAGTGAAATGAACTGTCCTTGTTTCAAGAGCACTTCAAGCTATTCATCTGTTAGAGATAATTCAGTATTTAGCTATCAATTATTTAAGCATTGATAACAAAAAAGTTGGTTGATGATAACAATTTTTTTTTATTCAATATAGTGATGTTAATGAACTAGCTTAGCATAAAGCGTCATATACAATTTATGAGAATGTATAAATAAACTTTAAATATCATACTTATAATTTGAGTGTTTAAAATTAGAAAGACCCGTTATCAGCCGAACACCTTATAATGATTTAATATATCAATATGAAAAATATGGATTTAATTTAATTTAGAAATTTGCTTAGTAAGATCATTATTGTATTTCTGCCGATATTGGCTAGGTGGCATACCAAACCAACGCTTGAATGCTCGTCTGAAATTTGAGGCATCGTGATAATTAAGAAGCATACCAATTGTTTCAATCGTGAGTTGCGTATGCTCAAGAAAATAAGCACTTTGTTGTGCAAGTACCTGATCTTTGACCTCTTTAAAGGTTAAACCTTCTTTTTCTAAATGACGAGCTAAGGTTCGTTTGCTCATGAATAATGAAGCGGCAATCTCGGATTCATTTTTGGGATCTGATAAATGCTCAATCAGTATTTTTTTGACACGAAATTGATAAGTATTTTGGGGTGTAAGAAGATCCTTAAGTACATTTTCACATTGTTTTTTTGCAATCAGATAGTTCTCCTGACTTGCTGAAGCATTCGGGATTTTACACACAGATAAAGGTATCTGAATGCCATCAAAAGATTGTGAAAATGCGAAATCACATTGAAAAATTTCTGTATAAGCAGCATGGTAAGCAGGTTTAGGATAGCTAAAAAGCAACTTCGCCTCAGTTAATGGCTTACCTAAAATAAATTCAGCACACTCTTTAAATACCACCATGCAAGACTCGATCATGCTTTGATATACAAGGGTGGAGCAATCGATATTAAAGTGAATTTTACAATTCATCTGCTGATCACGCTTTTCGAGAATGACTTCTGCAAATCCAATTCGGGTAGGTAGATAATGTTGAATAGCTTCAAGTGCAGCATAAAGGTTTGGGCAACTGTGCATCAAAAAGCCCATTGCGCCATGAGTTGTGGGTTTAAGGCGATGCCCAAGTTCTAAACCGAAATCGGGAACATCTGTCATGTTCAATGCATTTTCAAATATACGAATAAAATCAGATGCTGAAATCCGAGAATCTTCTTGTTGAATAAATTCAGCAGTCAGTGATGTGCCATTCAATAAAGTTGGGAATACACGCAGCCCACCTCCCAATTGTTGCGCAATAATTCTGACATAGGCGCAGGGAATCAATGCCCGAATTGCATTATCGTCCTGATTGCTATGTTCTATTCCTTTAGAAATCATACTCAAGTCCAGATAGCGTGATATTGATCTTTCTTAAATCTAGCCTCATTAGAGCTGCTAATTTGAATAAAAAGAATGTCAAAAAATGACTTATTAATGTCAAAAAATGACCTGATTGTGTATTTTTAAAATTCTATGCTCAAACTTAGATCATCAGCTTAATGGAATAAAGGCTGAATATAAATTTAAAGATGAGATCACATAGGACACATTGTCATGAATAATTTAGTCAAGAAAATGAATGCTGTTCGAGTAGATTTGGTGAATTTTAGCGCTCGCTATATTCCCTTAGAAAATCATATCAAAGCTGCCCATGTATACCATAAATTAAAAAGTAGCCTATTCAAGAATCCTGATTTTGATCAAATTGAAGAAATTCAACTTCCAGATCCAAAAGTTTGCCCCTTACAAGAGCTTGATGTCAGTAGCCCTTTTTTATACAAGCAAGGTGTATGGAAGGATACTTTTAAGCGATTACGGAAAGATGCGCCGATACATTATCAATCAAACAGTTTATTTGGTCCTTTTTGGTCGATGACACAGTACGAAGATGTCATGTACGTTGATAAAAATCATCAGCTCTTCTCTTCAGAACCGATCATTATGTTGGGTGAGCAACCGCAAGGTTTAGAGCTTGAAATGTTTATTGCGATGGATCCACCGAAGCATGATATTCAGCGTAAAGCTGTGCAGGGGGTTTTTGTACCTAAAAACTTAAAAGACATGGAAAGCTTGATTCGGACACGTACCCAAGACGTACTTGATCACTTGCCTTTAAATGAAGCTTTCGACTTTGTAGATCGAGTTTCAATTGAGCTGACCTCAAGAATGTTGGCAACATTGCTAGATTTCCCTTACGAAGAACGCCGTAAATTGGTCTATTGGTCTGAAATTGCATCTTCATCCCCAGGTACGACAGGCGGCACGATGACCATTGAAAATACTTTTGATGGTCTAAAAGAGATGGTGAGAGATTTGTCACAACTTTGGCATGATAAGGCTGCACGTATAGAAGCAGGTGAGGCTTCAAGCTTTGACTTGATGAGTATGCTTATTCGGAGTGATGAAACAAAGGATCTGATTCAGCGGCCATTAGAGTTTCTGGGGAATTTGGCATTATTAATCGTAGGCGGGAATGATACGACTCGTAACTCGATGTCGGGCGGGGTTTATGCAATGCATTTGTTCCCTCAGGAATTAGACAAGCTGAAGAATAATCCTGATCTGTTGCCTAATATGGTTAGTGAGATTATTCGTTGGCAGACACCATTGGCGTATATGCGCCGTGTAGCGACTCAAGATCTAATTTATAAAGGTCAGTATATCCGCAAAGGTGACAAAGTTGTTATGTGGTATGCGTCTGCTAACCGTGATGAAACTGTGTTTGAAAATGCGGATGAATTTCGTATTGATCGTGAAAATGTGAAAAAACATCTATCATTTGGTTATGGAATTCATCGCTGTATGGGTAGTCGTTTGGCTGAGATGCAATTGACTATTCTTTGGGAGGAGATTCTCAAACGTTATGACAGAATTGAAGTGCTTGAAACACCTGAGATTGTTCAGTCTAATTTTGTTCGTGGATATTCTAAGATGATGGTAAAGCTGCATCCTAAAGTAAATCAGGAATAAGGAAAAGCTGTTTCTAAGGGTTTAAGGACTACTTTAGATTATGATTTAACTATTTATTAATTATTGTGTATTTGTTGAAATGAATTGGAATGTTAGATATTGTTGCAAGCAATATAAATATTTTCAATAAATCCTAATATTAAGCACAATTTATAATTATGAGGTAGTGATGGGTAGTTACATTGAGTCTAATCTAGCTAGAGACGAAAAAATATTAGAAAGGGCACATGTGTCTTGGATGTCTCAAATTGGCTATATTATTATAGGGGTATTATTGTTACCTATGGCTGGAATTGGTCTAATTTTTATTTTAGTAGCTATTATTAACGTATGGACCACAGAGCTAGCTATAACGAATAGAAGGATTATTGCTAAAACTGGGTTAATTCGCCGTAATACAATTGAACTTAAAATCAATCGTGTAGAGAGTCTTGGTGTAGATCAAGGTATCCTAGGTCGCATATTTAATTTTGGTTCAATTATTGTTAGAGGAACTGGTGGTTCTAATGCCCCAATTCCATATATTGCTAAACCATTAGATTTTAGAAAATCAGTCAATCATTATCTTGATGAATTAGATGATAAAACATCAATTGAACTTTAAGAAATTAATTAAAAACCCCGCACAAAGCGGGGTTTTTAATACTTAAACTGTATTAAGCATTTTCACGAGCAATCGCGCGGTAACCAATATCTTTACGGTATTGAACGCCGTCAAACGTTACTTTTTGGCAAAGCTCTAAAGCTTTTGCTTGTGCTTCACCAATGGTTTTGCCAAGTGCAGTCACGCAAAGTACACGACCACCAGCAGTGACGATGTCACCATTCTCATTGGCTTTCGTACCTGCATGGAACACTTTCGCATCTGCCATTTCCGTATCTAAACCAGAAATCACATCGCCATTGCTAGACGTTTCAGGGTAGCCACGTGACGCAAGTACGATACCAACCGTTTTACGCTCATCCCATTCAGCTTCTGCAGGAAGTTTACCTTCAATACCTGCTTCAACTAAATCAACTAAAGATGATTTTAAACGCATCATAATCGGTTGAGTTTCAGGGTCACCAAAACGACAGTTAAACTCGATTACTTTAGGTTGACCTTGTTCATCAATCATCAAGCCTGCGTACAAGAAACCTGTATAAACGTGACCGTCTTTTTTCATACCTTCAACAGTAGGACGCATCACTTCATTCATGGTTTTTTCAAAAACTTCAGCCGTTACCACAGGAGCAGGAGAGTAAGCACCCATACCGCCCGTGTTAGGACCTTGGTCACCTTCAAAGATACGTTTATGATCTTGTGACGTAGCCATAGGTAAAATGTTGTCGCCATCAATCATACAAATGAAAGATGCTTCTTCACCTGCCAAGAACTCTTCGATGACAACGCGTGAACCGGCATCACCAAATTTGTTGCCTGCAAGCATGTCATCAATTGCATCGAATGCTTCTTGATTGGTCATCGCAACGATCACGCCTTTACCAGCAGCAAGACCATCAGCTTTGATCACGATCGGCGCACCATTTTTCTCAACAAATGCCTTAGCAGCATCGACTTCTGTGAACACGTCATAGAAAGCCGTTGGGATGTTGTGACGTTTCAGGAAGTGCTTCGCAAATGCTTTAGAGCCTTCTAATTGCGCTGCAAATTGGGTAGGACCCCAAATTTTCACACCTGCAGCGCGACAAGCATCGACTACACCATTTACAAGCGGTGCTTCAGGACCGACAACAATCAGGTCCACGGCATTATTTTTTGCAAAGTCGATAATGGCAGGGTTATCTAAAATGTTAAGTGCTACATTTTCACATTTTGGTTCAGTTGCTGTGCCCGCATTACCCGGTGCAACGAAAACTTTAGCTACTTTTTCATCTTGAGCGATTTTCCATGCTAACGCATGTTCACGACCGCCATTACCCAAAACTAAAATATTCATCGGTTCATACTCCATGAATCGAAAATGACATAAAGTCCTCAACTAAATGAATAGAAGAGGACTTTAGGCAAGATTAAAAATCTCTTATCAGTGTTATAGGTGACTTATGAGAAGTCATCATGACACGAACCATTAATTAATGACGGAAATGACGCATGCCAGTGAACACCATTGCAATACCTGCTTCGTCAGCAGCAGCAATCGTTTCTTCATCTCGCATTGAACCACCCGGTTGGATGATACATTTGATACCTGCTTTAGCAGCGTTATCAATACCATCACGGAATGGGAAGAATGCGTCAGATGCCATTACTGCACCTTCAACGACTAAGCCTGCATGTTCAGCTTTGATCGCAGCAATACGAGCAGAGTTTACGCGGCTCATTTGACCTGCGCCCACACCAATCGTTTGACGGTTTTTAGCATAAACAATCGCGTTTGATTTAACGTATTTCGCAACTTTCCAAGCAAAGATCATGTCATCAATTTCTTGTTCAGTTGGGGCACGTTTTGTCACAACTTTAAGATCATCTTTAGTAATCATACCTAAGTCTTGATCTTGAACGAGTAAACCGCCGTTTACACGTTTGTAGTCCATTTGTGGAGCACGTTCGTCAATTGCTGGTAATTCGCCACATACAAGTACACGTACGTTTTTCTTCGCACCAGTAACTTCTAATACGCCTTCAGCAACGCTTGGTGCAATGATCACTTCAACAAATTGACGATCAACAATAGCTTGTGCAGTTGCAACGTCTAATTCACGGTTGAATGCAATGATGCCACCGAATGCAGATTCTGGGTCAGTTGCATAAGCTAAATCATATGCAGCTTTAATGCCTTCTAAAGAGACTGCAACGCCACATGGGTTTGCGTGTTTTACGATTACACATGCAGGTTTAGCGAATGATTTAACACACTCTAAAGCTGCGTCAGTGTCCGCGATGTTGTTATAAGAGAGTTCTTTACCTTGTAACTGTTTAGCAGTAGAAACAGATGCTTCAGTTGCAGCAGGGTCAACATAGAATGCAGCAGATTGGTGTGGGTTTTCACCGTAACGTAAATCTTGTGCTTTATTTAATTGCGTATTGAATGTACGTGCAAATTGATCAGCTTGACCTTCTTCTTTACCAACGCGAGCGCCTAAGTAAGATGCGATCATACCGTCGTACTGAGCAGTATGTTCAAATGCTTTAACTGCTAAGTCAAAACGAGTTGCATAAGAAAGTAAGCCTTCAGCTTTAAGCTCAGCAACTACAGTCGCATAGTCAGATGCATTTACAACGATACCAACAGCTGCATGGTTTTTCGCAGCAGCACGAACCATCGTTGGACCACCGATGTCGATATTTTCGATTGCATCAGCAAGTGAGCAGTTAGGTTTTGCAACAGTTGCAGCAAATGGATAAAGGTTTACCACAACTAAATCGATCGCATCGATGTTGTGTTCAGCCATCACAGCTTCATCTAGACCACGACGAGCCAAGATACCACCGTGGATTTTCGGATGAAGTGTTTTTACACGTCCGTCCATCATCTCTGGGAAACCAGTGTGCTCTGAAACTTCGACTACAGCAATATTGTTGTCACGTAACAACTTATAAGTACCGCCAGTAGATAAAATTTCTACCCCTAGAGCAACAAGGTCTTGGGCAAATTCAACAATGCCTGTTTTATCAGAAACAGAGATTAATGCGCGTTTAATAGTCATGATTTAGTCACAGTTATCAAGAATTAAAACAAAAAAGCTAAATAGCAGGTAAAAAAAATGCCCGCGGAAGCCGCAAGCATTTTATCATTTATTCACTCATTAAACCGTGAGCTTTCAACTTTTTACGTAAAGTACCACGGTTAAGGCCTAGAATCTCAGCAGCGCGAGTCTGGTTGCCACGTGTATATTCTAACACTACAGATAAAAGAGGTTTCTCCATTTCTGCTAAAACCATGTCATAAACTTGAGATGGTTGCTCGCCTTGCAATTGTGCAAAATAATGGCGAACTGCGCGATCTACGTGAATACGAAGAGCGACATCAGATTGTGCAGTAAAAATAGGAGATTTGCTATTCATGCGAGTTAATCCGAGAATCAATAATCACTTAGGGTAAAAGTGATTTTGTGGTCAAAATAAAAAAAACGAGCTCCGTTTTAGGTCCTAAAACGGTCGACTCTAAAACAAGAACAATTAGCTTGCCACAACTAGAGCAATTGAGTGAAAAATAAGCGTAACAATAGTTTAATATTTGTTACGGTTCCACATAAAACAAAAAACATCCCTGATGCGCTGAATAAAAAAATTAAGCACATGAACAGAACTGTATTTATTTTGAGAAATTGCGAGGAGTTTGCGGTACAAAGCTTTCGTGGCGCGTATCATACCATTGTCTATGAAAAAGTGAGCAAGAAAACTACATTTTTTTTAATTTTTTTATCGTTTTTTTTGATCTTATGGTCGTATAACTTCCAATTTATAATTGTCAAACTCAGATTGAGAAAAATTTATACTAAATTTGAAACCAAATGGACTGTCTTGAGGAATTCGTGTAATTCCATGCAAACTTTCTATTAAATATTCATTGGGTGCTTTAATAGAGGATGAAATCAATTTACCTTGTTGAAAAATGCTTATTTTCAACAGAGGCAGTTTTAGCCCTTTGCTATATTGGTTCACCAAGTGACCTGAAAAAACAGTGGAGATCGCTGATGTTGACTCAATATTGAGGTCTTGTACTTTTATATGGGTATAGCGTTCATCAAGCGTGTCACAATTAAATAAGTTACATGCTGATATAAATGCTTGATTTAGCGCAGGTGAGCGTTGCAATACATTTGGGTTAAACCATAAAAATTGAAAAACCAGTAATAACGCTAAAATTGTATTTACGATCGCCCATGTCGCAATATAAAGCCTAGTTCTTGGTTTCGATTGGCTATTGGCATGGATTGATGATGAAAGATTTAAAGAAGGGTAGTTGGTAATCGGATCATGATTGAACGTATTTAAGTTATTTAAATACGTACGCAAAGTTATGTTTGAATTTGCAACTTTACGATCGAAAATATCCAATAGGTGTTGTTCTTGTTTAGGTTCAATCACATCTTCAGATGGTGCTGTACTGTCTTGGGCTTCTGTGATTAAAGGTTCAATCACTTTCGGTTGAGGATTGAATAGATGTAGAAGCGCATTAAACTCAGCAGAACATTTAGGACAACAAACCATACCCTCGGCAACAGTTAACTGGGTGACTGATACCTTGTAAATTGTGGAGCAATTTGGGCAGCGGGTTTGTTTATCACTCATATCTTAAATTAAGCTCTACTTATTTATGGCGTTTCCCAGAAAGACGGTACCAATTTTCATCACGCTTTTCTTTGTCTAATATATCAAAAAAATCAGCATAAACACGAGAAACATCATCAACTTGCTCTTCAATAATACCGGCTAGTGCGAATTCACCTTCAGGTTGAATGAGTGTTGAAAACTCCTCAGCAAGCGCCATCAGTGGGCCAGCAAGAATATTTGCGACAAATACATCTGCCTTTTGCTCACCAAGTGCTTGATTAAATTCTTCAGGTAAGCCGACATATAAATTTTCGAGCACGCCATTTAATTCAGCATTTTGTTGTGTAGCGAGTACAGCTTGAGGATCAATATCCGTCGCATATACTTTTTTTGCACCAAGCAATAGGGCAGCAACACCTAGAATGCCAGAACCACAACCGTAATCGATGACGATTTTGTCTTTTACATCGGTTTTACCCAACCATTGTAGGCAGAGGAATGTTGAAGCATGATTACCCGTACCAAAAGCTAATCCTGGATCTAATTTAATATTGACCGCATCCGCTTCAGGTGCTTCCATCCACTCAGGTACGATCCAATATTTTTCACCAATTTGAATTGGCTCATATGCATCCATCCAAGTGCGTTCCCACTCTTGATCTTCGATAAACTCAGAACGTAAAGGCGCTTCAGGCATCTGGTCTTTAATGAAAGTTTCTAGTGCGACGACATCGATTTCTTCATCATCTTCTTGAGCGTAAATACCCGTTACGATGACTTTGTTCCAAAGCGGAGTCTCACCTGGAAGTGGTTCTAATAACGCTTGATCTTCTGCATCATCTAGCGTCACACTGACTGCACCAAGAGATAATAATAATGTTTCAGTAAAATCAACTTGTGCTTGATCGACAGTAATATGGATTTGTAACCACTTCACAGTAAAAAAACCTAAATATGCAATACGAGAGTTAGCATTGTACTGTATTCGCTTTAAGAATGCAGATAAAACCTGAAGCATAAATAAAGGCAAGATTACAGTGCCTTTAAGATGAGTTGGTTAACTCAATTAATATCAGTTAATTTATGAGTGGTTTCGAGTTAACTCAGCCGGATGGTCTAATGGTGCAAAACGATTCAGCAACATGCCGAAAATAGCAGCGAAGATATACATAAAGATTGAATAAACAGCTGCTGGCATCGCAATTTCGCTGCTATTCATTATCGTGATTGCAATCGCCATGGCCAAAGTACTGTTATGGATACCAATTTCAAAAGCACACGCTCTTGCTTGAAAGCTCGGTACACCAAAGAAGCGTGGTAGAAAATAACCAACGCTAAGACTTGCGATACAAAATAACGCTGTTGCCAAACCAATTTGAGCAAGATAATTCATAATGTTGGCACGTTCAGAAAGTACTGCACCGACAATAATTAACACTAAGAATACAACGGCAAAAATACGCACAGGTTTTTCTAGTTTAGTTGCAACATTTGGAAATTTGTAGCGCACAAACATACCGAGGGCAACTGGAATAAGAATAATGGCGAACACTTGTAAAATTTTACTAAATTGTAGACCAATTTGAGTTGAATCCTGAATGAAATGTGTGATTGCAAAATTCACGATAAGCGGCAAGGTCACTGCAGCAATAATGGCATTAATCGCAGTCAAGGTGATGTTGAGGGCAACATCACCTTTATATAAATAGCTAAACAGATTGGCTGTCGCCCCCCCAGGTGAGGCAGCAAGCAACACTAAGCCGACAGCCAAGTAAGGCGATAGATTGAGTATTTTACATATAATAAATGCAACGCCAACCAAAATGACGAGTTGGGAAAATAATGCGATGAGCACTGCTTTAGGGTGTTTACGAACGCGTAGAAAATCTTGAACAGTGAGTTCAAGTCCTAAACCCGCCATCACAATTGCAAGTGCTAAAGGTAAAAAAATTGTAAGGATCCCTGTGTCCATAAATTCATCCTGAATTTTGTTGTGTTATTTATAAATAGATCGTTATTTTTAATTTGGTTTTATCGTTATCAATAAATAAAAGCAACCAATTTTTCAATTGGTTGCATAAACGGTCGAATTTAAAAAAATAGGTTAAGACGCTTTTGGCATCGGTGGCGCATATCCGAGTGCACATTTGCCTTTATATTCTTGACCTTCAATATTCACGGAAACACTCGCTGCATCAGACTTACAAGCTGAATTAAGCTGCTCTTCATTGCCTTTCAAATCTTTACTTTGGGTAGGGAAAAATTGAGTTTGGCAAGTACCATTCCAAATGATTCCTTTATACGGGAAGCTGACAGCATCGCCTTCGCTTTTACCCTTACATACGCTTTGGAATTGTTTGGCATTATAGGCATTATCAACTTTGTCATTCGCAATACTCATACTACTTACGCTTAGACCCAAACAACATAACATTGACATCGTAAATAACTGGACTTTCATGTTCGTATACTCTTGTTAAAAAATATGACAGGAATATGTTGAAAAAATAGTCAAATCAATGGAAGGGCAATGCTGTAAATAAATTTTCTAAATTGTTAAAAAATCACTTAAATCTGCAAAATTTATAAATTTTAATATCAATATGGTTTATATTATTGGACTTCAAAAAAATTAGAATTAAATTGTTCTCGATTGTCTCAAGGCAAACAAAATTTGCTATAATTTTCTGTCATTATTTTTATCTCCTCATATACCACTATGCATTATCCTAAAGTTTACGATGTCATTGTTATCGGTGGCGGACACGCTGGTACAGAAGCAGCGCTTGCTGCGGCACGTATGGGTCGACAGACTTTACTCTTAACTCATAATATTGAGACTTTAGGGCAGATGAGCTGTAACCCAGCGATTGGTGGTATTGGTAAATCACACCTCGTTCGCGAAATTGATGCCTTAGGTGGTGCGATGGCACTCGCAGCAGACAAGGGTGGTATTCAGTTCCGTATTCTGAACTCACGTAAAGGTGCTGCAGTTCGTGCAACGCGTGCGCAGGCTGACCGTGTACGTTATAAAGCGGCTATTCGCGAAACATTAGAAAACCAAGCCAATCTTGATATTTTCCAACAAGCAGCAGATGACCTCATTGTTGACGGCGATACCGTTAAAGGTGTGGTAACACAAATGGGGATTCGCTTTGATGCGAAAACAGTCGTGTTAACCGCTGGGACATTCTTGGGTGGCGTGATTCATGTTGGTCTTGAGAAATCAAGCGGCGGTCGTGCAGGTGATCCACCTTCAATTTCTTTAGCGCACCGTTTACGTGAGCTTCAATTGCCAGTCGGTCGTTTAAAAACAGGTACGCCACCACGTATTGATGCACGTTCTGTAGATTTCTCTGTCATGACACCACAGCCGGGTGACTTCCCATCACCAACGATGTCATTTATGGGTGATGCATCTATGCACCCAGAGCAAGTCAACTGCTACATCACGCATACCAATGAAAAAACACATGAGATTATCCGTGGCGGCCTAGACCGTTCACCGATGTATACTGGTGTGATTGAAGGTGTAGGTCCACGTTACTGTCCGTCAATCGAAGATAAAATTCATAAATTTGCCGATAAAGATTCTCATCAAGTATTCTTAGAGCCTGAAGGCCTAGATACACATGAACTTTATCCAAATGGTATTTCTACATCTTTACCGTTTGATGTGCAGTTCGAGTTAGTACGCTCAATCCGTGGTATGGAAAATGCGCACATTCTTCGTCCGGGTTATGCCATTGAGTATGATTATTTCAATCCACAAGCGTTGAAATTTACTTTAGAAACTAAAGCGATTAATAACTTGTACTTCGCTGGTCAAATCAACGGTACGACTGGTTATGAAGAAGCAGGTGCACAAGGATTACTTGCAGGCCTGAACGCTGCACGCCGTGCGTGGGATCAAGAGCAATGGACACCGAAGCGTGATGAAGCGTACATGGGTGTATTGGTTGATGACTTAATCACTTTAGGTACGAAAGAACCGTACCGTATGTTTACCTCACGTGCGGAATACCGTTTGATGCTTCGTGAAGATAACGCAGACCAACGTTTGACGCCAATCGGTCGTGAAATGGGTCTTGTGGATGACGAGCGTTGGGCAGCATATTGTGAAAAAATGGAAGCGGTTGAGCGTGAAACAGGTCGTTTGCAACATCTTTGGGCTGCACCAAACAATCCAATGGGTAAAAAATTCGTTGAAATGACAGGTGCGGATCTTTCTAAAGAATGTTCAGCAATTGATTTATTGAAACGTCCAAACATTACTTTTGCTCAAATTGCGGAACTTACTGGTTCTGATGTTTCTGCTCAAGTGGGTGACCAAATTGAGATTGCGGTGAAATACGAAGGTTATATCAACCGTCAGCATCAGGATGTTGCGCAAATGAAGCGCTTAGAAGAGACTAAGATTCCAGCTGATTTTAATTATGACGTGGTATCTGGTTTATCTCGTGAAATTACTTTGAAACTCAAAGAAGTTCGCCCTGAAACTCTCGCTCAAGCAAGTCGTATTCCGGGCGTTACACCTGCTGCTGTTCAATTGGTGATGATTACGATTCGTAAGAATGCACAAACTAAAAAATCTGCTTAAGCCTGTTGCAGTCCAAAAAACCCGCTTGATGCGGGTTTTTTGATCCTCATATAACGATTTATTCATAAATAAGATAAATAATTTATTATTTACGTTTAACAAGAATAGAGATTAATAAAGAAATTATGATTATTTCTCAATCCAAGTTGATGTCGTTATATTGATTCTACGTTCACAACAAAGAGGAAAGGCCATGACGATGAAGCGTATTCGTTATAATGGTTATGAAATTGCATGCTGCACGATGTAAATCATAATCCAACGACATTGAAAAGTGTACGTGGGCTAAAGGGGAGTTTAGTTCACGTATTTAAACTCAACACAATAAGAAATCAGCGCAATACTGAAAATATGATAATAAAAAATCTTCAGAGCCAATTTGGCTCTTTTTTAATTTTCAATTTCATGAACGGCGTTAAATACATCGAGCGGTTCTATACGAATGATTTTTTTGCCGAAGCTTCTGAGCCACCAAACCAATTGTGAAGTAAATGGCACATTAGCCACCACTTTAAAGAGATCATCGGATACTTGTGTAATGGATTGATCTTTACTGAGTTGGCTTTCGGAAAAGTAAAGTGCATCAGCTTTATTCATAAAGAGTTCGAGTGGAACGAGCTCAGTGGGTTTATTGAAATCAACTCTAAAGCCGAGCGCACCAGATTCAATGTAAGCATCAATATCAAAGTCAACAGGGTGTAAGGCGCGTTGTTCTAGAACTTTTGCAGATTTAAAGCGATGTAAAGCAAAGGTTTGAACTTCTGATTTGTCATGTCGAGTACAAATCAAATAAATGATTGAACCCTTTTGAACCAATGCGAGCGGGTTTAAGGTATAACCACGTTCTTCACTTTCAGGTCCACGCGCACGATATATGCATTCGATCTGTTTATCTTGTAATAGACCTTCATAAATGGCTTGCTGCGCATGTTTCTCTACAACAGGAGGGATCAAGGGCTGGCTTGCAGGGACAATACGGACACGGTTAATCCACTGACGTACGTTGTTTTGTGTAGATAAGCTGCGTTTTGCAAGCTCGAACCAAGGGTTCATCTCCTCAATTAAACTTGGAGGAAGCAAATGCTTCAAATGCTCTTCAACCATCATAAAGGTGACCGCTTGTGAGCTGGTCATATGCGGCAAGCTTTGAATTGGGGCATCTGATCGCCAACGCCAACCTTGTGGTACAGTTTTATTACTCTCAATAGGAAATCTTTGAGAAATTTGATTTAAATCACGTTGAATGGTTCTTAAACTGATTTCAATACCTTCTCTTTGCAGGGTCTCTTGCAACTCTCGTGTACCCATCCATTTGCCAGTGGTTAAACGTGAAAGAATTTGCCACTGTCGATATAAGCTATTCGATGTTTCTTTTTCTTGAGAGGACATAATCAACTAATGAATAAAGAGAAAATATTTTTCAAACACACAATAAAAAATCTTTAAGAGATAAGCAAGCATGGAAAGTGAAGCTATTGACTATATTTCGATACATCTTTAGGCCATTTTTCGTTGTGAATGCTTCAAAAATGGGGCATTAATAGATGAATAGGTAAATTTTTGGCATTGAAATTGCTTAATTTTGTTTACAATTGATAACAATTAAGAGGTATGTATGCTAAAAGAGGAAAAAGATACCACTTCAATTCTCGCAAATTTTAAGGCTGATCATACCGTCGAAGCTTTTGAAAAATCTATGCAGATCGAAGTTAAACAAAACAGCACTGCGTACTTGTTCGATCAACTTAAATCTGAATTTTATAATGAACTTTTAGATGATAAAACGATTGGCTTAGAGGCATCTAGCAAAATCGAAAATTGGTTATGTGAAAGAAGCTTGGATGAGCTGAAATCATTAAATCATCAAGCGAAGGAACATTTCCTCTATCAGGGCATTACATTTACAGTCTATGGTGGTGCTGAGGGTACAGATCGTATTATTCCTTATGACTTAATTCCACGTGTAATTGCCAAACAACAATGGCACAAAATAGAGCAAGGCTGTGCACAAAGGGTGCAAGCATTGAACTTTTTTTTAGATGATATTTACCATAATCAGGCGATTTTAAAAGATGGTTTAGTGCCTGAGCTGCAAGTGCTCACTCATGAGGCATACCAACCATTGATGTATAAACATTCATTGAAAGGTAAAGTTTATAGTCAAATTAGCGGAATCGACATTATTCGTGATCAGCAAGGTGACTTCTTCGTACTAGAAGACAATTTAAGAACACCATCAGGCGTGTCTTATATGTTGGAAAGTCGAAAAATTAGTGAAAAAATGATGCCCGAACTTTGTAAGTCATCAAATTTACAAGGTGTAGAGCAATATCCTCAACTTTTAAGACAAATACTCGAGGAAAATGCTGAAGTAGATAAACCATTTATCGTGGTGCTTACACCCGGCCGATATAACAGTGCATATTATGAGCATTGTTTCCTCGCACGTGAGATGGATGTTCCTCTAGTTACAGGTCAGGATTTATTCGTTGAAAATGCTAAGGTCTATGCCAAAACCGTTTGGGGTAAAAAACAAGTCGATATAATTTACCGACGCCTAGATGATGGATTTCTTGATCCATTGTGTTTTATGCCAGACAGTACATTAGGTGTACCTGGCCTAATGTCTGCTTACTTACAACACAATGTCGTGATTGCGAATGCGCCTGGCACGGGGGTAGCAGATGACAAATCAATCTATCCTTATGTCGATAAAATGATTAATTACTATCTAAACCAGAAGCCAATTTTAAATAACGTACCGACTTACCAATGTCGTGAACGTGAAGAACTCGATTATGTACTTTGTAATTTAGAAAAGTTAGTGGTTAAAGAGGCGCAAGGTTCAGGCGGTTATGGCATGTTAATTGGTCCTAAAGCGACCGAACAAGAAATTGAACAATTTAGATTAAAGTTAATTGCACAGCCGCATGCTTACATTGCACAACCAACTTTAGCGCTTTCAGTCGCTCCCACTTTAACTGAATTCGGCATCGCTGAACGCCATATTGATTTAAGACCGTTTATTTTAAGTTCACCGTATCGTACAGAAATCGTGCCGGGAGGTTTAACCCGAGTTGCGATGCAAGAAGGGTCATTAGTTGTAAATTCGTCACAGGGTGGTGGCATTAAAGATACGTGGGTTATAGATCCGCTACATTCATAAATATACAACCAGGAGCTTGTCATGATTATATTAAACAGCAATGCGCAAAATATTTACTGGGTTGGCCGTTATTTATCTCGTATTCAACATTTATGTGGTCAGTTTCCATTTCAAGATGATGTTCAAGCATTGCAGTATGCCCATGCTTTTTGCTTACCTGCTTTTAATGCGTGTTCGCTCAATGAGCTGATTCTGAGTAATGATCAGCCAGCTTCTTTTTTTCAACAATTTGAATATGTGAAAAATAATATTCAAGATTTACGTGGTGTATTGTCAGTTCAGGCTTATTCAGAATTAAAACAGATGGTGGATACAGCGACACAAAATGCAGGATTAATTTGTACTGTTGTTGATGAGTGTAGCGATATTCTAGAAGCTGAAAATGAAGACATTTTTCTGTTTTTTAGTCTAGGACAATATTTCGAAAATCTTGATCGTGAAATAAGATTGAATCAGGATGTTAATTCTACAATCAATTCTTTAAGTGTTGTGATTGAACTGTTGAAGTCTAAAGGATGGGACAGCTTAGATGAGGCTTGGCAACATCTTTTAGCGCATCCAAATGCTAATAGCTTTTACCAATTGAATGATCAGGTGCAATGTTTATTTGAGGTGGATGCATGAAATTGATGATTAATCATCAAACCCATTATCAATATACGGAAACGGCAAAAAATAGTATCCAATATATACGAATGTGTCCTCAATGTAATGCTCACCAAAAAGTAGATGCTTGGTCAGTGAGTATTCCTGGTCATACGGTCGAAGCAAAAGATGCCTTTAATAATATTTGGATCACTTCGACTCAACGCTATGCATATCAAAATTTAAGTATTATGGCGCAGGGCATTATTGAAATCGATACAGTTTCAGAACAAGCTATTGAGTCAGAAGTGCCAGTCGGTATTTTTCTACAAATTACCCCAGCGACTCAATGTGATGCTGAAATGAAAGCTTTTGCAGCTCAGCATGTGAGTAAAAAGACTCGTGATGAATTAAAACATTTAAGTTATGCATTGCTTGAGCATATGCCATATATTTCAGATTCTACTCAAGTGAATACTACGGCAATAGATGCATTCCATCATCAACAAGGGGTATGTCAGGATCATACTCATGTATTTGTAGGTATGTGTAGAGAGTTAAATATTCCTGCGCGTTATGTTTCTGGATATCTTTACGTTCCAGAAATGAGTCATTTGGCGAGCCATGCTTGGGCTGAAGCTTATATAGATGGAGTTTGGTATACATTTGATGTTAGCAATCAGCTCTATACGCCAAGTTCACACATTTATATTGCATTAGGGCGTGATTATTGGGACGTTGCACCTATCAGAGGTGTGCGAGAGGCTGGTGGCGTGGAGAGTATGACGACCATCGTTCAGGTATTACCGTGTTAGAACAAAATTTAGAAGAGAGATTTCAATGACCTATTGTTGTGCTATGCGTTTACGTGATGGCTTAATTTGTATCAGTGACACGCGAACAAATGCAGGTGTAGATCATATCTCTGTCTTTCGTAAACTCTATCTTTTCGGTGTTGAGGGTGAGCGTTTTATCAGTATACAAACTGCGGGTAATTTGGCGACGACACAAGCCGTTATAGGACATTTACAGAATCAGCTAGATTTAAAACACGAACCTAATTTGTATAGTGTGAATAGCATGTTCGAGATGGCTGAATTGGTTGGTCATACTTTAAAGCGTGTCATTATGGATGTGACTACTGATCAACTAGAGCAAAGTAATTATCACTGTACGATTTTACTTTCTGGTCAAATTCAAGGGGAGGATATTCAGTTATATAATATTTATCCTCAGGGTAATTTTATCAATGCGACGTCAGATACGCCCTTTTTTCAGATTGGGGAAAGTAAATACGGTAAACCAATTTTAGATCGTGCATTAAATTACAATACTGAATTAGATGAAGCATTAAGATGCGGTTTAATTTCATTTGATTCAACCCTTAGATCTAATGTTTCTGTGGGCTTACCACTAGATGCATGTATTTATAAAAAAGATAGTTTTGCAATTCCATTGTCTAAACGTATTCATGATGATGATCCATATTTCTCATCAATTAGTAAACTTTGGTCAGATACTTTGCGTCAAGGATTGAACGGTTTGCCACGGCCAACAGAAGACTATTGGCAATAATTTTGCTTTATGATTGAGTTTAGATTAAATTGAGTTGCATTGAATATTAAATCATTACTATAAAAATTAGGGGAAGCAATGCAACAGTTCAGTTATGCGAGTGTGTCGACTGCAGATGCAAGTCGCTTATTGATTGATGTTCGTGAAATCTTGAATGAAGCCCGTCATTTCAATTTTGAGCATAAAATTTCTGGAGCGCTATATTATGCAGATGGGCACTATTTTCAATGTCTAGAGGGTGATGAAACCACACTAGATATATTGTTGCAAAAGCTTCACAAGGATAAACGCCATCATCAAATTCGCCTATTCCAGCGAAAAAATATTGAAAAAAAACAATTTCAAGAATGGTCTATGAAGTTTGTAGGACGACAAAGTCCAGTGAAGCAGGCTTTAATAGATATGGGATTTAGTCAATTTACGCCTACACAGTTTACACAAGATCAAGCTGATTATTTAATTCGATTTTTGACACGCGCTCAGGATACGGATTTTAATGAACTACAACGTAATGCTGTTTAGCATTACGTTGATTTAATTTGCTCATTACATTTTGAGACGCTTCGGACGTTGGCTTAATCGACATAACAACTCATAACCAATCGTACCATTCGCTTCAGCAACATCATCCACTAAACGATGTTTACCCCATAATTCTACTGGATCACCAATTTTCGCGTTGAGATCAGTGACATCTATGGCAATCATATCCATGGCAACTCTGCCAATCACTGGGGTTAATTGACCATCTAGTGAAACCGAATTCTCACGAATAAAAGTTCTTGGATACCCATCACCATATCCGATCGAGACAATTGCTAATTGCATAGGTCGCTGTGCAACAAAGGTTGAGCCATAACCTACAGCTTCACCTGATTGAATGGCATTAAGTGCAATAATCTCAGCACTGAATGTCATGACAGGTTTTAAATCTAGAGCGTGGACGCCACGATCTGCAAATGGCGTTGCGCCGTACAGCATAATACCAGGACGAACATAGTCAAAATGCAATTCAGGGTATTTATAAATTGCTGCTGAATTACAACACGAAGCTAAAATTGGTGCACAATCTTGTTTTACTTCAAGAAATTGAGATATTTGTTGTTCATTTAAAGGGTGATCAACATCTGCATTAGCAAAATGCATTGCAAGTACACAGGTAAAACCTTCATTTTTTAATTGATGAATAATCGATTTGATTACATCAATTTTGAAGCCTAAGCGGTTCATTCCGCTATTTAGTTTAACCCATACTTTTAGATTTCGGGCGATATAAGCATCTTTAACTTGCAACAACCACTGCAGTTGTTGATGATGATGAACGATTACTTCAATATGTTGGTCAATCGCAATTTGCATTTCATCTTCAGAAAAAACACCTTCAATTAATGTGATAGATTGTTTAAAACCTAATTCACGTATTTCAAGTGCTTCTTCTAAACATGCAACGCCAAAAGCATCAGACTGGCTCAATGCGGCTAAACAGTCTGAAACGCCATGACCATAAGCATTTGCCTTCACCATACTTACAACTTTAGAGTTTGGTGCAATTTGTTTCACGCGATTTAAATTGTATTGCAATGCGTGTGTGTCAATACAAACCGTTGCTTGGCGCACTCTAATTTACTCCTAGAGGCATGTGGAAAGGTTAAATCTTTTAAAATAAAAAAAGATAATTGTGGTCAGATCAATTCGTGGGTTCTCAACTACGAATTTATCAAAGCAAAATTACTCTTCTTCTTGGTTTTGCGCATAATATTCAGGTGATAGATTACTGAAACGCGTATATTGACCTTCAAAAGCGAGTCGAACGGTACCAATTGGACCATTACGTTGTTTACCGATAATGATTTCGGCAGTTCCTGCCTCTTTAGATTCTTTGTTATATACCTCATCACGGTAAATGAACATGATCAAATCGGCATCCTGCTCAATTGCTCCTGATTCACGTAAGTCTGACATCACAGGACGTTTATTTGGACGGTTTTCGAGTGAGCGGTTAAGCTGCGAAAGTGCAATCACAGGGCAATGCATCTCTTTCGCCAATGCTTTCAAGCTTCGAGAAATTTCACCAATTTCACCCACACGGTTATCACCCATACCTGGTACTTTCATTAACTGCAGGTAATCGACCATGATGCAACCCAGTTTACCACCGTGTTGTTTGGCTATACGTCTTGCACGTGCGCGCATTTCAGTCGGTGGAAGGGCAGAAGAATCATCAATATAGAGATGCTTCTCTTGCAGTTGAAGAATCGTTCCTGTGACCTTGTTCCATTCTTCGCCATCTAATTTGCCAGATCGCAAATGTCCTTGATGCACTTTACCAAACGAGGAAATTAAACGCATGGCAATAGAGTCAGCAGGCATCTCCATGGAGAATACGAGAGCAGGAAGGTTGCAATTGAATAGCACACTTTCGACTAAATTCATTGCGAAAGTTGTTTTACCCATTGATGGACGGGCAGCAACGACGATCATATCTCCAGCTTGCATACCTGATGTTTTATTATCAAGCTCCACAAATCCTGTGGTAAGACCTGTAATATTCCCATCAAGTTGTGATAATTCGTTGAGTTTATCGAATACATCTGCGACAACGGTATTAATTGCTTTTGGTCCTTGAGCTTTAGCATTGTTATTGTGTTGTTCAGCCAAAGAAAAGATACTGGTCTCTGCTAAATCTAAAATTTCACTGACTTCTCGGCCTTTCGTGTCATAAGCATTTTGTAGAATTTCATTACCAACTTTGATCATATTTCTCAAAGTTGCAAATTCACGTATTTTATTGGCATAAGTTTCAAGGTTATAAAAGCTTGATGGAGAATCCGCCATCAATTGCATTAAATATTCTTCACCACCAATCGCATCAAGCAGGTTCTGTTTGATTAACCAATCATTGACCAATACGGCATCATAAGGTGAACTTTCTTTAGAAAGTTTTTCAATTGCTCTAAAAATATATTTATGTCGAGTCGCGTAAAAATCATTCTCGGTTAATATATCGCTGACCTGTTCGAATGACTCAGCTACTGTCATGAGTGCGGCAAGAACAGCCTGTTCAATAGCAAGATTGTGCGGAGGCGTACGAAACTCTTTGAGTGCTGAAGATTCGCTCTTTAGCAAATCTAACTCAGTGTTATTCGTATTTTTTTTGGCAGTCGCCTGAGACATATAAAACCTTGATTTACAATAATTACGAAAATGAAAAGGGGAGACTTATCTTAATGCAAAATGCACAATCAAGACAGTGCAACAAATAATATCGATAACAAATGAAAAACTAAGTCCAAATTTCAGCTTGCTAAATAAAATTTTATAATTATTAGGGATAAAAAAAGAGCATGCAGATGCATGCTCTTTTTCTTTGCATAAAATTACTCAGATACGATAGTAACGAGAACTTCAGCAACAACATCATGGTGCAATTGGATTGCGATGTTGAATTCGCCAGTGTGACGAAGTGCACCGTTCGGTAAACGAACTTCAGCACGGTCAACTTCAAGACCAGCATTTGTCAACGCGTCAGCGATGTCACGAGTACCGATAGAACCAAATAGTTTACCTTCGTCACCAGCTTTCGCAGTGATTACGATATTTACTTCGTTCAATTGGTCAGCACGTGCTTGAGCAGCAGCTAGTACTTCAGCTTCTTGCTTCTCAAGTTCAGCACGACGAGCTTCAAATGCAGCAGTGTTAGCTTCAGTAGCAGCAACTGCTTTACCTTGAGGGATTAAGTAGTTGCGGCCGTAACCAGCTTTAACTGAAACTTTATCACCTAATTTGCCAAGGTTCTTAATGCGTTGTAATAAGATAATATCCACAGCTCAACCTCACTTATGATTGTCAGTGTAAGGAATCAACGCTAAGTAGCGAGCTTGTTTGATAGCAAGAGCTAATTGACGTTGGTAACGAGCTTTAGTACCTGTAATACGGCTAGGAACAATCTTGCCGTTTTCAGTGATGTACTGTTTTAAAGTATCGATATCTTTATAGTCGATATATGTAACGTTCTCAGCTGTAAAGCGGCAGAACTTACGACGACGGTAGAAACGTGCCATTGATGTTCTCCTTATGCTTCAGCAGAGTCTTGAGCTTGTTGTGCTTCTTCACGTTGAGCTTTACGCGCACGTTTTTCTTCAGCACTCTTAGCCAATAAAGACTCTTCAGTGATTGCGTTTTCACGACGAATAATAACGTTACGAAGAATAGCATCGTTGTAACGGAATAATTCTTCTAATTCATTAAGCGTAGTTTGGTTACATTCAACGTTCATTAAAATGTAGTGCGCTTTGTGAATTTTGTTAATTGGGTAAGCCAATTGGCGACGGCCCCAATCTTCAAGACGGTGAATTTGACCTTCAGCATCTTTAATGTGAGAGATATAGCGTTCTACCATACCTACCACTTGATCGCTTTGGTCTGGATGTACCAGAATTACGATTTCGTAGTGACGCATTGTCAGCTCCTTACGGTTTTATGCAGCCCCTAACGCATTTGTTAGAAGCAAGGAGTCACAAATAAATTTTATTGGTTTCAAAAAAACTTAATGTGTCGCAAAAAATGCGAAGCTGTATTGTAAGGATGTCGGCAGGGGATTACAAGAAAAATAAAGCAAAATATAACGACGAAGAAAATAAATTGGAATATTTAATTTTGAAAATTAACTTACTTTTAGAAAGTATTTGAAGGTAGTGTTGAGTATAGATATTTATAGACTGCTTAAAGCGAAGATAAAAAAAAGATAGAGGCTTCTCTATCTTTTAAAAAATGACAAGATTGTTTATTGGTGCAGTAGCAGTAAAACTAAAGCAAATACTAATAATCGTAATTAGGAGAACAGAGAATAAAAAATATTTCTTTGCCCATAATTGATCATTTTCAGCTTTAAATCCAATGATATTTAAATATAGCCAATAAACAGTCAATACATTGAGAATTATACAATAAAGCCAATTTGCATAGCCAAATACAAATAAAGCGTTCATTGAGATTGCAAATAGCACAATGTAAATCAGCGATTCGATCTTGGTGCGAACAATCGAGCGCGCAACAGGAAGAATCGGAATACCCGCATTTTTGTAATCATCAAAACGATAAATTGCAATTCCCCATGAGTGAGGCATTTGCCAAAATGCATAACCCAAGAAAATGAGTAGCGCACCTAAATCGAATTGATTCGCGACCGCTGTATATCCAATGACAGGGGGGGCTGCACCAGAAATACTACCGACCACAGTTTGGTGGATCGTTGTTCGTTTTGTCCATAAGCTGTAAAAACCAACATATACGACAAAACCAATAACTGCGAATAAAAAAGCGTACGCATTTACCCAAAACCATAAAATGCCAAAACCGAGTATGCCTAACAGCAAAGCAAAAGCTAATGCAATTTGAACAGAAATGGTTTTCTTAACTAACGCACGATTTTGTGTGCGCTGCATTTTTTGGTCGATGTCTTGATCAATAACGTTATTGACCACACATCCAGATGCAACTACGAGGGTAGTGCCAATGAGGGTAAGAAGCAGGAGAAGGAAATCTACTGAACCTTGGGTGGCTACAAAGTAGCCACCCAAAGTGGTAACAAAGTTACCAAAGAGAATTCCTGGCTTAGTCAGGAATAAGTACTTTTTAAACATGACAATCAGTTTAGATCATCATGTTTGAATGTAAGTAGTTCATGATCCATACAGAACCAACTAAAAGAACAGCAATAGTTAGAATTGTATAGATAAATGCAATCACGTTCCAACGTTGCTCTGAAGATGAGTTCATGTGCAAGAAGTAAACTAATTGTACAAGTACCTGAGCAACAGCTGTAATACCGATAACAGCAATAATTGCACCACGGCTGAAGCTATCAGTATTCATTGCCATGTAGAATGGAACTACAGTCAATAAAACAGAAAGTACAAAACCGATTGTGTATTGCTTTACGTTACCGTGTGATGCACCAGCAGCATTATGATCATGACTCATTATAATACTCCCATTAAGTACACTACGCTGAATACGCAGATCCATACGATGTCAAGGAAGTGCCAGAACAAGCTTAGGCAAGCAAGACGACGAGTATTGATTGTAGTCAAACCATATTTTTTGATTTGAATCATCAACACGATCATCCATACCAAACCAGAAGTTACGTGAATACCGTGCGTACCAACTAAAGTAAAGAACGCAGATAAGAACGCACTCACGCTTGGTCCATGACCAGCATGAACTAAATGATTAAATTCATAAAGTTCCATGCCGATAAAGATTGCACCGAATACAAATGTAACTGCTAACCAAGCTAGAACTTGACCAACATTTTTCTTGTAAGAAGCAAGTACCGCAAAACCAAATGTCACTGATGAAATCAAAAGTGCGAAAGTTTCAGTTAAAACGAAACCTAAAGAATCTGCAAAAAGATCCTTTGCACTTGGAGTGCCAGGTGGAATATGACTGCTTAATACAGCGAACGCGATGAAGAGTGTACCGAATAAAATCAAGTCACTCATCAAGTAAGTCCAAAAACCAAAGACCGTGATGTCTGTATCATCGTGATGATGTTCATCATGCTCGTGGTTTTCGTGATGAAGTACTTCAGCCATATCCTTAGTCCTTCTTCAAGTGTTTTTCGAGTAACGCATAACGTTCGTTTTCAATACGTTCTACTTCAGCAGCTGGAACATAGTAATCCACTTTTTTCGTGAATGAGCTCCAGATAAAGCCGATGATTGCAGAAACGAAAGAAACAATCGCTAACCACCAAATGTGCCAGATAAGTGCAAAGCCCATAACAGTGATGATCAGTGCAATAAGTACACCCGCAGCACGATTAGTTGGCATATGAACATCTTCATATTTAGCAGGACGTGCGTAAGCTACACCATTTTCTTTGTCAGTCCAGAAGCGGTCGATACCGTTCGCTTGAGGCAATACTGCAAAGTTATAGAATGGAGCTGGAGATGAAGTCGCCCATTCAAGCGTACGTGCATCCCATGGATCGCCTGTAACGTCACGAGTTTGTTCGCGTTGTAAGAATCCAACAATGATTTGTATGATGAAACAAGCAATACCAATTGCGATTAATACAGCACCGAATAATGCGATACCAACATATGGATCCCAGTCTGGGTTGTCATACGAGTTTAAACGACGAGTCATACCCATGAAACCTAGGATATACAATGGCATGAACGCGAAGTAGAAACCGAAGAACCAGAACCAGAAGCATGCTTTGCCCCAGAATTCACTTAACTGCCAACCGAACATTTTCGGCCAGTAGAAAGTAATACCAGCAAACATACCAAATACAACACCACCAATAATTACGTTATGGAAGTGAGCGATTAAGAATAGTGAGTTGTGTACAAGGAAGTCCGCAGGTGGAACCGCCATAAGTACACCAGTCATACCACCGATACCGAAAGTCACTAAGAAGCCAACTGTCCAGTACATAGGTGATGTGAAGGTAATACGACCCTTATACATTGTGAATAACCAAGAGAAGATTTTCACACCTGTAGGAATCGCGATAATCATGGTCATGATACCGAAGAACGCGTTAACGTTGGCACCTGAACCCATTGTAAAGAAGTGGTGTAACCATACTACGAATGCAAGAACTGTAATCGCGATCGTTGCATATACCATTGATTTGTAACCAAACAATGTCTTACGAGAGAATACAGAAGTAATCTCAGAGAATAGACCGAATGCAGGTAGGATCAAGATATAAACTTCTGGGTGACCCCATGTCCAAATCAAGTTTACATACAACATTGGGCTACCACCCATGTCATTTGTAAAGAAGTGGAAACCGAAATAACGGTCAAGCGTTAACATTGCAATTGTTGCAGTCAACACTGGGAATGATGCGATGATCAATACTGAAGTACATAAAGATGTCCACGTAAAGATCGGCATATCCATAAGACCCATGCCAGGAGCACGCATTTTAATGATGGTAACGAAGAAGTTAACACCAGTAAGAAGTGTTCCAAGACCAGAGATCTGAAGTGCCCAGATATAGTAGTCAACACCAACACCAGGAGAGTATTCGATACCTGAAAGAGGAGGGTAAGCCATCCAACCAGTTGCAGCAAACTCACCAAGCGCAAGAGAAACCATCATCAAACCAGCAGCACCAGCGAATAACCAGAAGCTTAAAGAGTTTAATAATGGGAATGCTACGTCACGCGCACCAATTTGTAGTGGAACAGAAATGTTCATCATACCCACTACAAGACCCATCGCTACGAAGAAAATCATGATTACACCGTGTGCGGTGAAAATCTGGTCGTAGTGTTCAGGGTGCAGATAGCCTTCGCCGCCGCCTTTTGCAAGGAACAATTGAAGACGCATCATAATCGCATCCGCGAAACCACGTAATAACATGATCACAGAAACGATAAGGTACATAATACCAATTTTTTTATGGTCTACAGATGTGAACCATTCGTTCCACAAGTAGCCCCATTTTTTGAAATAAGTGATACCGGCAAATACTGCAATACCACCTAAAATCATCATTAACACTGTTACCTGTACGATTGGATCGTACGGGATAGCATCTACACTTAACTTACCTAAGAAGCTCATGTCTTATTCCCCTACAACTGAAGAAGCAGGTTCAGCATTTACATCAGCAGCTACAGCATGACCTTCAGCTTTAGCTGAGTGATCCGCACCGTGGTAGTTTGCCATGTATTTGTTGATAATTGATTCAAACAAGCCTTTTTCAACAGAAGAGTAGTAAGTCACAGGATGAGGATGTGCCTTATATGGACCTTCTTTTTGAGCAATTTCAGCTTGTTGCTTCTCTAGATCGGTTTTAGCGTTACGAACCATCGCAGCGATTTGTTTCTCTGAACGGTTACCATCACGCAAGGTTGCAAATTCAGCTTGGTCTAAAACTGTTTTTTGAACAGCTTCAGGGTTAATTGAAGTACCGTTACCAGCTTTTACTGCAGACACCCATTCAGCGAACTTAGCTTCTGAAACAGAATGAGCTTGGAAGCGCATTTGTGTGAAACCATAGCCTGAATAGTTCGAAGAGAAACCACGGTATATACCTTCATTATCCGCAAGGACGTGAAGTTGAGTTTGCATACCCGCCATTGCATAAATCTGACCAGCTAACTGAGGAATGAAGAAAGAGTTCATTGTGAAGTTAGAGGTGATATTGAAATTAATCGGAGTTTTTTCTGGGAAACGAACTTCGTTAACTGTTGCAATTTCTTGTTCAGGGTAAACAAAAACCCATTTAAACTGTTCAGCAATAACTTGAATAGTTAAATGTGATTTCTCTGATTCTAGCGGACGATAAGGGTCATACTTGTGTGAGCCCCACCATGTTAAATACGCTAAAATACCAATAATAATACACGGGATACCCCACACTACGATTTCAATAATAGTAGAGTGTGCCCATGTAGGTTTATAGTCTGCATCTTTATTTGACGCACGATATTTCCAACTAAACCATAAAGCCATCAATGCTGATGGAATTACTACCAATAGCATGAGGTAGATCGCAGTCATCATAAGATCAGACTGACCTTGTGCTACTGGACCTTTTGAGTTTAGAAGTACCATATCACCGCCACACCCTGTTAAGAGCACGGCAAGCGTTGATAAAGACAATACAGCTAAAATTGTTTGTCTCATTTTACAACCTCGGTGAAGAGTCCCATTCCCTAATAAAATTATGGGATAGCGATTATAGTGTTACATGATTGAAAAACAGAAAATTACATTTACTGAATTTCAGTCATATGACACCGCTACGTTGTAGGGCATTATGCCCTATAACGACCAACTAAGCTATATGTAAAGTGCCTTTAAATATAAGGATTAAACCCAATTTGTTTGGTCGGAATTGGTTGAAGAATTGATTACTTTTGATGTGAAAACAGAGGCAAAACAACGGGGAGCATTTGCTCCCCTAAGATAAAAATTATCGTTTTATGACTTTAGTCTTTGCTAATTTATCGTGCAAAGTTTGTCTTTTTTGACTTAGACCGAAGGCATGATCAATGATGGTAATGAATGGCATAAAGAGTAAATTCAATACAATAAAAATCACACTACGCAATGTGAATGCGCGCATTAAGTTTACTTGCTGTCCATTTTCAGCATCAACAATTTGAATTTTTGCTACTTTTTTACCTAAACTTTGACCACTTTTCGCAATTAAAAATGCTTGAGCAGCTAGCATTAATACAATGTAAACCAACATTGCTTGCCAAGCTTCCATTGGAATCAGTGTAAATAACTGTTCCTGTAATTTGATTGCTTGATCTGATGAGCTAGCATTCTGCATTTTTTGCTGAAGTTCAGTCAATTGAGCAACTTGTTCTTCCTGCATAAAGAATGAAGGAATCACCATGGCAGGCAACCACAGCGCCAGATCAACGAGTTTAGCTAAAAATCGTGATCCAATTGAGGCAAGTTCTTGCTGTGCAGTATTCTTTTGAACATTGACACTCGAAATTGAAGGATTTGAATAGCTTTGTTGTGCTGGTGGAGTGGGTTGATAGCCTTCAGGTTGGTAATATAATTTTCCTTGAGTGAGTTCACCTAAAGCTTTCCATTCAGTCATACCTTGATGCCAGACCAAGTCTGTGAGTAAAACTTGTTGGCTCGAGAGCATTTGATTTAACTGCTCTACCGTATACGGTCCAGCTTGTTGATTATTTCTCGCCAAGTAAATTTGCATAAACCTAATTTCTCAAAAATTACTAAAAATAATGGGGTAAAAAAAAGACCCATGAATGGGTCTTTTTTTAACATAGTTTATTAAGCTTGTTTAGTCTTTTCTTCAGATAAGAAGAACCATGTATCTAAAACTGAGTCTGGGTTGAGTGAAACAGATTCGATACCTTGTTCCATTAACCAACGAGCAAGATCTGGGTGGTCTGATGGTCCTTGACCACAAATACCCACATATTTACCTGCCTTACGACATGCATGAATCGCCATTGAAAGAAGTGCTTTTACTGCTGGATCGCGTTCATCAAATAAATGAGAAACGATGCCTGAGTCACGGTCAAGACCAAGCGTTAACTGAGTTAAGTCATTTGAACCGATTGAGAAGCCATCAAAATGCTCTAAGAATTGTTCAGCAAGTAGAGCATTAGTTGGTAATTCACACATCATGATCACTTTAAGACCATTTTCGCCACGTTTTAAGCCATTTGCAGCAAGAAGTTCAATAACACGTTTTGCTTCAGCGACTGTGCGGACGAATGGGATCATGATTTGAATGTTAGTTAGACCCATTTCATCACGAACTTTCTTCAATGCACGGCATTCTAATTCGAAGCAGTCACGGAAGTTGTCAGAAACATAACGGCTTGCACCACGGAAGCCCAACATCGGGTTTTCTTCTTCAGGTTCGTATAACTTACCACCGATTAAGTTCGCATATTCATTTGATTTGAAGTCTGACATACGTACGATGACAGGTTTATCAGCAAATGCAGCAGCAAGTGTAGAAATACCTTCAACGAGTTTTTCAACGTAGAATTCAATCGGTGAAGAGTAACCTGCAGTACGGGTCATCACAGCTGCACGTGTTTCGCGAGGTAAGCTGTCAATATTGAGTAATGCTTTAGGGTGAACACCAATCATACGGTTGATGATGAACTCTAGACGTGCGAGACCAATACCTTCGTTTGGAATTTGAGCGAAGTCAAATGCACGATCAGGGTTACCAACGTTCATCATGATTTTGAACGGAAGTGTTGGCATAGATTCAATCGAGTTACGTTGAACTTCGAAATCTAAAGCGCCTTCGTAAATGAAACCTGTATCGCCTTCAGCACATGAAACAGTTACTTCTTGACCATCAACAAGTACTTCTGTTGCGTTACCACATCCAACAATCGCTGGAACACCGAGTTCACGTGCAATAATCGCGGCATGACAAGTACGACCACCACGGTTTGTAACGATCGCAGCAGCACGTTTCATAACTGGTTCCCAATCAGGATCGGTCATGTCAGAAACAAGAACGTCGCCATCTTGGACTTTGTCCATCTCTTTGATTGAATTAACAATACGGACTTTACCAGAACCGATACGTTGACCGATTGAGCGACCTTCACAAAGAACTGTACCTTTTTGTTTTAATAGGTAGCGTTCCATTGTGCCGACATTCTCACGGCTTTTCACAGTTTCAGGACGTGCTTGAACGATGTAAATTTGACCGTCATCACCGTCTTTCGCCCATTCGATATCCATTGGCGCACCATAGTGTTGCTCAATGATTAACGCTTGCTTAGCAAGTTCTTGTAATTCTTGATCATTTAAAGCAAATTGTTGGCGTTCAGTTTTTTCAACATCCACAACAACAACTGATTTACCTGCAGAGCCTTCTTCACCGTAGATCATTTTTTGGTGCTTAGAGCCGAGGTTACGACGCAATACTGCGTGTTTACCGGCATTTAAAAGTGGCTTAGATAAATAGAATTCATCAGGGTTTACAGCGCCTTGAACGACCATTTCGCCTAAACCGTAAGATGCAGTAATGAATACAACGTCACGGAAACCAGATTCAGTGTCCAGTGTAAACATTACACCAGCAGCACCAGTCTCTGAACGAACCATACGTTGCACACCAGCAGAAAGAGCAACGATGTCATGATCGAAGTTTTGGTGTACACGGTAAGCAATTGCGCGGTCGTTATAAAGTGAAGCAAAAACTTCTTTAATCGCGATTAAGACGTTATCAATACCGCGGATGTTTAGGAAAGTCTCTTGTTGTCCTGCAAAAGATGCGTCTGGTAAATCTTCTGCAGTCGCAGATGAACGAACGGCAACCGCGATCTCAGGGTTGCCGTTAGAAAGAGTTGCGAATGCATCACGAACTTCTTTTTCAAGTGCTGGAGTAAGCGGAGTATCAACGATCCATTGACGGATTTTAGCACCAGTTTCAGCAAGTGCATTTACGTCGTCAACATTGAGTTGTTTGAGCTCGGCTGAAATTTTGGCATTTAGACCACTTTGCTCAAGGAATTCACGGTAAGCTGCAGCAGTTGTTGCAAAACCACCTGGAACTGATACACCAGCATTTGCTAAATGGCTGATCATTTCGCCTAGAGATGAGTTTTTACCGCCCACGATTTCTACGTCGTGTTTACCTAATTTTTCCAGACCGATTACGCGTGCTTCCAAAGTTGTTACTCCACTTTTGCAGTATTAATCACTATCTTGGCATGATATTTTTCTGTGAAAACTTAGCAAACTTTCATTACTAAGCGACAGTCATGTAAGATCGGTTTACTATAAAGATTATATAGTACTTAGACAAATATTTGAGGATTAATTTAATGGCAGAAAGTAAAGATATTAAACGAAGTGTTTTTTTTATTTCCGATGGTACTGCCATTACGGCTGAAACACTCGGGCATTCTTTATTGGCTCAATTTCCTCATGTCGATTTTGATATTCATATCATTCCGTATATCACTACAGAAGAAGCCGCAATGAACGTCGTTGCAGAGATTAACGCGCGCGCAGAGTCTGATGGCCAACAACCTCTTGTCTTTGATACTCTTGTGGATCCCTATGTTCGGGATATCATCAATACGGCAAATGCGGTTAATTTAGATGTGTTTGAAGGGTTAATTAGTAAGCTATCTGAGGTGCTTGGAACAGCCCCTACAACTTTAGTCGGACAAACGCATGCTGTGACTGATTCTGAGTCTTATAAGGCACGTATTGATGCTGTACATTTCGCGCTGGATAATGATGATGGTGCACGTACAAGACACTATGATAAAGCAGACTTAATTTTGATTGGAGTTTCGCGTTCTGGTAAAACACCGACCTCAATTTATTTGTCATTACAATTTGGTATTCGAGTTGCGAACTATCCGTTAACTGAAGAAGATTTGGATGACAACCGTTTGCCAGCAGTTTTACGTCCACATAAGCATAAATTGTTTGGATTAATGATTGATGCTGATCGTTTGGTGGCAATTCGATCTGAACGCAAAGCCAACAGTCGTTATGCAAGTTTTAGCCAATGTCAGATGGAATTGCGTGCAATCGAAGGTATTTATATTTCTGAAGGGATTAAATATCTAAATGTTTCAGAAATGTCGATTGAAGAAATCTCAACACGAGTATTGCAAATGACAGGCTTGAAACGCCGGATTGGTTAAATCTGTAAATCTAATTTAATAAAAAAGAAGCACTAGCTGTGCTTCTTTTTTATTAAGAGATTAATCGTCATAAATACTCATAAAATTCAAAAATTATATAATTCAAGTGTCTATAATTTCATCATAAAATGTCATTTAGATTCGCATTTATCTACAAAATGATGATCACTATTCGTACGTTGTAATAATAATATCTACTAAGTGTTCGATTCCTTCCATACTTTGAACGGCATTTTCAGTAATTTTCACGACTGGCCATGTGATCAATTTACAGTTTTCTCGCTGTAAGGCGTTGTAATAATGATCGGATTTAAAAAATATTTTTTGCGACGAAGCTGGATTTGGCATCAATTGTCTTTTTAACCAAGTATCTGAAATCTGAGAATCTAAATATCGTATTGCCAAAGTCGTCTTAATTCGCTGATTAAATAATCGTTTATTTTTAGCGATGAGGGGATGAGCAATAATTTTTTGAATCCCTTTTTCAGTGTGTGGCAAAACGAAATGAGGTGTCATTTGAAATACTTTGACGAATAGCGCATTTTGACAAACCACATCTAAATGTGAAACTGACATTTGATTGGCACCAATAATCGCGACCTTTAATCCTGAAAAATCGGTTTGTTTGATGTCCTCAGCTGAGATAATTTTTCCTTTAAAGTTGGAAAAATACTCAGCTTCATTATGAAAGAACGAATCCGTGTGGGCTTTATTCCTTTTTTTCATTTCTGTACCTAATTATTGTTTTAGTGGGTTGCTTTTGGTTCTGCAGTTAATTCATATATCCAAGAAGGGATTTTAGGTAAAGATTTTTCTGGAATCTTATCAGTCATTTTTACCATGGTGTCGACAGGGATATGAAACCATTTATTACGTCGGTTCATGGCACTTCGTGCATGGAAGTTAATAATTTGATACCAAGGATTACGACGACCTTCTGCAGTACGTCCACCTATTCGAGCAAATTTGTGCATCGCTGCATAGAGCTTTTCTTCTGGCAGACCTAGTTTAATCACATTATCACGCATTTTATTAATGAGTGGTAAGTAGGCAAGAATACCAAGTAATAAACGTGGATCTACAACTCGCGCAGCCATTTTAGAAAGCTCAATAAAGGTTTTATTGTAGCCTTGATCCTCCATGACACTAAATCCAACACCTAAATGACGAGCTTCATCGCCATTAATCAGTTTAAAAGCTTGATGGCAAACTGGGTCTTCTACAGTATCCAATAGGAATGTACAAAGTGCACCATCAAGAGCGACTTCCAGCATCGGAATGACAGCACCTAGAATATAGAAGGGCATTTCATCAGCATAAGTGTCGAGCCATTCGATAATCAGTCTTAAATTTTTATTGGGTTTAGGAATATCGCCTTCAAGCATACCCCATCTTTTCATCAGTGCCATTTCGGCATTGGCGTGACGCTGTTCCTCAGCGTGGAAAATGGCATACATTTCGCGAAGCGTATCTGTCGGTGCTTTTTTTGACATCGCAGAAAATGCACGAGCACCTACATGTTCGATCCACATTAGATCAGCCATAAAATCTTTAAGCTTGGGCCACTGTTCTGCGGTGACTAATTCTTTGCCAGGAGCATCCCAGTCAATATCCGAGAGTGTCCATTGAGTATGTTTTACTTTATCCAACATTTTTTCTAAGTCGATAGAGGCCATGTTATACATCCGTATTTATTTTTTAATCATGAAATTTTATCGCTTAAAAATGTGATGTGTTTTGCAGAAGTGCTTATTTTAGTTTGATATAAAATGCCAAATTTTAAGTATTTGATTGTGAATAATTAATATTATTGGTTAAAAGAATTGTTTCATTGGAATAGTCTTTTAGGGACATTTGATGTCATTTATTGCCAATAGTTGTTTGACAAACTCAAGAAATGAAAGAGTAATTAATTATAGATTTGAAATCAAAACCATTACTCAATCATTTCAGGATTTTTTTGATCTAAGCATTTTGCTTAATTTGCATTAAATACTCAAAGTTTTGAATGCGTTTGTCTGTATCGTAGATATCACAGGTAAAAATAAACTCATCTACATCATAAGGCACCAGTAGTTGTTCAAGACCTTGTTTCACTGTTTCTGGTGATCCGATTTGAGCCATTGCGTAAAAATTGTCAACTGACATCTTTTCTGGAGCAGACCAAATTCCATCCATTGATTTAACTGGAGGTTTGAGTTTTAAGCTTTGCCCACGCATTAAGCCTAATACACGTTGATAAGCGCTAGTAGCCAAGTATTCAGCTTCTTCATCAGTATCAGCTACAACAGTTGGAACGCCCATAGATACATAAGGACGATCCAAATATTCAGAAGGTTCGAAGTTTTCTCTGTAAAGTTGAATCGCTTGACCCAGCATACGAGGGGCAAAGTGAGAAGCAAAAGAATAAGGTAAGCCAAGTTTAGCTGCCAATTGTGCGCTAAATAAGCTAGAACCTAACAGCCATACGGGAACATGTGTTCCTTGACCTGGTGTCGCTTTGATTCTCTGATGTGGCGATGGTTCCCCCAAATAGCTCAAAATTTCGAGCACGTCTTGTGGAAATTGATCTTCAGTCTCTTGACGACCTCGGCGTAAGGCACGCATGGTCAATTGATCTGTACCTGGTGCGCGTCCTAGTCCGAGCTCAACTCGATCCGGATAAAGCGTTGCTAGTGTTCCAAATTGTTCTGCTACAACAAGTGGTGCATGATTAGGCAACATGATTCCGCCAGAACCTACTTTTAAAGAGGAGGTGTTAGCAAGGATATAGCCTAATAACACAGCTGTAGCTGAGCTAGCGATACCATCCATATTATGGTGCTCTGCAAGCCACAGTCGTTTAAAACCCAATTGTTCGATTTTTTGTGCTAACTCCAAAGCATGCTGTAGTGAAAAAGCAATCGTTTTATCATCACGTACAGGAGCGAGTTCCAATACTGAAAACTCGATATCTTTTAAGCTTCGCATAACTTTCTACTCTTTTGAACACTCATAAAGATGTTAATACGAACTTGAGTATTTGTATATTGAAAAAAAACGATATAAGTGTAAATAAAAAAGCGCTCTAAGTTGAGCGCTTGAATTCTAAGAGTTTGGGATTAGCGTTTACCGTTTTTATACCAGCCTAAATGACGACCATTGTCACTTCTGTAATTACGGTCATTATAACGATAGTTTGAATTGCGATAACCGCTTTCACGGCGATCATAACGATCTCTATAGTCATCTTCGCGACGGTCTTCAGCCACTTTTTTTCCCAAAACTGAACCACCAGCTGAACCTAATGCAGCCCCAGCATAACCAGCATTTGTTCCGCCCATATTATTACCAACGGTGTAACCACCAGCACCACCTAATGCAGCACCAATTGCAGCAGCATTACGATCTTTTTTGTTCGCTGATGCAGCTGCGCCACCAGCACCACCAATCGCTGATCCGATCATTGCTCCAGTCGAGCCACCCATTTGTTGACCAATCGCAGCACCAACGACTCCACCTAAAGCAGATGTGAGGGCAACTCTAGACGAACTATCAGCATAAGCAGTTGTTGTACTCAAGGCCGCAGTTGCGATCGCAGCAGCAAATAATTTTGAATTAAATTTCATGGTGAACTCCTTGTCGAAGTCTTATATTTGATGGTTTTAATTTAATCCAAATTTCTGTAATCATTTGGGAGAGCAAGTTGCTGGTTTGTATTTTTCTCTCCCTAATTTATCCATAATTAATTTGTTAATAAAAAAATGCGCCCTAAGGCGCATCGAGGTGAATACAGAGTATTCAAAGGGGAAACTATCAATCAGATTATATTAACGACGACTATGTTTTTTCTTTTTCCATTTACGATCTTGACGTGAATCATATGCTTTGTCTTTCGCAATTTTGTTACCAAGAGCAGCACCACCAGCAGCACCTAAAGCAGAGCCGATATAACCGCCATTGGTTCCACCCATACTATTACCTACGGTATAACCCGCACCGCCACCTAATGCACCACCAATAGCAGATTCAGTGCGGTTACGTTTATTACTAGCAACAGCAGCACCACCAGCACCACCAAGTGCTGCACCTAAAGTTGCACCTGTTGTACCACCCATGTTTTTACCAATTGCTGTACCTGCTACACTACCTAAAGCACTCGCAGCAGCGACACGCGCTGTACTGTCTGCATGTGCAGATACCGTGAACATTGATGCAGTGGCTAAGGTGGCTGACATTAATAGGGTATTCAATTTCATGTGTGACTCCATGTCCTTGTTCGTGGACGAGTAATAATTCGTTGAGCACAATGTAACAAGAATTGAAGCGCTAAATATGTAGAAGTTAACCTAGAGTTTTACGTTTTGGTTGCACAATGTTGTTTTTATATTACAGCTGATCATTCAATATGCATTATTGGGCTGATTAAGAAGAAACTATGGAGAGTTGATTCAGTAAACATTTTTTAAACTTGGCAGTTATGGAGCTAATTTTTGATTATCCATTAATTGGGTGTGACAAGGATCGAAAAATGGTTTTGCAAAGTCATTCTATATAAATATGTTAATTGAATGTCAGAGTCGTTAAACTACTCGCAATTTTAGAAATATTAATTTAAGGCAGTCCTTAAGTTAATCCAGTATTAGAGATTTTATTTAACATGAAAGAATCGTTACGTTTACGATTAGACCAACTTTGTGATCGTCATGAAGAATTAGAAGCGCTATTGGCTGATGTTGAAGTCATTTCCGACAATAAGCGTTTCCGTAATTTGTCACGTGAACACAATGATTTGACTGAAATCACCACTGTTTGGAAAAAATATACCCAAGCGGAAGAAGATATTGTAACGGCTGAAGCAATGTTGTCAGATCCTGACTTTAAGGAAATGGCACAAGAAGAAATTAAAGAGAATAAAGCATTAATTGAATCTTTAGAGGCAGAATTGAATATTCTGATGATTCCGAAAGATCCAAATGATGCGAACTCTGCATATCTGGAAGTACGTGCAGGGACAGGTGGCGATGAAGCTGCGATTTTCTCTGGTGATTTATTCCGTATGTACAGTAAATATGCTGAATCACAGGGTTGGCGTGTCGAAATCCTTTCTGAAAATGAAGGTGAACATGGCGGTTACAAAGAAATTATTTGTTTAATTAATGGTGAAGGTGTTTACGGACGCTTAAAATTTGAAAGCGGTGCTCATCGAGTTCAGCGCGTTCCTGCAACTGAATCACAGGGGCGAGTTCATACTTCAGCTTGTACCGTTGCAATTCTTCCTGAAATTGATGTTGATACGACTGTAGATATTAACCCTTCAGACTTGCGTATTGATACTTATCGTGCATCTGGGGCGGGTGGTCAGCACGTTAATAAAACGGATTCTGCTGTACGAATCACGCATATTCCGACAGGTACTGTTGTTGAATGTCAGGAAGAGCGTTCACAACATAAGAACAAAGCAAAGGCAATGGCATTATTGGCATCTCGTCTTGAGAATGCTAAACGTGCAGCAGCTGATGCTGCGACATCTGAAATGCGCCGTGATTTGGTGGGTTCAGGTGATCGTTCAGAACGTATTCGTACCTATAATTATCCTCAGGGTCGTATGACTGATCATCGTATTAACTTAACTTTATATAAGTTGGATGCAGTGATGGAGGGAGATTTGACTGAGCTTTTAGATAGCTTACATCGTGAATATCAAGCGGATCAATTGGCAATGCTTGCACAGCAGAATGGTGGTTAATGAACATTCAACAAGCGCTTGCACTGCGTGGTGAGCCTGAAAGTTATGAGCGTCAAGAAAATGCTTGGTTGCTCGAACATATCACTAAAATCGATTCATTCGATTTGGTGATGAAGAAGGATAAAGAGCTCACTGCAGAACAAGAGCAGGCGTATCGAGAGGCGATTGCTCGGATTGAAGCAGGTGAGCCTTTAGCTTATGTCACAGGTTCGCAACCTTTTTGGACATTGGACTTAAAAGTGACGTCCGATACTTTGGTGCCTAGACCAGACACCGAAGTTTTGGTGGAGACAGTTTTAAAGTTAGAGTTGCCTGAGGATGCGCGCGTTGTAGATTTAGGAACTGGGACAGGCGCCATTGCATTGTCACTCGCTTCCGAACGTCCTAATTGGTCTGTAACAGCAACCGATATTTATGAGCCTACATTGGAGGTCGCTAAATTTAATGCTGAGCAACATGACTTAGATCAGGTTGAATTTGTATTAGGCAGTTGGTTAAAACCGTTTGGCCGTCAATTTTTTGATGTCATTGTGTCTAATCCGCCTTATATTGATCCAGCAGATGAACATATGCACAATTTGGCGACCGAACCTCAACGTGCATTAATCTCTGATAAAAAAGGTTTAGCGGATCTTGAGCAAATTATTTTACAAGCCAAGAAGCATCTGACTGTTGAAGGTTGGGTGGTACTTGAGCATGGATATGATCAAGCAGACGCTGTTCAGCATCTATTTCGTCAAGCAGGTTATAAGAAAGTGAGAACCGTTAAAGATTATGGTGGTAACGATCGCGTGACTTTAGCACAATGGCCTCATTAGAAATAAAAAAGCGACTTTAGGTCGCTTTTTTATTGATTCATCTTTTGATGACATCACGCCATAACAATAATTTTGATTCAAATACTTTCATTATGGTATCAGTGATTTTCCCCAATATTGCCAATAAAATAATGGCAATGATCACAATATCTGGACGCGATGTTTCACGTCCATCACTTAACAAATATCCGATACCTTGCGTTGCTGCAATGAGTTCGGCGGCAATCATAAACATCCAAGCTAAACTCAGACTATTGCGCAAGCCTGTAAGGATAGATGGTGAAGCTGCGGGTAAAACGATTTGGTAGATTTGTTGCCAGCGATTCAGTCTATACACTTGAGCCAACTCAATCAATTTTCGGTCGACACCATGAATACCAGTCACAGTATTGGTATAGGTTGGAAAAAAAGCACCAATCGCAATGAGGGTGATTTTTGAGGATTCGTCAATACCAAGCCATAACAAAAGGAGAGGAATCCACGCAAGACTAGGAATTGACTTAATTGCAGAAAAGGTCGGTTCAATAAACTCTTCTGCATGGCGATTGAGCCCAACCAAAACTGCAAAAAATAGTGCTAAACCACTACCAATAGCAAACCCTAAAAACACTCGCCATGTACTTGCCCAAATATGTTGACCTAAATCATTCTGAGCAAGTTCTTGCAGGGAAACAAATAAGCTACTTGGAGCAGGTAGCAGATAAGGTTCAACTACACCACCTCGAACCAAAATTTCACACAGCAGTACCAGTAATACAGGGAGGAAAATACCTTTCAACCATTTATTCCCTTTTGTCGACAGTTGTGAATGGACATCGATATTCCGATGTTCAATCGCTTTTTCACTGATCGCCATTATTTTGTCACCACTTTTTGAGCGAATGAGGCATTAAATAACTGTTGAACAACTTGATTTACATTTGTTCCTTTACGAACTAAGTCTTCTTCAGTCAAGATTTTGCCGGATTTTTGTAGTGCATTAATGTGTTGGGCTTTAGGAATATTTTGATTAAAGTCAGTACGCTGAAGCTGAAGTTTTGCAACCTCTAAAGGTAGTTTAGCTTCAGTGGCGAGTAACTGCGCCAGTTTATCTGGATTGGCTTTTGCCCATTTACGTGCTTGCTCATACGCTTTAATTACGGCTTCAATTGCTTCTGGGCTAGATCGAGTAAATGGCTCTTTGACGCTTAGCACGCTATAACTATTAAAGCCTACATTACGATAAAGCAGTTTTGCACCCGACTGGACTTGAGTTGATGCCATCAAAGGGTCTAAGCCAGCCCAAGCATCCACTTGTTTACGCTCTAACGCCGTTTTGCCATCTGGATGCTGTAAATGAACAAGCTGTACATCTTTTTTATTCAATCCAACGGTATCTAAAGCCTGTAGCGTAAATAAAAATGGGTCAGTTCCTTTTGTCGCGGCAATTTTTTTACCTTTTAGATCTTTTAGGGATTTAATCGGGGAATCTTTTGGCACGACCAAAGCTGTCCACTCAGGTTGGCTTTGGATATAAATCGTTTTAACAGGGCTACCATTGGCACGACTTAATACAGCGGCAAGACCAGCTGTTGAAGCAAAATCAACACTGCCGCTATTGAGATATTCTAAGGAGCGATTACTGCCTTGACTAAATACCCATTTGATTTTGGTATTGGGTAAAGCCTTTTCTAATAACTTTTGATTTTTAACCACTAAGCTCGTAGGAGCATAATAGGCATAATCCAGTTTGATTTCCTTAGGGAGGGCAGCAATAGCTCCACTATGAACAACACTAATTACTAAACCCAACAGTCCTAATTTCAATAGAGATATTGATTTTTTCACTAAAGTACCTGATTTAATTCGCTAAATTTTCGATATAAATAGCCTTTCAGATGATTTGTGACAAAAAAGAAAATGAGATATTAAAAGAATAAATTTTGATAAAGTTAAAATTATGAGTTAACACATTGAAATCAAATCAATATTTTATAAATATTGTGGTTTTGTGAAAATATAGTGATTTATCAGAACTTTATATGAATTAGTGCAATGAGATGAAGGTCACATAATTTAATATAATAAGACTAAGAGAGAAAATGAGACCAAACCCTATGAGTTTGATCTCAACACTCAAATTATACAAAATACTCAGTTGAAATATCGCTCACTTCAAGAAGGTCTAATGAGTCTGACTCCAAAGCCAAGCATAGCGCCACTACTTTTAGAGTGTCCGAAATTTTCGAAGCATCTTTTAACGCAATGCCAGATTTCAGTTCATTAAGACGTTCAGTTGAAATATCTAACGCAAGTGCAGTTTCACTTGCATCTTGAGTGTCTAGGAAATGATTGATTGCATTTTTTAAATCTATTTCAGATGCATTCAGAATGCTCATTTGAAGCTGCTCTGAAATTCGATCTGCATCTTGGTTAAGTGAATGGGGGAAAGTTTGAGCAAAATTTTGCTCTAAGACATCGATCATTTTAAACATGATTGAACCTTTAGGAGATATGGCAAAATGCCGAAATGAATAAGATTAAAATAGTCTAATTATTAGCCGAATTCAAAAGAATAACGATGACTGTATGGTTTTTAAATCATGTCACTAAAGCAAACTTAACCGTAATGTGTGATTAATTTTTATATAAAATAAATATTAAATTATAACTTTTTCGAATTTTTTATACCAATTGGTCACTGAATAAATTGAATCCGTATTAGAGGAGGATTACCCTAAAGCCAACTTAAAACTAAAAAAGGATAATGAGATTTATGAATATTCAAGGAAAAGTGATTGTTATTACAGGCGGCGCTTCTGGGTTAGGTGCGGCGACAGCAGCTTATCTTCAACAGCAGGGTGCTCGAGTCATAATTGTTGATATGAATGCATCTTTGGGCGAGCAGACGGGTCAAGAAATTGGTGCAGAATTTATTCAACTAGATGTAACTGATGAAAAATCAGTTGAATCATTCTTTGCATACATACAAGAAAAATATGGACAATTAAATGGTTTAATCAACTGTGCTGGTATTGCACCATCAGCTAAAGTGCTTGGTCGTGATGGCCTGCATGCCTTAGATATGTTCCAAACAGTGCTGAATATCAACGTCAGTGGAACCTTTAATATGTTGCGATATGCTGCGCAATTAATGTCACAGTATACGCTTTCGGGGGAAGAGGAAGAACGTGGTGTCATTGTGAACACGGCTTCAGTTGCTGCTTTTGATGGTCAAATTGGTCAAGCTGCATATTCTGCATCCAAGGGCGCTGTTGTTGGTATGACTTTACCATTGGCGCGTGAGTTAGCACGTGAAAAGATCCGTGTTATGACTATTGCGCCAGGAATCATGGAAACCCCGATGCTCAAAGGTCTTCCGCAAAATGTGCAGGATGCATTGGGACAGATGGTTCCATTCCCACCACGTTTAGCCAAACCTGAAGAATTTGCGAAACTGGTTGGACATATCTTTGAAAATTCGTATTTAAATGGTGAAGTGATTCGATTGGATGGCGCAATTCGTATGGCGCCAAAATAATATATGAAAATCAGTTTAGTCTTCACTTAAATAGACGACTAAACTGATCTCAGATGTTTTATGGTGAAATCGCCGGACGAGCTACATTTCGATACTTCTCAAGTAATGCATCAAGGCGGGCTACAGTTTCAATATCCGCGAAACCATCATATTTCTCAGGATAAAAATGCATTTGGAATGCGGATACAACATTTTGAGTGACTTGATCGTATTGACCAGTGACAGGAATGTTATATCCGTATAATGCCAATTTGCTTTGTAACGAAGCAATATCATTCTTCCAAGGATGATAAGTACGATAATAATTTACAGTGTCGTTATCGTACCAAGCACCGATGTTATAATCTTCATATAAACGTTTCCAAGGAAATAGCGGACCTGGATCAAATTTACGACCTGGAGAAATATCACTGTGCCCCAAAATTCGGTCGGGTCTGATCTCGTATTTTTTAGTAATTTTTAAAATAATATCTGCAAGGACTTCGATTTGTTGTTTTGATGAAAATGGATACCATCGACGTTGCATCAAAGGGAGTTGTTCATCATCTGCAGGGAAACCGAGATTTTCAATTTCAATTCCGATACTCGAGGCATTCAAACTACTGTTGGTCTGCCAAGAACTCGCGCCAGCATGCCAAGCTCTTTTATCATCAGGCACAAGACGGTACACAGTAAATTTACCATTGGTTGATAATTCGGGTACAAAATAGTGACTACTGGCAGGGAAATTAGGATCTTTAAACAAAGCCAATGTTTTGTCTTTAGATACTGCTGTGTAGTGCAGAATCAAGAACATTTGCCGATTGTCTTGATTGGGTGAAGTGTTCTCTTCGTCCAGATTATAAAGCGTGCTTTCTATATATTCTGGTTGGGTATCCGAACCTTGATTGACGTATGTAATGTTGGTGATCTTTTCATCTTTACACGCTGCCAGAAATAAACTCGAAACTAATAATGCAGCGAGTGCTAAAATTTTTTTATTCATAAGTAGGACTGTCATTTATTGGAGTTAGATGTTTTTAAAATCAATTGCTAGTGAAGCAATTATTGAGATTATGTTTATAAATAATTAAAAATAAAATAAGAAAAATTAAATATCTAATCGAATTGTAACAATAAGGTATGGATCTTCTAAGGTAAAAATTATCTTCAGAATTATATGAATAGACTGGTTATTTATTCGGTATCATAGGCTTATACAAGCATGAAATCAGGGTGTTTAGGTGAGTGATAGCATTGAACTGAGTGATGTTGAACTACAGTTGTACGCAAGACAAATATTACTAGAGGATTGGGATATTGATGCACAAGAAAGATTAAAGCTGTCCAATGTGCTTATTATTGGTTGTGGTGGAATAGGGTGTTTGACTGCAGAGTTATTGGCGAGAGCAGGCGTAGGTAAATTGACACTCATCGATGCTGATACTGTAGAAATCAGTAATTTACAGCGACAAATTGCCTTTGATCATCATGATGTGGGTTTTTACAAAGCTGAAGTTTTAGCCAAGAAAATTTCTCAAATTAATCCTTATATTAAGATTGAATACATCACTTCAAAAATTGATTTTAATAATGCTGCCGCACTGATTACACAGCAAGATCTTGTGTTAGATGGTTGTGACAATTTTGAAACCCGTTATTTGGTCAATCAAATCTGTAAGGATGCGAATGTTCCACTCATCAGTGCTTCTGCGATTGGTTTGCAGGGTCAGTTATTTATGGTGGATGGTGAATCAGCGTGTTATGAATGTCTTTTTCCCAAAGAAGATCATGCAGATGAGAGTTTAAGGTGTGCAGATTCAGGAGTTTTAGCAACAACTCCTAACGTGATGGCAAGTATGCAAGCACATCATGCGCTATTATATCTGGGGCTAAATTTAACACCATTAAAACAGAAGATTCTTCTATGGAATGGAATGAACATGCAACAGCGAATTTTGAATTTTGACAAGGATAAAGAATGTCAAATCTGTCACAGCAGTCAATCCGCAAAGACAATTTAATTTGCTACACTCAACATATCGAAATTTAATATCGACATTATGAAAAATAATATTTGGTTAGATGGTTTACGCTCAGTGGCCCGTGTAGGTGAAACTGCGGTCATTGCTGCGCGAGCAGGGATTAAATACGCGACAGAAAAACCGAGTAATGCGAAATTAATGCGCGAAACTTTCGAGTCACTTGGTTCAACGTATATTAAGTTGGGACAGTTTATTGCCAGCACGCCTTCATTATTTCCACGTGAATATGTTGAGGAATTTCAAGGGTGTTTAGATCAGACACCTAAACTCCCATTTAGCTATATTGAAAGTGTTTTGAATGCTGAGTTTGACGGTCGCGATTTAGGTGAAATTTTCGCATCTATTGATGAAACGCCATTAGCTTCTGCTTCGATCGCACAAGTGCATGCTGCTAAATTGGTGAGCGGCGAAGATGTCGTGATCAAAGTCCAAAAACCTGGTGTTGAAACCATCCTTTATACGGATTTAAATGTCCTACATTGGGCGACCAAGATTCTAGAGAAGGCAGTTCCTAAAGTAAAATTTGCTTCACTTGCGGATATTGTTGAAGAAATCAAAACACGTATGGTTCGTGAAGTTGATTTTATTGAAGAAGCAAAAAATATTGATGATTTTGTTAATTATCTGCACATTACTCAAAATACTAAAGCGACTGCACCAAAGGTATATCATCAATATTCAACACGTCGTGTCCTGACAATGCAGCGTCTTTATGGCGTGCCGTTGACGGATTTCGATGTGGTTCGTCAAGTTTCTAAAGACCCATCACAGGTTTTGATTACTGCCATGAACACATGGTTTGGTAGTTTGATGATGTGTGAAAGTTTCCACGCAGATTTACATGCTGGCAACCTCATGCTTTTGGATGATGGTCGCATTGGATTCATTGATTTTGGTATTGTGGGACAATTAAAGCCTGAAGTATGGACTGCATGTATTGCTTTTATGGATGCATTGCAAAATACCAATTATCCATTGATGGCTGAAAATATGCTGAAAATGGGCATGACCAATACGCAAATTGATACAACAGTTTTGGCAAACGATTTAGAACGATTATTCAGTGGCGTGCTCACCGCTGATCCTCAGCAAATTCTGTCATCTAATCCAGCCGACTTAAATGACATCATGATGGATATGGTGGCTGTAGGTGAGCGTCATGGCATCCGTTTCCCACGGGATTTCGCATTGCTGTTTAAACAAATGCTTTATTTTGATCGTTTTATGAGAATTCTTGCGCCGTACACTGATATTTATGCAGATCAGCGCCTACAAATGGTACAAACAATCGATCCTAATCTTTTGTTGAAACATTAAATCTTAAACAAGTGTTAAAATATTAAAGTAAATCCTCAATAGAAGAGGATTTGCTTTTATCGCCTCCCGTCAAGTCTGCTATCACTGTTTGATAGTTTACGAAAAGGTCATGATTGAAGATGGATTCCATATTAATTGAAGGATTGAAAGTTGAAACAGTCATCGGATGTTTTGACTGGGAACGGCAAATCATTCAACCATTATTGCTTGATCTTCATATTGCGACTGATTTAGAGCAGGCATCAAATTCAGATCTTCTCGCTGATACTTTAAATTATGCTGAAATTTGTGAAATCGCGACTCAGACGATTCAAAAAGCTCAACCTGAATTAATTGAATTTGCTGCAAAAATTGTCCTCAAAGCTTTGTTTGACCAATATCCAGCAATTGAGTCTGTTCAAATTACTGTGCGTAAGCCTGCCATTATTCCACAAGCCAATTCAGTAGGAATTCGTCTTGAAAGACACCGTAATGATTTACGCGCTAGCATTGGCGAGTAATAGCCAACCGCATAATCATCTGGTGAATGCATTAAAACAAATTGCGTCATTAGGTTGTATTACGCGTTCTCCCATCTATGTCATACCTTGTCGAGATGGTGTTGGACAAGATTATTGGAATGCTGCATGTTTATTAGAATCAAAGCAGCAAGTCAATGAAATTACCAATCTTTTAAAAGCGCTGGAAAAAGCTTCTGGTCGAGTCCGTCCGTCACATGATATTTCTTTGGATGTAGATCTCATTGCATGGGGAAATACGCTCCAAAATATGCAATTTAATCCAAAAAAAATGCCATTAGCCTTAGATGTTAAAATTCCAATGTTTGATATTTGGGAAAATCCATTATTTGAGCATGAAGCGCATCATTTTCCTCAAGTGTCACTAGATGGTTCATTTTCTAAAATAGGATGAGTTTCGCCGAATAGTCCATCGGTAGCATTGATCAAATATGTCTTTGATACGGAAATAGGCTGTCATGTAACAATAATCAGCTTCTTTTAAATGGACTAATTTTTATAATACGCCACTTCAAAATAAATAAGCTCCATATCAAGAAGATGTATAAAATTATTGTGTTAAGCGCAATTTTGGCGTTCCTCTCAGGTTGTGCAACGCTTTCCCCTCAAGAGTGTCGAACTGCTCAATGGTCGGAAATAGGTGAAAAAGATGGAAGCAGTGGTTATTCGAATCGCATTGTTAAACATCAAAAAGCCTGTTCAAAAGTGAATATTGAACCTGATCACAAGTTATATGAAAAAGGTTACCAACTTGGGCTTCGTTCATATTGTCAACCCGAAGTTATTTTCGATGGAGCTTTGGATGGAAGAGGTGGGTATAGGGTTTGTCCATCAGAGTTACATGCCCAATTAGCACCCTTTTATAATGTGGCCGATCAGTACTATCGTTCTAAGAAAGACAAAGATGCTAAAGATAAAGAAATTGAAACTTATCGAGACTACTTACTGGATGACAAAATCACCAAAGAAAAGCGGGAAGAGTATCTTAAGAAAATAAAGTCCTTAAAGCAGGATAAATTGCGGTTAGATTTGAATTTTAATCATGCTGAACGTGAATTAAATAAGTTTAGACGATTCCATCATCTATAAAAAATGCGGCCCATGAGCCGCGTTTTTTTTAAATATAATAACTTGTTTTGGTCATGAGTTTGGATATACCCGTCATTGCGATTTTGACAGCAGCTGGTAATTCCACACCACCTGCATTTAGTGCAGTATCTCGATGCTGAAGTTCATCCTGATTCATCTGTGTCAAAATTTGACGAGAGCGGGCATCATGTGGTGGGAGTTGATCGAGATGGTGTTGCAGATGCAGACTCACTTGACGTTCAGTTTCTGCAACGAAGCCTAAACTGTATTTGTCACCAGCAATACCTGCAATCGCACCCATACCAAAAGAAAGACCATACCATACAGGATTAAGTAGACTTGTATGACTATCTAACTCTTTTAAACGATCTTCACACCATGCTAAATGATCTTGTTCTTCAATCGCGGCATGCTCCATTTCACGACGAACATTAGGCAACTTAGCTGTCAATGCTTGACCGTGATAAAGCGCTTGAGCACAGACTTCACCACTGTGATTAACACGCATGAGTCCAGCAACATGCCTTGCTTCGCTCACTGCGAGATGAGTCTCTGCTTGACTTGCTGGATTTTCACGTTGTGAGATGGTGGTGCCTGGTACCAAACTACGCAGTGCTTGATCAAATGAATGGATAAATTTATCTAGACCTGTGTAGTGACGCATAACCTAAATCCTCTAAATCAATTTGAGCATTTTTTAACATTGGTTTTAAGCGTGTTAATAACCAAATCGTGTACAGAGCACTCAATATCGCTGTAATACTGAATAGAATCTTAATATCAATACTTAAGATACTTAAAATAATAATGGAGAATATAGCAGAAGACACCATGAATACTGCATTCATAATGTTATTAGCAGCCACTACGCGAGCACGATGTGAACACGGAGAATAGGCTTGCATCATGGCATACAGCGGAACAATATAAAAACCACCACTGATCCCCAATAAAGTAACTGCAATCATCACATGATAATAAATCATACCAGAATTAAACATGTCTGATATGCCAATAAAATCGCCAGTCCTTTCAGGAACAAAGGCTAAACTTCCTGCTAAATAGAAGGCGAAAACGGTTAAGCCTACTGCACCAAGAGGCACCATTTTAATATTGACCTCTGAGCCACCAATTTTTCGGCATAGCAATGAACCTACACCAATACCCACAGAAAAAAAGGTAAGGAGGAGGCTGACCACATTTTCATTGGCGTGCAGATTTTGCTGAGTCATTTGAGGAATTTGAGTTAAATAAGTCGCGCCGTAAAACCAATACCAAGAATTACCCAATAAAATGGTAAAGATGAGGGGTAAACTTTTTGCATAACGTATGGTTTGAAAACTGGTTCGAAAGAAATTCCAATCGACATTGATATGATTTTCACGGACTTTTTGTTTGAGAATGAAGCGACTACAAATATAACCAAGTATCGCGATGGTCACGACCGTCAGGCTGATCCAAACTAAGTTGCCTTCAGAGTTTGAAATCACTACACCACCCAAGATCATCCCCATCAATATTGCAATGGAAGTACCTGATTGAAATAAAGCATTACCCGACATCAATTCATTTGGTTTTAATATTTCAGGGAGAATGGCGTATTTAATCGGTCCGAAGAAGGTACTGTGTGTACCCATGAGGAACAATGCAAATAACAATAGCCATAAATTGCCGAGTAAAAATCCAGCAGTACCAATCAGCATAATCAAGATTTCAAGCAATTTGATATTACGAATCAAGAAAGAGCGTTCGTATTTGTCTGCAATTTGTCCTGCAGTCGCTGAAAAAATGAAGTAAGGTAGAATAAAGAGAAGTGCAGCTAGATTATTCAGTGTGCTTACGCTTGCGGTCTGTTGTTGAATCCAACCATAGGTAATGACAAGCAATAAGGATTGTTTAAAGACATTATCGTTTAAGGCTCCAAAAAATTGAGTCAAAAACATAGGTAAAAAACGGCGCGAACTCAGTAGATGCTCTTGTTTTTGCATGACAATTCAGCTTTTTTAAAAATTATTAAGAAATGTGATGATTTAGTAACAATATCGGAAAATCATGTATCATATTTTCATCCTAAAAATTTTGAAAATACTAGAAATTTGATTCAGTTAGCTTGAGTGAAAAATCCGTATTTTCTATTTAAAATATAAAGTATTCAGAGCGCAGTATGCCATCGAAAACACAATTTAAAAAATCATTACTTTCCCAATGTGTGCAGCACACATGGATATCAAATGATATCAATAAATGGTTCTATGCAAGTGTTTTTTTAGGTGCTCTTTCTTCACCTGTGTTATTTGCAGCCGACACAGTGGTTTCAAGTCAGGAGCTTGAGCCTGCGACATCCGTACAAGCCATCGAAAATAATAAACAAAAAATTGAAAACGTTGCGCAGCAACAGGGATTGTCAAAAGAGAAAATTGAAAGTATTGATCAAAAAATAGATCAGTTGAGTGGGCAAGATGATTTTAATAGTTATGAAATGCTTCAGCAGCAAGAGCAATTGAGTCCACAAGAGCAATTCAAGCCGATAGAATTTGATGATTTGGAATTGCTGCCTGAAGAAAGTGTGGACCCTCGACTTGCCAATGAAATTTTATCAGTCGCTGAAGAAGCCAAGCAGCAAGCGCAAAATTTCAGATCGGGTTTGACGACGACTCCAGCAATTCAAGTACAAGATTTACCTGCGAATGACATTTCAGAGGCTGAGTTAACAAAAGCGCCAGTCAACATTGATCAGTTGATGCAAAATATTCAGTCAGATCGTCAGATTGAGGTGTCTGAAAATGTGGAAGGACGTTCATTATCCGTTCAAACCCAAGAACCTGAAAATAAAGAACCAGAAAGAGTAAATGTGTTTAAACGCATTTTCTACAAAATACGTCCTCCACGTCTTAATCAGCCCGCTGCTGTGCCACGTATTACCGCAGATGTTACGGGTGCACCTAAACCACTAGCTGACAATATCAAAGCAAAGTTATCTTCATTCACTGTTGAGTCATTTTCAGATTTCAATGCTGCCGTCCCGCAACTCCGTAATATGACTGTCCAAGCTGCACAAGCCGTAGGTTATTACGATGCTGAATTTAAGTTTGAAAAAGTCAGTGATAACCGAGTAAGTGTCAATGTCACACCTCATAATCCAGTAGTGGTGCGAGAACAAAATATTGAATTTACTGGGCCTGGGCAGAATCTTGCTCAATTGCAAGTGATTCGAGTGCTTCCTGATTTGGAGGTGGGTGATATTTTCGATCATGGTAAATATGAAGCGACAAAAGCTCGAATCATTGAAGCGGCGAATAACAATGGTTTCTTTGATTATTATTGGCGAATGCACGATGTCATGTTGGCCCGCCCTCAAAATCAAGCAGATATAAATTTGAAGATGGAAACAGGTGAACGTTATAAGCTGGATGATGTGCAGTTTAGAATGAGTGATCCATCAAAAAAATTACCGATTCGTGAAGATATTTTAAGAACATTAGCTCCTTGGCAAGAAGGTGCAGACTTTACCGCATGGCGTGTAAATGTATTAGCCAACAACTTAACCAATTCACGTTATTTTAACTATAGCCTCGTTGACGCTGTTAAACCTGATCCAATTATTAAGCCGCTTGAACTCGCACCTGATTTGCAGGCTTTAGTGGATGAGCAAAAAATTGATCGAAGTTTATTAACAGGTCAAGAAAAGGCTGAACAACAAGCAAGTTCATCAGAAGAAGTCACGCAGAATGTAGCAGATGAAACTCAATTTGCGGGTGGAAATGAACGTCGTACTTTGCAAGAGCGTAATGATGCTGATAATCAAGCGCAAGCCAAGCAGGAAGAAACTGAGCGTTTACAAGCCTTAGCACGTGAAGAGAAAAAAATCCCTGTCATCGTGACATTGAATGCGGATAAATTAAATAGTGTTGAAGCGGGTATTGGTTATGGTACTGATACAGGTGTGCGCTTACGAAGTCAGTACCGCCGTTCTATTGTGAATGATCGTGGTCATTCGTTTGATGCAAACTTAGAGTTGTCACAAGTCAGACAATCAATTGATGGTCGTTATAATATTCCATATAAACACCCATTAAATGATTATGTCAGTCTAGTTGGTGGTTACGAGCGTGAAGATCGTGATGAAATTGGTAATGGATTAAATCTCATCGTGGAATCCGCTGTTGCCGGAGCTGACAGAATTATTAAAGGTGCGCGTCGTGATTGGCAGCATATTTTTGGTGTGCGTTATCGTCTAGATCGTATGACGATTGAAGGTGATATTCCTGAGACACTTGACCCAGATACCAATTGGGATGAAATCCCAGAGTTTGTCGTTGCAACGGGTAATGATGAGCAGCAATCTTTATTACTTGGTTATGAAGCCACTAAAGTCACCAGTGATAATCGATTGAATCCGACTAAAGGATTTAAACAAAACTACAAAATCCAATTGGGGAGTGAGAGCCTGCTATCCGATGCTGATATGGCGATTGTAAATGCGAACTGGAAATTTTTATATTCATTAGGCAGTAACAATGATCATCAATTCATTGGTGGGGCAAACCTCGGTTATATCATCACTGAAGATTTTCAAAAAGTGCCCTATAACTTGAGATTCTTTGAAGGGGGTGACCAAAGTCTACGAGGATTTGACTATAAGAGTTTGTCCCCTGTGGAATTTGGATATAAAGTCGGAGGTCAAGCGCGTGCGATTGGGACTTTAGAGTACAATTACCAATTTAAAGAAGGTTGGCGCGCAGCGTTATTTAGTGATTTTGGTAATGCTTATGATGAAAAATTTACCAATGATACTGAATATAGCATAGGAGCAGGAATCCGCTGGAACTCTCCAATTGGTCCAATTCGTCTAGATGTGGCATCGGGGATATCTGATCCTGGTAAACCGATTCGTCTACATTTCTTTATCGGGCCGCAACTTTAATATTTAAGATAATAAAAGTACTCAAACATTTTTTGGAATAAGTATGGCTGAAGACATCGAGCAGCAACCTGAGCAACAACCTGATCAAAACGTGACGCCACAGCGAAGTTTATTACGCCGTGTATTGCTGATCATTTTATTTATTCTGATCTTTTTCGTGGCTTCGCTTGCCGTAATGTTTTCAACAGACAAAGGCAGTAAATTCTTACTTGACCGTGCTTTGTCCACTCAACAGATTATTCAGTATGAATATGAAGGTGGAAATTTACTTCAAGGCATCATTCTAAAAAATGTATTGGTAACGCTGAAATCAGTTGATGTGAAAATTGATAGAGCTGATGTCACTTTGGGGTGGCGTGCCATATTAGATAAAGAAATTCATTTGAATCGTGCTGATGTCCGAAATTTGCGTGTCATTAACAAGTCACCGCCAAGTGATGAGCCATTTAAGTTTAGTGAAATCAAACTCCCTTTTGTTTTACGTGTTGATCATGCCGATATCGATCAATTGGTCATTCAGACTTCAAGTTCTAAAGTGCAATTTAATGACATTATCCTAAACGAAGCACTATGGTCAGGTACTGAGCTTAAGTTTGAAGACTCGCAGTTTGATATGGGTTATTTGTCTGTAAAAAAAGCAACAGGTCAGATGGATTTTAAAGGTAAATATCCGTTAGATGCGCAAGCAGTTGTAAGACTCCCATCTTTAAAGTCGATCAACGTTGAGGATATTTATCTCCATGCAAAAGGCTCTTTAGATACCATTCAAGCGGGCATTGCCACGCGTACCCCTGATTTATTAACTGGTTGGGCTGTGGTGCATCCAGTTCGAAAAAATGTACCGATGCAAGGTGCTTTAAACTTTAAAGATTATCACTGGCCTTTAATGCTAGAGCAGGAGCTTTTATCTAAACAAGGTGTTGCTAAGTTTTCTGGAGATATCCAACGTTTGAATTTGGATATTAACACCGATATTTCTGGTAAAAATATTCCTCAAGGACAATATACTGCGCTGGCGCATACAGATCTCGTCAATCAATTGAATATTTCAAACCTGAATGGTCAATTGATGAACGGGGCGCTGAATCTTGCGGGTGTCGTAGGATGGAAGGATAAAGTCACTTGGGATGTGCAAGGTCGCTTAGATAAAATCAATCCAAAAGATAAAGTGATTCCACAAGTGGTGCAAGATTTTCTGCCAGAACGTTTGGATGCCAAAATCGCTTCAGCAGGTTCGTTAGAGAAGGGATTAGATCTCACAGCACTTATTGATTTTGACCAATATGAAACTTGGAATTTAAAGCTTAATCAAGCTGAACAAAAAAACAATAAACCGAATCCAATGTTGCTAGATGTCGCTTGGAAAAATATTGATCGTGCTGTTCCGTACATTGGTTGGTTAAGTAGTGAGTCTGGGGATGTAAAACTTGCTTTAGTTGAAGGTCAACAAAATATTCATGTGGCAACCGTAGTTGGTGCAAATGAAAAAGGAACTTTACCTGCTGGCAAATACAATGCCCAATTAGACCTTAAAGGTAATGATCTTCATGTTCCTTCATTTATCTATCAAGCAGATGGAAAAGGATCTTTACAAGCAAATGCCAAGGTTGAATTACCATCTGATCAAAGACAGTTGAAGTGGAATGCGGTGCTTAATGCAAAAGACTTTAATCCGCAAACCATCAGTTCTGCTGCTCCTGTAAATTTATTAAATGGACAAATTCAAGCGAGTGGCTTTGCTCGACCTAACCAGCAAATTATTCAGTTAAATCAGATCAATCTTTCAGGTCAACTTGCCAATCAAAATCCACCGGAAACAATTAAGCTGACTGGCTCAAGTACAGCAGCCATTCTTTTACATGATGAAAAATCGGGTGGTGGTTTTAAAGGCTTCGCAGTCAATTATGATGGTGCATTACATGCAAGCCAACTGCCACAAGGGGATGGTCAGCTTAAAATACGTGTAGCAGGCACACCTCAGCGCATCAATATTTCTGAATTTAAACATCAGGGTGCTGCAGGTCAGATCAATGCCAATGGCTTAGTCAATTTAGCCAATGGAATCGGATGGGACATTAATGCTTCTTTAATACGCTTTAAGCCTCATTATTTTGTTTCAAGTGTTAAAGGTGAAATTTCAGGCAATGTCAAAACGGATGGTGTTTGGTCAGATCGTTTGAAAAAAATTAATATTGATCGACTCAATCTCGCTGGCATGATCAATAAAAAACCGCTGAGAGCAAAAGGTAATCTTGCTGTTATTCTTAATTCGAATCAGACAGGTTTCCTACCACAACAGTTTGAAGCCAATAATTTGTATTTTGTGTATGCGCAGAATCAGATTCAAGCCGAAGGGAATGCTCAGAATCTTCGCGTTAAGATTGACGCGCCTGCATTATTTGAGCTTTATCCTGGTTTACGTGGTCGTGCGCAAGGTTTTGTAAACGTGCAGTCTCAACCGAGATTGTCTGCAACTGCGAATGTGAGGGTGAATAACTTTGGTTTCAATGATCTTGTCAGTATCAAATCACTCAACATCCAAGGGGAATTACCAACTTCAGACACAGTGCCTACTGCATTAACTGCAAGAATGGACAGTTTAAGAAGTGGCAATCGTGAGATTCAAAACGCTGAAGTCTCAATTGCTGGTACACGAAAAGCACATTTATTGAAAGTGCAAGCCTCGAACAAGCTGTCTAAATTTTATGTGCAACTGGCAGGTGGATTTAATCCTGCGAATGATTGGTTAGGTCAAATTCAAAAAGGTGACTTTGACTCTGCACGGGTGCATTTGAAACAGGCCCAATCTGCCCCTGTGATTTATAATACTGCGAAAACAGAATTATTTGTGGGTGCTCATTGCTGGACCAGTAATCAGAGCCAACTTTGCTTTGATCAGCCCTTACGTGTGAGTAAGACCAAAGGTAGCGCCTCATTTGTGAGTCGGAATTTAGATCTTGGTGACTTTGCCGCATTTATGCCTGAAGGTTTCGCAATTACGGGTAAATTGGATGGTTATGCTAAAGCGTCTTGGGGGCAAGGCATTCAACCAAAAATCGATGCCAAACTTGTTACGCGTAATGGTGTTGTCGGTCTAGCAGCTGCCGATCCTGATGATATCAGCACTACAATGAACTACGATGAAGTAAGTCTTATTGCACGAAGTATTCGTGAAGGATTATTACTTCGTGCTGATTTGAAAGCTCCGAATATTGGGACTGGATATGCAAATGTTGTGGTGAATCCATTTGTTGATTCGAAACCAATGCGTGGTGAAGTTGCTCTGAGTCAAGTACAACTGAAAATTTTAAAACCATTCATTTCGGATGTGCGTAAAATCGATGGTAATTTATCCCTTGCGGGTAAAATCAGTGGGACATTGACTCAACCGTTATTTAACGGCGAAATGCGACTTAAAAATGGTTCAATCAGCATGATTTCGTTACCTGTTAATCTCACGAATATTCAGCTGTATTCATCTATTCGTCAAAACCAAGCGACGATCGATGGCGCTTTCAATAGTGGTCGAGGTGTGGGTAAGTTAACGGGTGATATCGATTGGAAAAATGATCCTAGAATTCGTTTAAAACTCAAAGGTGATAATTTATTTATTCGCCAAGCACCATTAATCACAGCTGTTGTGAACACTGAAATGGATTTAGATGCACGTCCTGTCAGTAAGCAGTTAACTTTGAATGGTAAAGTTGAAGTTCCGCGTGCGCTGATTTCAATGCCAGAATCGAGCGCATCCGTAGTGCCTTTATCCGCCGATGTTCGAGTAGTACGTGAAGGTGATAATCAACTCGCGGTACTTAAGGCTGCAAAGCCATGGGATATCCGCGCTGACTTAGAATTAAATTTAGGAAACCAAGTGATTTTCCAAGGCTTTAATAGTCGTATTCCATTGCTTGGGCGAATTTACTTAACGCAACGCGGTTTAGAAACTGCCATGCGTGCCAATGGTGCGATTGGTGTAAGTAAGCGCGTTACTATTGAAGCTTATGGGCAGTCTTTAGAACTAAGTCGTGCAATTGCGCGTTTCAATGGTGCATTGTCCAACCCAACCCTTGAGGTTGAAGCAAGTAAACTCATTTCAGGCAGTACAGTTGGTGTGCGTGTTACTGGAACCGCAAGTAGTCCAAATATCCAAGTATTTAATGATGCGGGATTATCTGAACAAGAGGCGATGAATGCCTTGATTACAGGTCGAATCAATGAAGGTTCTAGTAGCTTGAGTCAAGCAGAAGGCTTTAAATCAGATGTGAACAATACCATTGCTGCAGCGGGGATTAGTTTAGGGCTTGGTGGTACACGTGCTTTAACCAATCAAATTGGACAGACATTTGGGTTAAGTGGTCTTGCTCTTGATGCGCAAGGAACAGGCGATGATACTCAAGTGAGTGTGACAGGTTATCTGACCCCTGATTTATATATCCGTTATGGTGTTGGTGTCTTTACGCCAGTCAATAAATTGACGCTACGATATCAGATGAACCAAAGACTCTATCTGGAAGCAAGTCAGTCTTTAGAAAAAGCCATTGATATTTTCTACAACTGGCGATTCTAAAAGGTAAAAGGGCTTCAATCGAAGCCCTTTTTAATTCAATGTATAAACCGAAATTAAATTTAAGCCCTATTGTTAAAATGCTAGACTTAAAATTTATCGGACAAGAAAGAATTAAAAAATGAAAACAATTGCAATATTCATCGCGATGATAGCGGCAACACTCATGGCGGGCTGTCAAACCACTCAAACTGAGCAACTTACTCCAAAAATTGGAATGGCTAATCCTGCAAGCAAATTTTGTGTTCAACAAGGTGGAAAATTAGAAATACGTGATGAGGTAAATGGTCAAGTGGGTTATTGCCAGTTGCCAGATGGTGTTGTGGTAGAAGAATGGGAACTATTTAGACATCATCAAAATATTTGCAAGCCTGAAGAAGCAAAAAAATTAGTCGGCATGCATAATCTTGATGATCAACAGATTTTGAATAAAACCAAAGCCATAATTATTCGCCGTGTCGGACCAAATGATCTGGTTACTATGGATTATCGAAATGATCGTATTACAGTAACCGTGGATGATCAGAATAAAATTATTCGTTCAAGCTGCGGTTAATGAACGAGAAATGTCATTACACGATTTCCTATTCGGTTTAACTCGATTATCATAGCCGCAACAGGAGAGATGTATGAACAAATTCGTGATTCTGGGTGCTGTACTTGGTTCAGCCGTTTTGCTCAGTGCTTGTGAAGAAAAAAAGCCACTAACCCCTGAAGAAGTCTGGCATGGTTACTGTACCAGTATTGGTAATGCTGCACGCTCTATTTTGCTAGACCGTCAAAATGGTATCGAGAAAACTGCGGCGGTCGAACATGCTTCTAAACTGACCGATCCGACGACGAAGAAATTCGTAGATGCTCAAATTGAGAAGGTCTATGCTTATCCTGCGAATCAATTAGAATTGGATCGTGATGCATTAATGGCTAAATTCAAAAAAGAAGCAACGGATGAGTGTTTAGCCACTCCTTACGATAAAGATAATCTGCCTGACTACAAACAGTTTTAAGGCGCTACAAAAAGATTGATCATAAAAAAGAGGGAAGCGTAAGTTTCCCTTTTTTTGTTGAAATTAATTACAAATTTTAATTAGCATTAAAATAGAAAAGCTTATATAAAAATAAGATAAATAAAACAAAAGGAGCGAAACAATGGAAGTGGTCGCATACCTGAATAATGCCGATCTTCTGCTTGAAGATGCCAATGGTGTTGCTGTAATTAATGGCAGCCATTACGTCCTAAGTCTAGGGGATCGAGTCTATCTTAAAAATATGATCAATGAACATGCCAAAATTTATCAGGTACACATTAGTTTTGCCTGTGCCGAACACCGCATGCTACATGATGATGAAATTCTGGTCAGATTCGAAGGAACACGAGAAAGTCTGCAACAATATTTAGATCGCACGACTGTCCACTAAGGTTGAATAGTCAAAAAAGGATTTAAAAGGCAACATCTTGTTGCCTTTTATTTATTTCAGATCCGTAAAAGCTTCATGTTAATGTCAGAATTGTTCGATAAAACAACATATTGAGCAATGAGTAATCAGAAGAGAGATCATTTAGTAAGAAAATAATGGTCATCACAAAGAAACACTCTTCTTGCATTAACTTTTAACCGGAATTTTAGTAAAATTTAGCAGTCCATATTATTTGCAGGCTTTATAAGCAGGATATTGCAAGTAATTTTTTAAAGAAGAGGAATAACACCGTGCTAGAAGCTTACCGCCAACACGTTGAAGAACGTGCCGCACTCGGAGTCCCACCGAAGCCACTTGATGACGCTCAAACAGCTGCATTAGTTGAATTATTAAAAAATCCACCAGCTGGCGAAGAAGCATTCTTAGTTGATTTGCTTGAAAACCGTGTTCCAGCAGGTGTTGACCAAGCTGCTTACGTAAAAGCTGCTTTCTTGGCTGCTTTGGCGAAAGGTGAAGCGACTTCTCCATTAGTTTCTAAAGAGCGTGCGGTTTACTTACTAGGTACTATGCTTGGTGGTTACAACGTTGCTCCTTTAGTTGAATTATTAGAAGACGCAGCGCTTGGTGCTTTAGCTGCTGAAGCGCTTAAGAAAACACTTCTTGTTTTCGATGCGTTCCATGATGTTGCTGATAAAGCAAAAGCAGGTAACGAAAACGCGAAAGCTGTTCTTCAATCTTGGGCTGACGCTGAATGGTTCACTAGCCGTAAAGATGTTCCAGAAGAAATCAAACTTACAGTTTTCAAAGTTACTGGCGAAACTAACACTGACGACTTGTCACCTGCACAAGACGCTTGGAGCCGTCCAGACATTCCGTTACACGCGAATGCGATGCTTAAAAATGAACGTGATGGTATTAAGCCCGAAGTTCCAGGTGAAGTTGGTCCATTAAGCCAAATCAAAGACTTAATCGCGAAAGGCAATACTGTTGCTTACGTGGGTGACGTTGTTGGTACAGGTTCTTCTCGTAAATCTGCAACAAACTCTGTGCTTTGGTTCTTTGGTGACGAAATCGCTCACATTCCAAACAAGAAAGAAGGTGGTTACTGCTTAGGTTCTAAGATTGCTCCGATTTTCTTCAACACTATGGAAGACGCTGGTGCGTTACCTGTTGAGATCGACGTTGCAAACATGAACATGGGCGACGAAATCACGTTGAAGATTGACAAAGCGACTGCAAAAGTTACAGCGTTCAAAGATGGCGCTCAAATTGCTGAAGCTGAGTTAAAAACTCCAGTACTTCTAGACGAAGTACGTGCGGGTGGTCGTATTAACTTGATCATTGGTCGTGGTTTGACTACTAAAGCACGTGAAGAATTGGGTCTTCCTGCTTCTGACTTGTTCCGTACTCCAGTTCAACCAGCTGCAACTGGCAAAGGCTTCACGCTTGCTCAGAAGATGGTTGGTCGTGCTTGTGGTCTTCCAGAAGGTCAAGGTGTACTTCCAGGTACTTACTGCGAACCTAAGATGACAACTGTTGGTTCTCAAGATACAACAGGTCCAATGACGCGTGACGAATTGAAAGACTTAGCTTGCTTAGGTTTCTCTGCTGACCTCGTAATGCAATCTTTCTGTCATACTGCTGCGTATCCAAAACCAGTTGACGTTCAAATGCAACACACGCTTCCTGATTTCATCATGAACCGTGGTGGTGTATCACTGCGTCCAGGTGACGGTATTATCCACTCTTGGTTAAACCGTATGCTTCTTCCAGATACAGTAGGTACTGGTGGTGACTCGCATACTCGTTTCCCAATCGGTATTTCTTTCCCAGCGGGTTCTGGTCTTGTAGCGTTCGCTGCAGCAACTGGTGTTATGCCACTTGATATGCCTGAATCTGTACTTGTGAAGTTCAAAGGTAAAATGCAACCTGGTATCACTTTACGTGACCTAGTACATGCGATTCCTTACTACGCAATTAAAGAAGGTGACTTAACTGTAGAGAAGAAAGGTAAGAAAAACATCTTCTCTGGTCGTATCTTAGAGATCGACTTATCAGAAATGGAAACTGACTTAACTGTTGAACAAGCGTTCGAACTTTCTGATGCTTCTGCTGAACGTTCTGCTGCTGGTTGTGCGATCACACTTTCTGAAGAGAAAGTTGCTGAATACCTTCGTTCAAACATCACGATGTTGAAGTGGATGATCTCTGAAGGTTATGGCGATGCTCGTACTATGGCGCGCCGTGTTGAGAACATGGAAAAATGGTTAGCGAATCCATCACTTCTTAAAGCTGATGCTGACGCTGAATACACGAAAGTGTATGAAATCGACCTTGCTGACATCAAAGAACCTATCCTTTGCTGCCCGAACGATCCAGATGATGCAAAACTTCTTTCTGACGTTCAAGGCGACAAAATTGATGAAGTATTCATCGGTTCTTGTATGACGAACATCGGTCACTTCCGTGCAGCTGGTAAACTTTTAGACAAAGTACCTGGTGGTTCTTTATCTACTCGTCTTTGGTTAGCTCCTCCAACTCGTATGGACGAACGCCAATTGATGGAAGAAGGTTTCTACAATACTTATGGTAAAGCTGGCGCGCGTACAGAAATGCCAGGTTGTTCATTATGTATGGGTAACCAAGCACGTGTTGCTCCAAATACAACTGTTGTATCTACTTCTACGCGTAACTTCCCGAACCGTTTAGGTCAAGGTGCAAACGTTTACTTGGCTTCTGCTGAGCTTGCATCTGTTGCTGCGGTGCTTGGTAAGTTGCCAACTCCTGAAGAATACCAACAATATGCTGCTCAAATTGATAGCATGTCTGCGGATATCTACAAGTACTTGAACTTCGATCAAATGAACGACTATACAGACGCTGCTAAAGACGTTGATACGAAGAAAATTGCTGCAGCTCAGTTGACTTAATGTCTGATTGATCAAAAAGTAGTTTAGAATAAGGGCTGATTTATCAGCCCTTATTTTTTTGAGTATTAATATGTCTATTGGTATATGGGAAGATTTGAATTTTAATTTCAATGAGTTTATATGTCTTCATAAAGGCTTTTTAAGAGCAGAAAATGGGAATTTTTTGCTATTTAGAGATGAAGAAGCTAGATTAAAATTAAAAGTAGAAGGGACGGTTGTTGATGATTCAAATCTGAAAGAAAAAACTGGATATATTGATAAAAATGAAAGCCTTATTGTATTCGAACATAAATTATTAAAACAAAAAATACTAATGTATGCTTTACCGATACAAAGGAGTCATTCTTTACTACCCTGTAATTCAAAGTATACAGATATATTTATAGTTGATGAAATTTGTTTTGAGGATAGTAATGAGTTAATAGGTGCTGAATATTTAATAGAATTTGTTGATAATTTAAAAATTAATCATATATTCCCTCATTCAATAGAATGGAAAGAAGAACATACAAGAACTTATGAAATAAATACACTAGATTGTAAATTGGTAAAAAAATTAATAGATCAGTCACATCATCCTCGCAATAGTATTAAATTTAAAATAGAAGAAGATGAGGTATCAATAATTAAAAATAATAATGGTAATAAGGGGGTAATACTTTATAAAAATAATGTAAGTTTGGAAAAGAGGGAAAAAATTAGAAAAGTTATTTCTTATATTTTAGGATGTCCATTGATTTATTTTGGATACACTTTTGTAAATAAATATTTTACACCTTCTTTTAGTTATTTAAAAAATATTAATACGAATGAGAGTAATTTATTAAATATTAATTTTCAACTACCAGCACCTCTTAGTTTAAATGCCGTAAATATTATAGAGTCTAATTTTTTTCAAAATTTGTTGAAAGAATTTTATTCTAAATATGAAGAATATGATCTTGATAGTATATTTTTTACTTATTGGGTAGCTGTAAACTCTAACTCAATAACTGCAGCTGTACACTACGGGGCTTTAATTGAAAAGTTACAAGCTATATATATGAAAATTAATAATGTTAGTTATAGTAAAATTATAGATAAATCTATCTTTAAAAAAATGCGAAAGCAATTAGAAGTACAGTTAGAAGATTTTGAACTGACTGACGAACAGAAGACAATTTTTTTAAATAAGATAGGAAATATGAATACTTATTCGCAGAAAGATAAGATGAATTTTTTTTGTAATGATATTTCAATACCGCTATCAGAATTTGAAAAATTAGCTTGGCAACAACGAAATGATGCAGCACATGGTAATGAAGTTAGCGATGTTAACCAAGCTTGGAAAAATACTCTCATATTAAGAGAATTATTTAATAAGTTTTTTTTGAAGATGCTAACATCCTCCTCATATTACTTATCTTATATAGAAGGAAGCCCAATAATCAAAAGTCTTTAAATAGAAAATTATTCAAGAGTTTTAATAGATAAAATGACCTCACAATCCCGCTTCCTCTGCATCGGTGGTTTCCTCAACGGAACTCAAGTCAAAGACCAAGGCGACAGCTTTATTTGTATGACCAATGGAAAGAATGAAACTTATACAAAGATGGTCATTTTCCATCAAGAAGCATGGGATCATGACTACTACGTGTTTGAAGACATCACTGATCAACAAGCAAAAGAGTGGGTGTTTCAAAAATATGGAGAAACCGTCATCTACCGAAAAAGAAAGCCCATGAAAAAGCCCCGTAATTAAAAAATTACGGGGCTAGTCGTACCACTCACGTGATACTCATATAAGGCTCATCTCATACTGCCTGCATTAAAACACATTCACACAGACTCGTCATGCTGAATCGAATATAAATTCAAATCGACTACTGCGAAAATCTTACAAGCACGTAACCATAAATAAAACAGACAGCAACAATCTAGAAAGGTGAAATTAATAGAATAAGCATAAATGAACACAGCATGAATATAATGAAAAGCATACTCACATTAAGTTTAATCAGTCTAACGCTCATTGCATGTTCAAGCGTGGAGATTAAAAATTCTGATTCAGAAGAAGACGCACGTTATCAGAAATATAAAGATGAAACAGTAAACATGTCTGAATACGATAAACAGCGCTATTACAATCAGCATCACCTAGGTGTAGTTGAGCCAGATCAAGTTCACGAATCAATTCGAGAGCAAAGAAGAAAACAGGCGCAATAAACCAACAGGGCAGTACAAATAAATGTACTGCCTATAAATCACTGGAAAATTACATTTCAATAGCTGAATAAAGCATAATTCTTTGTGAAAATTGATTAAAATTAAAACATTAGGGAAATACAATGAATTTTGAAGTTGATGCCTTTGGCACCATCGTGATTGCCGTATTTTTTCTATTTATTGGGCGATACCTTGTCAACCGAGTCCAATTCTTTAAAAACTACAATTTACCTGAACCTGTGATTGGCGGTTTAGTCGCAGCAATTACAGCATTCATCTTATTTAAATTCTTTAATATTAGTGCCACCTTTGATGCGCAAATTCAAAGCATTTTAATGCTGATGTTCTTTACCTCTGTGGGCTTAGGTGCAGATTTTGTTAAATTAAAAGATGGCGGGAAAGCCCTATTTATATTTTTGTTCTGTGTGATCGGATTTGTGATCGTTCAAAATATTGTTGGGGTGAGTTTAGCGACGGTTTTAGGCTTAGATCCTCTTATTGGTTTAATTGTAGGTTCAATCACCTTAACGGGTGGTCATGGCACGGCAGGTGCATGGGGCCAAGTGCTTGAAACCCAGCATGGCATTCAAGGTGCTATTGTATTGGGTATGGCAAGTGCGACCTTTGGTCTGATCATTGGTGGTATCGTTGGTGGTCCAGTTGCTAAATTTTTAATTAAACGTCATCAACTGGCTGACAAAATTGACAATGATCAAAACGAATCACAATTGGATGATCAGTTAAAATCTGCACCATTTGAATATCCAAAAAAGACACGATTAATTACTGCAAGTAATGCGGTTTCGACCCTTGGTATGTTTGCACTTTGTATATTCACGGCAAACTTAATGACAGATTTTAGTCAGGGTAAATGGTTTGAGCTTCCAACCTTTGTTTGGGCGTTAGGTTCAGGTGTGATTTTGAGAAATCTGCTTGAACATGTATTCAAAGTAAATATCTTTGATCGTGCGATTGACGTGTTTGGAAATGCATCTTTATCGCTTTATTTATCTATGGCATTGTTATCACTACAACTGTGGTTATTAGCAGATTTGGCAGGTCCGTTAGTCACGATTCTGATTGTGCAAATGCTGGTATTGATTTTATACACTGCTTTTGTGACATTTAAGGTGATGGGGAGCAACTACGATGCTGCGGTTTTATCAGCAGGTCATTGTGGTTTTGGTATGGGTGCGACGCCAACGGCTATTGCCAATATTCAAGCAGTAACCAATACCTATGGTCCTTCACACAAAGCATTCTTACTCATTCCACTGACAGGTGCTTTTTTCATTGATATTGTAAATGCGATAGTGATCCAGCTCTCCATTGGAATATTGGGATAGACTAAGTTTAAAAAACCGCCTTTAAGGCGGTTTTTTACTTATGGAGATTTATATATGCAGTTGAGATTCGATCATCGGCCAAATATTTTGATGCGACTGTTTGAACATCATCATGTGTCCAATCGCTTTATGGCCAAGCTCTTTGGGTTTGAGTTCGATCGCTTCAGTAGGTGCATTAGGATACAAACGAAGTAAATCCTGAACATTTGCTTCGGTTGCAATCTCATCATCACTTGCCCAAATGGCCGTGACAGGAATTCGTATCTCTTTGTGATAATCTTGATCTAGGGTAACCGTTTTGCCAATTGCATTAATAACATAGCCTGGTTGACTACAAAATTGAGCCCAGTCACGTGCAACATCTTTCGGTAGATTTTCCCCCATACCAATGGCTTGGGTAGGGCCGTAACCGAGCATCATACGTGCGAGAGGAAAAATACCTTTAAACATCACAGGGGCAAGTAGTTTCGTACGACCTTTGAGCCCTTTTACATGCCCAGTCGAACCTGCAATTGCAACGACTTTTGCAACTTTATCATGGTTGGGGGTAATCCCAATGAGTTGTCCGCCGGCGCTGTGACCGACAAGAATAACTTGCTTGGCATGGGTAAGTTGTAAGAGTTGATCAATCGCAGCGGGAATATCTAACTGCCCCCATTGCACAATACTTGCTTTGGATTGCTTCAATGGGCCATAAAGAGAAGCACCAATACCACTAAAATCAAACACCATTACGGCATAGCCTTGTTGGTTAAGCCATTCGCAAAATCGATGATAAAACTTTTGAGTAATTCCAGTGGCAGGGCACACCAAGACGGGAAGACGCTTTGAATGCTCGGCAGGAAAAAAGGTAGCAGCGAGTTCGTATTGATCCTGACGAATAATTTTAATTTTTTGCATAATTTAAACTGTGCAAGTATCCGTAATCAAAATACTTTACCGCAGTTCTAAAAGATCAAACCAACAAATAATGACTGTTGCGTTTGTGAAATGACTGTTCAGTCGTGAAAGCAACCTGTTTCAAGAAGTGCCAATAATAATGGAAAGTATTCCTGCTGCAATTAAAGGTCCAACAGGGACGCCACGTAAAATAGCCACACCTGCTACAGTACCAATCAGAAGTCCAGCGACAATATTTGGCTGATTCGCCATAAGCGTTACGCCACGACCACCTAACCATGCCACCAATAACCCGATTCCAATGGCTAAAATTGAGTTTAAGCTCAAGAATGATTTGAGGATATCTTTACCCGGAATGGTGCCACTGGCAATTGGCGTGAGTACGCCAATGGTGAGGATAATAATGCCGATATTTAAACCATGCTGTTGAAGCAATGGAAAATACTCGTTTAAAGGGGTGATACGAAAAACAATAAGTACTGCGACTGCAATTGTGACAGCTGTATTTTGACTGAATATTCCACATGCCAATAAAATGATTAGAACGATTAAATTGAGGTCTAATTGAGACATAAAGAAGATCCAGTGCTTATCAGGACAGTACTTGAAAGTTATAATAGTTTAACTGATTTAAAGTCTGCATTCAGATGGCATCCTTTAAATTTCAACGAATATTGTAAGTAATGGAAGTGATTCATGGTTCTGGAAAAAATGTTACAGTCTCAAGGCTTTGGATCACGAAAATATTGTCAACAATTAATTAAAGCTGGTGCAGTGGTCATTGATGGTACTGTGATCACGGACCCGAAATATAAACTGAAGCTTCAAGGTCTTAGCTTCCACGTGTATAACGATGAATATACTTATCGTGAAAAAGTTTATATAGCACTCAATAAACCTGTAGGCTATGAATGCTCGCATCAAGCGACGCATCACTTCAGCGTGTTTGAATTAATCGATGAAATATTGTTGCAAAGGGGAGTGCAAACAGTCGGACGTTTAGATCAAGACACGACTGGTATATTGTTACTTACAGATGATGGACAATTTCTGCAAGCGCTGACTCATCCTAAAAAACATGTTCCTAAAGTTTATCAAATGCATACAGCAGATCCAGTCACTGAGCAGCAAATCATTCAATTGGGTCAAGGTGTAGAGCTTCGCAATGAAACAGGATTGTTTCAAGCAACAGATATTCAACTCATAAGCAATCAACACCTACAATTTACAGTGCATCAAGGCGTTTATCATCAAGTAAAGCGTATGGTTGCTGCTGTGGGAAATCGTGTTGAATCATTGCATCGACTGCAAATTGGACAATTAAAATTAGATCACCTTGCTGAAGGTGAATATTGCTATCTCACTGAACAGCAAATACTCGCCGCAAAAAATCAAAGTCCTGATGCTCAACTCCTTGAGATTTAAATCATCAATGCTAAAGACTCTATTCTCAAGACGATATGTTATGTAATGCCTTAAGATAGAAAGCAATGATAGGTTTGGAATTCATTGTCTTTGACGAAGCCCATCTTTTCGTAAAGTTGGTGAGATTGAAAGTTACTTCGTTGCGTCTCTAATGAAATTCGACTGGCTTTTTCGGATTGTGCAAACAAAATTGCAGTGTCAATGAGTTGTTTAGCTGAACCTTGTCTTCTATAAATTGGAGTGACATATACATCATCTAAAATGTAGTAGCTTGAACAAGCATGGGACGAAAAACCTAAATAAAGAATCACGAACCCAGTGATTACATCATTTTTGATGTGAATAAAAATAACACTTTGTTGGTTTTCGAATCGCTGTTTTAGAAAATCATAGGATTGTTGAATATTGGATGATGCACCATAAAACTGTCGGTATTCATCAAAAAGTACAGCGAGTTGATTGAGATCTTCTGTTGTGGCTTTCCGTACTATCACTGTTGAGCTCTCCTCAGATCATTATTTTTAATGTTGTTATGATGAAGAGCTAAACATATTTGTGCAGGGCGCTGTAAATTAAATTGTTTAAAAATACGACAAAGTTAACTTATGTCAAAAATTAATCTTTATCGCTTTCACCCAAAAGTGCATTCAATTCTGCAAAAAAATCGTCGTCATCTAAACTCGAAGTTGTAGTGTTGGAATCTTGTTGTTCTTGCTTAAGCTTTTTGAGTTTCAACAATTGATCCATGTTGATCGTTTGATTTTCGATTGCAAAAGGAATGGACTTTGTCAGTACAACTTGTTTGAAAAATAAACGCACTGCTTGCGCTGGTGTAATCCCCAATTGCTTAAAAACTGCAAAGGCTTGTTTTTTTTCTTGTGAGTCAAGTCGAACTTGATAAACTTCTGTTTTTCTCATGAATTAAAACCAAACGACTCTAAATTTAAGTGCTTATTTTAATCTAAGTAAATGTAATTTCAATGTCTGAACGTGAAAATTATATAAATTTGTCATTACAATGAATCTACAATGTCAGTGTTTGCGTGCTTTTAAAGTGCATTTCAATATTTAATATCGGATCAATAAATTGAAGCTCATCAGCAAGTAATTGCAACGGAGCACTGAAATCATCCTCAGCTTTATGCGCGATTACCGGATAAAAAGGATCATTTTTGATTGGAATATTGAGCGCATTGAGGTGAACGCGAAGTTGATGTTGCTTACCAGTCAGCGGTTTCAAAATATATCGTCCCCACTGTGAGTTGTGTTCTATCAGGTCAATTTGAGTGACAGAATTGGTAACACCTTCACATACTTTCATTATATAAAATGGATTTCCCTTTTCTATGCGCAATTCAACTGTTCGTGGAAAGACTAAGTCTTTTGAGTAAGGTGCGATGGCTTGATATGTTTTGGATACTTTACGATCTGCAAAAAGTTGTTGATATACTCCGCGACTTTCAACTTTTTTTGAAAATAAAACAACACCTGCTGTTTCGCGGTCTAAACGATGAATCGGAGTGAGATGAGGATTATCAGTGAACTGCTTTAATCTCACCAATAAGGTTTCTTGAACATATTGACCTGTCGGACTCATGGTTAAAAAATGAGGTTTATCCACCACGAGCAGATCATCGTTTTCGTATAAAATCTTTTCCTTAAATGGAACATGAATTTCGTCTGCTAAAAAACGATAATAAAATATATGAGAATTGGGTTGATACGCCGAGTTGATGGAAAGTTTGTTGCCATCTGTATTATAAATAAGACCATCTTGAAAGCGTTGTTGCCATTCCAGTGCGTCTATATGAGAAAAGGCTTGAATGAGAAAATCATAAATCGTGATCGGGGAGATTTGTAGATTTGGAAGAAATACTTTGCTGGCTGTTACACCATTGATCATCGGTGGCGTAAAACTTGGGGCACTTTCTGAATTTGATTTTGACATAACAAGACAACAGAATAAAAAAATGATCAGATGAATGAGTTTTTGAACAAGTCTAGATAGGCACTGTTCAGGAGCATGCTATTATACCTCTTCAACAGATGTCTAATGTGATCCAGATGCAATATTCTTTTCAACTCAACTTAAATGATGAAGCAGATACTCAAAAATTAGCTGCATGTTTAGGGCAGTGTATTGAAAAGGGTGTCATATACCTCATTGGTGATTTGGGTGCGGGTAAAACTACCCTGACGCGTTATTGGCTACAAAATTTAGGTCATCGTGGTGCGGTTAAAAGCCCGACTTATACATTGGTTGAACCGTATAAAATCAATCAGCAGGATGTCTTTCATTTTGATTTGTATCGTTTGAATGATCCTTATGAACTTGAGTTGATGGGTCTTCGTGATTATCTGGATATTGCTGATGCGCTATTCTTGTTTGAATGGCCCTCTAAAGGTGGTGACGAAATTCCAGAAGCAGATGTTATCTTGAATATTGAGAAATCTGATGATGAATCAGTGCGTCATGTCACGATTTCTTCAAATGATGAAGCTTTACTCGCAAAATTAAAGACACAGTTTTAAATAAATCTATGGCGCATGATCTTAGCTTGAATCGAATTCAAACCTTATCTCCTGCATTAGCAAACCAAATTGCTGCGGGAGAGGTAATTGAACGTCCTGCATCAGTGGTAAAGGAACTTCTAGAAAACTCCATTGATGCAGGTGCGACTGAATTAATCATTCGAGTCGAACAAGGTGGTAGTACGCTGATTGAGATTATCGATAATGGCAAAGGGATTCATCCTGAGGATCTTCCGCTTGCGGTCATGCGTCATGCGACCAGTAAAATTCAAACTGCTGAAGATTTACATGCAATTGTGAGCTTAGGTTTTCGGGGAGAAGCCTTGGCTTCCATTGCTGCTGTTTCGCGCTTGACCTTGACCAGTAGTCGTGATGATTCAGGAATTGGTTATCAGGTCGAAGTAAACGGCACGGCCTTTGATCATCAAGAGATTCAAGCTGTTGCTACTCAGCAAGGCACACACATACGTGTACAAGATTTATTTTTTAATGTACCAGCAAGACGAAAGTTTTTAAAAAAGCCAAATACGGAATTTGGTCACATTGAAGAAATCGTACGGCGCTTAGCCTTAACGCATTTCGATATTCGGATTGTGCTGGAACATAATGGTACTATCCGTTTAAATTTGCCTGTCGCAGACAGTGGTCAACTCAGATTTCAACGTGTACAGCAGCTTTTAGGTCGACAATTTACGGAAAATGCGTATTGGATCGATGCTGATAGTGTCAATATGCGCTTATCAGGATGGTTAGGTCATCCTTCTGATGCTCGAGCACAAAGTGATTTGCAGTATGTGTACGTGAATGGTCGTATCGTAAAAGATAAAACAATCTCTCATGCTTTGCGAATGGCCTATGATGGCATCTTGCATGGGCATCAACATGCAGCTTATTTGTTGTTCTTAGAAGTTGATCCTGAATTTATTGATGTGAATGTGCATCCGACTAAACATGAAATTCGATTTTTGAATCAACGTGAAGTACACGAATTTGTACGTCATTTTGCCAAAGAAACTTTGTCGCAATTTCAAACTGCGACTGCGGATTTAGCCCAGGCTTTAAAGCTTGATCAAGATGTCATCGCACCATCAGTACAGTTACCACGTTATCAAGAGCAATTTAATCTGCATCAAAATGCTCCAGCAGCGCCCCCTATGTCCCAGACGTTGCAGGAATCGAGTCATGAGGGGTATTTAACAGATTTTAGTGTTAAACAGCCTCAGTCAGTTCAATATAGTGCGCCGAGCCAGCCTTATTCAAATTCTAATATCAGTAATGCACTCAAGTCTTATTTGGCACCTTTGAAAGAAACGTCATCTAATTTTGAAGTTCCTCATGATGCTGAGATGGAATCAACATCGTCTAGAGTTGATGAGTTCCCCTTGGGGATTGCAATTGCACAACTTCATGGAATTTATATTCTGGCGCAAAATTCTGAAGGTTTGATCATTGTAGATATGCATGCCGCGCACGAGCGGATCTTATTACAGCAAATGAAATCTGCTTGGGATAAACCTGAATTTTGGACATCACAGCAGTTGCTTATTCCAAAAGTGATTTCAATTACACGCATGCAAGCCACGCGTATCGAAGACCTTAAGTCTCAGTTGGCGCGGCTTGGTTTAGAAATTGATCAATATGGCGATGAGCAAGTGATAGTGCGAGGTGTGCCTGCTATTTTGCACAAAGCTGATTTTAATGCATTAATCCCAGAACTTTTGAATGATCTTGATCCCAATGATGAGGCCAGTGCTTTACAACAAAAAAGAGACCATATCTTGGCAGGGATGGCATGTCATGGCGCAGTGCGTGCGCATCGAATGTTAAGTATTTCTGAAATGAATGCACTGTTGAGGCAGATGGAACAAACTGAGTTTGCAAGTCAATGTAATCATGGACGACCGACTTGGAGAGCTTTTCCACTTAGTCAATTAGATAAATTATTTGCTCGAGGAGAGTAATTATACATGTCAAATCAAATGCCAGTCATCAACTTAATGGGGCCGACTGCGAGTGGGAAAACTGCTTTGGCATGTGAGCTATATGAGCGCGGTAATTTTGAAATTGTTTCAGTGGATTCTGCGTTAATCTATAAGGACATGGATATCGGTTCGGCTAAGCCATCTAAAGAAGAGCAGGAGCGATATCCACATCACTTGATTGATATTATTACACCGCTTGAGGTTTATTCGGCAGCTCAATTCGTTGAAGATGCATCGCTGCTGATTGATGAAATACATTCACGCGGTAAGACCCCAATCTTGGTGGGTGGCACGATGTTGTACTACAAAGCACTGTTGGAAGGCTTGGCAACGAATCTCCCTAATGCTGATGAAAAGGTACGTCAACAAATTGAAAATGAAGCCATGGCATTGGGTTGGGAGAGCGTCTACGAAGAGTTAAAACGTGTCGATCCTATGGCAGGTGAGAAGTTTAAAGTGAGTGATCGTCAGCGCATTATACGCGCGCTAGAAGTCTATCGTCTGACAGGTCGACCTATCACTGAGCTTCAAGCAGAACAGCCCAAAAAACAGCCATATCGTTACAATTTTCATAATTATGCGCTGTTACCTGATCGTGTAGAATTACACAAAAGAATTGAACTGCGCCTAAAAATAATGTGGGATATCGGTTTTTTAAATGAGGTAGAGTACCTGATTGAAAAATACGATTTAAACGATAATTTGCCATCGGCGAGATCTGTTGGATATCGCCAAGCTTTAGATTTTCTTAAAAATAGTGATAGAAGTCTCAAATCTAAGCAAAATATGGAAGACAAGTGTTTGTTTGCAACACGACAACTGGCTAAACGTCAATACACTTGGTTACGTTCTTTGCAAGAAGCGCACAGTTTTCAAACTTTTTTGACGATAAAGCAAGCTCAAGAAGACTTGCGAAACTTATATGGATAAAGCAAAATTTACTCACTATCTTTTTTATAAATTTTAATTGAAAAATAAAGATAGTTTTTTTGCGCTGATTTTATTTTTTGGAGTATAACATGTCTAAAGGTCAAACTTTACAAGATCCGTTCTTAAACTCTCTCCGTAAGGAACGTATTCCAGTTTCAATCTTTTTAGTCAACGGTATTAAATTACAAGGTCATATCGAATCATTTGACCAATACGTTGTATTATTAAAAAACACGGTAAGCCAAATGGTTTACAAACACGCTATTTCAACAGTTGTACCTGCACGTAATCCACGTCCTGCTGGTGCTCCTGCAGGCGCTCCTGCTGGTGCTCAAGGCGGCTTCGGTGGTCAACAAGGTGGCTTCGGTGGTCAAGGTGGCTTCGGTGGTCAAGGCGGCTTCGGTGGTCAAGGTGGCTTTGGCGGTCAAGGTGGCTTTGGCGGTCAAGGTTTTGGCGGTCAAGGTTTTGGCGGTCAAGGTGGCTTCGGTGGTCAAGGTGGCTTCGGTGGTCAAGGTGGCTTTGGTGCGACTTCTACACCAAACTTTGATGGCGAAACAAAATTTGATGATGCTCAAGAAGACGATAACAATCGTTAATTTTTGAGTAATCAAAAAGGCACCTGATGAAGGTGCCTTTTTTTATATGAACAGCCTAAAAATTAAAATTAAAGCCCCCATAGTGGAGGCTCTCAATTAAGAAAAAATTAGTTTTGGTTGGGTTGTTTAATTTCAACGTATGTACTTGCGCGAAGCTCTCTTAACCAGCCATCTAACTCTGCATCAAATTGACGGTCACCAAGAATTTGGCGCGCTATGCGTTTTTGCTGTTCCTGAGTCATGTCTTGCTGACGTGCATCAGTAACTTGCAAAATGTGCCAACCAAACTGTGTTTGAAAAGGTTCACTGACTTCGCCAATTTTCACAGTCTGCATTTTTTGATCAAACTCTGGCACCATCATTCCTGGTGAAACCCAACCTAAGCTACCACCATCACGTGCAGAGCCTGGATCATTTGAATAAGTTGCAGCAAGGACTGCAAAATCATCACCTGCCTTTACACGGCTATAAATACTGTCAATTGTGTGTTTGGCATTTTCAGGGCTCACCACTTCAGAAGTCTTAATCAGAATGTGGCGAGTTTGGTATTGTGGCACAATTGTCTTTTTCTCATTTGACTTGCGTTCTAAGAGTTTCAACAAGTGGATGCCATCGCGAGCCTGAATTAAATCAGTGGTGTTGCCCGGTGAAATTAAAGCGATACTCGATGCAAGTTCTTCTGGAATATCTGCGATTGAGCGCGAGCCCATATCTGCGCCTTCAACTTTAATTGTAGATGTAGAAAATTGTTTCTGTATTGCGTCTACATTATTGGAAGTCTGAAGTGCATCTTGAACCTGTTGCGCGACTTGGGTAAGTTCTTGTTGAGGGGCTTCACCTGAAATTCTGAAGTGAATGACGTGAGCTTGAGTACCCACAGCAGCTTGACCTTCCGGTGATTTGAGGAAGTTTTCAACATCTTGGTCGCTGATTTTGATGCGTGACATCACTTGTTGTTGACGTAAGCGCTGAATAGCAAGATCATCAGCGACTTTAGCACGTAGGTTTTCATAAGTGCCCAGAGCCATACGGTCAAGCTTTTGCTGGAAGTCTTCAAGGCTATTACTGTTCGACTGGCGAGCAACATTAAGTACAGCATCATTTAAAGTTTTTTCATCAACTTGAATGCCATAGCGTTTTACTTGTTCAAGTTGCGCATTTTGGATGATAAGTTTATTCAGAGCTTGATTTTCAAGTACCTGAAGTGGTGGTACATCCTGTTTTTGAGCTTTAAGCTGATGTTGTAGCTCAGCGACACCTTGTGCAATGTCACTTTTTAAAATGGCACTTTTGCCAACAATAGCAACGATTTGATCTGATGGGTTTGCATAACTTGACACTGATGCAGAAATAACAAGTGCTAATGCTGAAGCTTTAAAGAGTTGTTTTAAATTTTGCATCTTCATTAATTCGTCCAATTTTGTTTAACTTTATCGAAACCCAAGATTCGATTTTCCAGTAAAGAGCTTAACTTACTGTTTAAGCCACCAAGTCCTTTAAGTGTAAACTCTGCCATTACAGCACGTTTTTGTTTGGTATCTGGTGCATTAACATCATCTAAGTCATTGTAATAAGAGCGACCATAGACCGAAACACCCCAGCAGCACGACTCATAATTAATACCTAAAAGGTACTCGCGTGCAACACTGTTGTCTAGATCATATTGCATATGACCCATCAAATTCCAATTACCTTTCACAGGTTGTATAAAGGATGCTGTAACTTGGTCATAGTGGTCTTGACGATCTTCAAGTCGCTTACGATTAAAATAACCAAAGTTGTATAGGTTACCTTGATCACCTGTGTAATACACTTGTAGATCACGTTGAGCATTATCTCCGTTAGACATCCACATTGAGTTTGCATTCACAGTAAAGTTCTGAGAAAGCTGGCTGGCAATGCTGATCACAGGACCAGTTTGACGCTCAGTATTAAATGGGTCATTTTGACTATTATTCAAAGTCACCTTACGGTCTTCAAAATAGTAACTTTGTCCGATGCTGGCACGTAAACGTTCTAATCCGATAGTATCAAAGAGGCTGTAACTTACCCCGAGTGATAAGAAGTTATTATCTTCTAGGCGGTCATGACCGTAAAAGCGACGTGGATTAAAGAGTTGATCGTAATTCAGGGACGCTGCGGTTGAGTCAAAGTTTGGTGAACTGTTTTGATTTCTATGTGGTGCATAAGCATAGAATGCACGTGGTGTGATGGTTTGTAAGAATTTTCCATCTTTTTCAAAGATAAGACCAGCATCTAAAGTAAACTCTGGAACTATAACTGCATTGTCTTTGGTATTTTTTCTTTGTTCTTCGGTGATACGATCAATCGTATTTTGATCAAAGAAGGTATTTATAGAGCGAACTGATGCTTGAGGTATAAAGAATGACCATTGATTGCGGAAATTATATCGAGCAGAAAACTCATTATAAAGACGTGTACCACTTGGTTGATAAATGGTGTCCATATTTGAGTTGTCTGAAGCATTTAAGTCATTAATATCTTTTTGGAAATATGCTGTATCGTTATTAAATTCATATTCCAGTCCTTGCGGATTACCAGTGATATAATTGACGAGCAATTGCGGTAGTCGTGCATAGGGGCGATCAACATCATCAACATCAGGGTCTAGCGTCTGGAAGTCTTCAACTTTGAGTTGCGCGCGTAACCCTGGAATTCCATTCGCGTAATTAAGATCCCAAGCGCGGCGTTGGTTTAACTCCGTTCTTGTATTCGGATTGCTGTCTAGATCGGCAAAGAAGTCTTTATCAGAAACATAGTTGTATTCTAAATTGGTCATCCATTGGTCATTGATTTTCCAATTATGCAAGAGGTGTAAATCTTTACGATCTTCATCATCATATTTACGATCTTGTGCTAAATAACCACCCCAAATACGACCTCCACCATATTGTTCAGTCAGATATCTGAACTCACCCTCAGCCATCAATCCACGGCCGCCAATGAAACGTGGAGTTATAGTCGCATCATAATTGGGTGCTAAATTGAGATAAATTGGCGCCTCAAGTTCTAAACCACCATCGTTGGTATAACCAAAACCTGGGTTTAATAAGCCAGTGGTACGACGATCATCAATAGGGAAATTGAAATATGGCACAGCCAGCACTGGTGTGTTTTTAATATATAGTTTAGTGCCTTTGGTCACGCCACGCCCAGTGTCTTGATTTAACTCAATCGAATTGGCTTGAATCTTCCATGTTGGGCTTTGCTCAGGTGGACACGTGCTATAAGTTGCATTCTGAAGGAGTAAAATATTGGGTGAGGTGCGCTCAATATTTTCTGCACGACCATGCCCATGTGTCGCTTCTGAAATATAAAAGCTGTTATTGAGGCGTCCCGTTTGGGTTTTTAAATTGTAGTCAATTTGATCACTTTGAGCCAATAAACCCGCTTGTGCCAACTGTACATTGCCAGAAGCTTTGGCATGGGTTTGAGTGTTGTCAATTTTAATCTTATCTGCACGAACCATACGACCTTGCTGATCGATGATGACATTGCCTTCTAATTCTGAATCACCATTTGGATTGTAATATGCACGATCAGCGGTGATGATCGATGTTGCTTGCTCAGGATCAACTGCTTTAGTATCAGGGCTGATAGGTGTCAACCAAGTTTGAGCACAAAATTTCGAGCTTGGGGAGAACGTGCTACGTTGTTGCGCTTCGGCTGAATTTTTATTGACATAATATTGATCAAAGAAGCGCTGACCAGGGTAGCTTTCTTTAATTGCAGTTTGAAGTGCTTGATTGTCCACCTCAGTTGTACTGTCTTTAGAGTCGGCATAACTTGAGACTGTGCTACCACACAATAAGGTTAAAATAGCAGTCGCCAAAGGGCTGAAAGTAAACTGATGCTTCATTTATATCATTAACCAAGTATGCAAATTGCAATTAATTATTGTCGCATCATAGAGAAAAAACGGATTAGTGGCTACACTTAGCACTTTAAATATTCAGCCTGTACTAGAATTTATAGCAAATGAATACACAACGTGAACAATTGATACATACGTGGGTGCAATCTGTACTTCAATCAGAGCAGTTCGAAATAAAATATTTAGCAGGCGATGCCAGTTTCCGTCGCTATGCGCGAATCACCTTGAATAATAAATCATTTATGTTAATGGATGCACCTCCAGAAAAAGAAGATTGTGTACCTTTTGTGACGATTGATGAATTCTTTGATCGTCATGGTGTTCGTGTTCCACATATTGTTGCAAAGGATTTAGAGCAAGGGTTGTTGCTTCTTGAAGATTTTGGGGATGAGCTTTTAGCGAACCATTTAAACAATGACACGGTAGATCAGCATTATTTACAGAGTTTTAAACAACTCATTCAATTACAGTCTATTCATGGTGTGGATCAGTTTCCAGAATATAGTTACGAAAAATTAATCAGTGAAATGGAGTTATTCACAGATTGGTTGCTTCCATCACTAAATATTCGATTAAATGCTGATGAACAAGGTTTGATTAAGCGTACTTTTGCGATATTGGCAAATGTGGCTTTAGCTCAACCACAAGTGATTGTTCATCGAGACTTTCACAGTCGTAATCTCATGTTGTTGAATGATGAACAAGAACAAGGCGTAATTGATTTTCAAGATGCGGTAATCGGTGCGGATACCTACGACTTGATTTCAATTACACGTGATGCATACGTGCAATGGCCTCCAGCACGTGTAAAACAATGGTTTAAAACCTTCTATGAATTATTACCAGATGATTCAAAAATTGATCGTGATTTAGAGCGCTTCATTAAAGATGCTGACTTCATGGCGATTCAACGCCATTTAAAGATTTTAGGTATTTTTGTGCGATTGTTTGAACGTGATGGAAAGTCGGGCTATTTAAAAGACCTGCCTCGTGTCATGTGGTATTTACTCGAAGAGTCGAAGCCTTACGCTGAACTCACTCCATTTATTCAATGGGTTGAAGATAAAGTGCTTCATGCATTTGAAGCCAAGTATGGTCACTATGAGGTAGTAGCTGCATGAAAGCCATGATTTTAGCAGCCGGTCTGGGTAACCGTATGCGTCCCTTGACGCTTTATAAACCAAAGCCACTGTTGGAAGTGGGTGGAAAGCCTTTAATTGTATGGCATATTGAAAAACTAAAGTCGATTGGTGTTAGTGAAATTATTATTAATTCGGCATGGCTGGCCGACAAATTGATCGGTGCTTTAGGCGATGGTTCTCAGTTTGGTGTGAACATTCGCTGGACGCGTGAAGATGAGGGTTTGGAAACAGCTGGTGGAATCATCAATGCTTTGCCGTTGTTGGGTGAAGAACCATTTATTCTCGTCAATGGGGATGTGTGGACTCAGTTTGATTTTGCTCAGTTGCTTGAGCTTGATTTACAAGAAGATCTAGCACACTTGGTACTTGTACCAAATCCGCTACAACATCCTCAAGGTGATTTCACACTATTAGATGGTCGTGCTTATACTTTTGAGCAAGAAAAAGAGGGCGAAAATCTGACTTATAGTGGTATTGCGGTGATTCATCCTCGTTTATTTCAAGGTCTAGAATGGGGCAAGCGTCCTTTAGCACCTTTGCTTAAAGATGCTATGCACAACCACAGAATTTCTGCTGCAAAAATGGCAGAAACGTGGGTGGATGTGGGTACTCCAGAAAGGTTGATGCAGTTGGATCAGCAAATTCGAGAAGGACAATTTAACTAACTGAGTATTCACTAAGCGTTAAATAGTGTTCCACGATGCATAAAACGGTATACTTTGATTAATTTTATTGAGATGTTTACTGTTTATGCATCCTTTTTTTCATGAGTTACAACAAGGTAGTCAAAAACTAGGTTTATCACTCACTGGTGAGGCGTTGAGTTTATTATTAAAATATCAAGATGCGCTTGTATTGTGGAATAAGGCGTACAACTTGACCGCGATTCGTGATCCTAAAGAAATGTTAGTTAAGCATTTATTGGATAGCCTCAGCATCTTGAAAGACTTGCCTCAAGGGCGATTGCTTGATATCGGTACCGGTGGTGGTATGCCGGGGATGATCATCGCGCTATGTCAACCTGAGCGAAGCTGTGTGCTTCTGGATTCGAATGGAAAAAAAATTCGTTTTCTCAAACAGTTTATTGCTGATCTAAAACTAAAAAATGTTGTGGCAGTTCAAACTCGAGTAGAGAATGAAGAGAGTATTAATGAACTGGGTAAATTCGATGTAATTACCAGTCGTGCTTTCGCCTCACTGACAGATTTTATTACTGCTTCTCGTCCTTTTATGCATGAAAACAGTGTTATTGCTTCTATGAAAGGTTTAATTCCTGCTGAGGAAATTGAAAACCATAAAGATGAGTTGAGTTGCGAAATTATTGAGCTTCACGTTCCTCGTTTAGATGAACAACGTCATTTATTGCTACTTAAACAAATTTAAAAATTCTAGGGATTGGGGTTACCATGGCTCAAATTATTGCTATTGCGAACCAAAAAGGTGGCGTAGGTAAAACCACGACTGCTGTAAATTTGGCTGCATCATTAGCAGTGCTTAAAAAGCGAGTATTGTTGATTGATATGGACTCTCAAGGCAATGCCACAATGGGTTCGGGTATTCAAAAGAATGATCTCTTATACTCAGTAACTGATGTTTTACTGGGTGAAGTGCCAATTGAAACAGCCATCACTAAAGCTGAAGTTGGATATCGCGTACTTGGCTCCAATCGTGATTTAGCAGGTGTTGAATTAGCCATTGCTGAGCAAGACGGTCGTGAATTTATTCTGCGTGATGCGATCCAACAAATTGAAGATAAGTTTGATTACATCATTGTGGATTGTGCACCAAGCTTAAGTTTGATCACGGTAAATGCATTGGCTGCTGTTAAAAGCGTGATCATTCCAATGCAGTGTGAATATTATGCCTTGGAAGGTTTGGCGGATTTAACACAAACGATTGATCGTATTCAACAAGCGTTAAATCCTGATTTAGAAATCATTGGTGTATTGCGTACCATGTACGATGCTCGAAATGCGCTGACACGTGATGTGTCGGATGAGTTGGAGCAGTATTTTGGTAAAAAATTATACGAAACGGTTATTCCTCGAAATGTGCGTTTAGCGGAAGCGCCAGCACATGGGTTGCCGATTATTTATTTTGAAAAAAGTTCTAAGGGTGCAGTGGCTTATTTGAATCTTGCTGCTGAAATGTTAAAAAAAACCAAAGTGAAAAAAGGAAGTAAAGCATGACCGTGAAGAAAAGAGGCTTAGCAAAGGGTCGTGGCTTAGATGCGTTATTGGGCTCTATTCAAAAAGAAAAATTACAATTAGAAGCACAGTCATTAGATCATGGTCAGCTCAAACAAGTAAATGTCAAACTTCTTAAACGTGGTAATTATCAGCCGCGACGCTTTATTCATGAAGAAGACCTTCAGGAATTAGCATCTTCTATTAAAAAGCATGGCATCATGCAGCCGATTGTCATTCGTCCAATTGAGGATGATGTACATCAATATGAAATTATTGCAGGGGAGCGCCGTTGGCGAGCAGCTCAAATCGCTGGACTAAATGAAGTTCCTGCAATTGTTCGTGATTTGTCAGATCAAGTTGCAATTGCGTTGGCATTAATTGAAAACATTCAACGCCAAGATTTAAATCCAATTGATCAAGCTATGGCATTGCAGCGTTTTCATGAAGAGTTTGGATTAAGTCACCAAGAAATTGCTGAAACGGTGGGTAAGGCACGTACTACAGTAAGTAATTTATTGCGCTTATTAAGCTTAGCGGATCCGATTAAAGACCATATCCAACAAGGTCAATTAGATATGGGGCATGCGCGTGCAATATTGACTTTGCGTGCAAAAGACCAAATTGAAATTGCAAAAATTGTCATTGAAAAAAACCTTTCTGTTCGTCAAACAGAACAGTTAGTGCGTGATTTTAATGCACCAAAACAGGATAAGCCAAAACCATCAATTTCAGCTGATTTAGAGCAACTGACTCAGCGTCTTTCTGAACGTTTCAGTGCAGATGTTAAAATTGATCACAATAAGCAAGGTAAAGGTAAGCTTGTGATTCATTACCATTCACTTGATGAGTTAGATGGTATTCTAAATATCTGTTTAGATGAAAAATAATTAATTTAAAAGCAGTAAATGTGATTTATTTAGATGAGTTTGAGATTTAAGTCATTTAGGTCTCAATACTCCAATTGAGCTAAGGTTTACTTTGATCATTCCATACAATCAGGTCATTGATTTTAGAGTGGGGCAGACTTTAGCATTCGATGTTCGAATTATGTATGATTAAATTGCATACGTGCTGAATCTGTTTAGGTGTTTAAGGATACCGTACCAATTAGAGGTTGTGAGTGAAGCAAGATTTTAAAGTTTATATGCGTTTGTTGAGTTACTTAAAACAGTACTGGACGATTGCATTGATTGTTGTATTTGGTTTTGTGCTGAATGCCGCGACTGAAGTTTCTGTTGCGAAATTATTAGAGCATATTATCAATGCCATTCAAGAACAGGATCGAAGTTTCACGAACTTATTCCCATTTTTGGTTGTTGTTTTGATGTTTGTACGAGGAGTGGGGCTATTTCTAGGTGGATACTACACTTCGGTGATTTCTCGAAATCTAATTTTTAATATTCGCCAAGAAGTTTTTGCTAAGTTAATGCGATTGCCGTCGCAATATTATTTAGATAACACTAGTGGTCATATTACTGCCAAAATTATGTACAACGTTGAACAGCTGACTGCTGCCTCAACGGAGTCATTAAGAACCTTATTACAACAAGGTTTGATCACCATTGCGCTGTTAGGATATTTGTTCTATTCCAACTGGCGCTTGACTTTATGTATTTTGATTTTTGCGCCATTAATCGGTTTGTTGATTAGAAAAGCTGCTAAACGTATGCGTAAGCTGTCTACTCAAGTGCAAGATACGATGGGTGATGTAAACCATGTAGTGCAAGAAACCGTGAATGGTAATCTGGTTGTTAAAGGGTTTGGTGGACAGGCATACGAGCAAACTCGTTTTAAAGAAACCTCACTCGAAAACTTGCGTCGTGGTTTAAAAATGGTTGCAGTACAACAATTAAATAGTCCTGTTGTACAACTTATTATGGCGATCGCTTTAAGTATTGTGATTTGGATTGCTTTAAGACCTGAGATATTACAGGATACTTCAGCGGGTCAGTTTGTTGCGTATATTACTGCAGCCGGTATGTTGAGTAAGCCGATTAAAGCTTTAACCGATATCAATGAAAAATTACAGCGAGGAATGGCTGCAGCACATTCAGTATTTGAGTTATTGGATATGCCTGAAGAAAAAAATGAAGGGCAGTTAAAACCACAACTCAAAGGCAATATTGAATTTAATCAGGCAAATTTAACATATAGCGATGGTTTCCATGCCATCCATGATTTCAATTTAAATGTTAAAGCTGGGCAGACTGTAGCGTTGGTGGGGCGTTCGGGGGCTGGTAAGTCTTCTTTAGTTAACTTATTGGTTCGTTTTCAAGAATTAAGTTCAGGGTCAATCAAATTTGACGGCCATGATATTCAAGATATTGAAGTTACAGCGTTACGCTCACAAGTGGCTATGGTCAATCAGCAAGTCGTGCTGTTTAACCGTACTGTTCGTGAGAATATTGCTTATGGTCAGTTACAAGATGCTTCGGAAGAGCAGGTTATTGCTGCTGCGAAAGCTGCTTATGCCCATGACTTTATTATGGCACTGCCTCAAGGCTATGACACACCATTAGGTGCTCAAGGTTTAAATTTATCTGGCGGACAAAGACAGCGTATTGCAATTGCTCGCGCAATCTTAAAAAATGCTCCAATTTTAATTCTTGATGAAGCGACAAGCGCATTAGACAATGAGTCTGAATACTTTATTCAGCGTGCTTTTGATGCAGCTATGCAGGATCGGACCACGATTGTCATTGCACATCGATTATCAACGATTGAGAATGCAGATCTTATCGTAGTAATGGATAAAGGTCGGATATTAGAGCAGGGAACACATCAGGAATTACTCGATTTGCGTGGTGCATATTTCCAACTGCATCAACGTAATTTTGAGGAATAAGTTATGTCTATTGCGCAGGTCATTCAAAACGCTTGGAATAAGCAATCCAAGTGGTTGATTGTATTGCGACCCCTGTCATTGCTTTATCGATTAGGATTTTTCCTGAACAAAGCGTTGTATCAACGTGGTATAAAACCTATTTATACTGCACCAGTTCCTGTCATGGTCATTGGCAATATAACGGTAGGTGGTAGTGGTAAAACACCGTTATTAATTCAATTGGTTAAATATCTTCAACAAAAAAATATTCGAGTTGGAGTAATTAGTCGAGGCTATGGTGGTAAAGGTCCTTTTCCTGCAAGCGTGAATCTCGATTCTGAGCCAAATGAAGTGGGTGATGAGCCCTGTTTAATTGTGCAATCTACAGGCGTGCCGATGGTCGTAGGTGGGCAACGACAGAAAAGTATAGAGTTACTTCTCTCTCAGCATCAACTTGATTTGATCATTAGTGATGATGGTTTGCAACATTGGGCACTTGATCGTCAATTAGAATGGATTGTGCTGGATAACAATCGTGGTTTGGGTAATCAGAAACTGTTGCCAGAAGGCTTTTTGCGTGAGCCAGTAGCACGGTTATGCAGTGGTACAGTAATTGAGCATGCTGAACAACCAAGTTCAGATCTGTATATGCAATTACAAGTCGCAGCGCCGTACTTGTTAAATCCAGTGGAAGATCAAGTTGAATATTTTGCCACTGATTTGAATTATTATGCGGTCGTAGGTATTGGGTTCCCGCAACGCTTTTATAAAACCCTTGAAAGTATGGGCTTAAAGCATTTTCAGTGTCATGAATTTCCTGATCATTATGATTATCAGATTGATGATTTACAATTTGAAGATTCAAATCCAATCATCACCACTGAAAAAGATGCTGTGAAACTCCTCCCTTTGTTAAAACAACATCCAGAATTTAGTCGTGAAATTTGGGTGGTTCCTGTTGAAGCAGCTTTATCATCAGCTTGTTATGATTTGCTGGATCAACAGCTTGCAAAACTCGGTATCGTAAACACATAAGGAATATCCATGAAACATATTGTAATACCTGCTCGCTTTGCAAGTTCGCGGTTACCTGGAAAACCACTCCTTAAAATACACGGGCGTGAAATGATTTTACGTGTGGTAGATCAGGCGCGAAAAGTGACTGGGTTTGATGATTTATGTGTTGCTACTGATGATCAAAGAATTGTTGATCTTTGTAAGGCAGAACAAATTGATGTTGTGTTGACCAGTGCAGAACACCCTTCTGGAACCGACCGATTGAGTGAAGTTGCACGAATCAAAGGTTGGGCGAGTGAAGATATTATTGTAAATGTGCAAGGTGATGAACCATTATTGCCTGCATCTTTAGTCCAACAGGTTGCTTCTTTGTTAGAGCAAAAGCCTGAATGTTCAATGTCCACTTTGTGTGAAGTGATCCAAGAATTAGAAGAGTTTAAACGCGATAGTATTGTCAAAGTCGTCATGAGTAAGTTCAATGAAGCGCTTTATTTCAGTCGTGCAACCATTCCATATGATCGTGATGGATCAAAGCAACAACCTCAGATACTACATCGAAAAGCCTACCGACATCTTGGTTTATATGCCTATCGAGTGAAGTTGCTACAAGAGTACGTGACATGGGATCAGGGAGATCTCGAGGTTTTAGAAAGCCTTGAGCAACTGCGTGTTTTAGAAAATGGTCATCGAATCGCAATTGATGTGGCAGAGGTGAGCTTACCACCAGGTGTGGATACGCAACAAGATTTAGACCGTCTTAATGCAATGCCTATTTCTCATTTCCAATAGTATAGATTAGTCAATGACTCAGACTCAGCATGTTTATCCTTGGCAACTTAACGTATGGAGCACACTGACTCAGCGGTTTCCTCAAGTAGGTCATGGATTACTTTTTTATGGCAAAAAAGGCTGTGGTAAAGAAGCTTTTACCCAGCAATTTGTTACTTGGCTGCTATGTTTAGATAAGCAGCCAAATCAACCTTGTGGTCAGTGTTCAAGTTGTTTGTGGCTAAAATCAGATACTCATCCAAATTATGTTTACGTCACGACGGATGAGGACAATAAGAAACAAAACGCTAAAATTAAAATTGAGAAAATTCGTGAATTACAGCCATTCGTGCAACAAACCGTCGATGGTTGGCGGGTTATTGTGATCGAACCGGCGGAAGCGCTCAATATCGCATCGTCAAATGCTTTATTGAAAACACTTGAAGAACCAGGTGAGCGTGTTGTGATTATTCTTTTGGCGGATCATTATTTAAAATTACCAGCCACTATACGAAGTCGCCTACAACATTACGCCTTAGATCGGCTGACTGATGATCAAGCCAATGCATATTTGAATGAGCACTTGAATACAGAGCAGCAGACTTTGAGCTCACTGTTGCTTAACCTTTCGAATGGTATGCCTTTAGCTGCTATTGAGTTGGCCTCAAGTGAATGGTTAACTCTGCGAAGTGCGTTTATAAATGATTGGTATCATTTAGTCAGTCAAAAAAATATGCCAATGCAGTACGCCTCTAAATGGAATAAGCAACTCAACTTTTCCGAGTTGATTGTTATGTTTGAGTACTTATTAGCTGATCTTGTTGCCTATAAAATGGAACAAAATGTAAAAAATAGCGATTTAGACTTTAGTTTGTTGGCTGAGCAATATCAATTAGAGCAATTATTTGATATTTATAATGATGTGCATCAAGCAAAACAAATGGTTGAGCAGAATGTTCAATCAAATTTAATTGTTGATCAGCTTTTTATAAAATTAATGAATGTTCAATAATCATGTTTGAATACAGGGGATAGAGATGCAGCCACGTCCGGGCGGTTTATTACAAGTCAATATTAATGATCGCGAAACTCTGCAATCCAGTTATATGCCTTTTGTTGAGGGTGGTGGATTATTTATTCCAACCAAACATCCAGTCAAAATGGGTGAAGAAATTTTTATCTTGGCAACACTTCCTAATCAAACCCAAAAAATACCAATTACGGGTAAGGTGATTTGGATTTCCTATAAGCAATCGGGCATTAAACCACAAGGTTTTGGATTGCAGTTAACTGGAGATAAAGGAGCCTATTACAAGATGGAAGCAGAAAAAATACTCGCTGGAAGTATGTCAACAGCACGTGCAAGCTTTACAATGTAGGCTCTGACTTAAAAAATTAAAAGGTGTCCTTGTGTTTGTAGATACACACTGTCATTTAAACATGCTCAATCTTGAACCTTACGAGGGAAATATCGATTTAGCAATTCAGCAAGCGATTGATGCTGGTGTCACAAAAATGATGGGGATATCGGTTGATTTGGATGATCATATTATTCTGTCAGAAATTGCAGCTCGACACGAAGGAGTGGGTTACAGCGTTGGGGTGCATCCATGTGAAGATCCAGCAGTCATGCAGCGTGCTACTGTTGAAACTTTGGTTGAATTGGCGAGTAAAGATAAGGTCTGGGCAATTGGTGAAACGGGTCTAGATTATTATCACAGTACTGAATTTGTTAAAGAACAAAAAGAATGTTTTGCACGACATATTCAAGCTTCACAGATGGTGAAAAAGCCAGTGGTCGTACACACACGCTCATCTAAAAAGGATACGATAGATATTATAAGAGCTGAAAAGTCGACACACGGAATTTTGCATTGTTTTACTGAGGATTGGGATACGGCAAAAGCGGTTCTAGATTGCGGTTATTACATTTCATTTTCAGGAATAGTATCGTTTAAAAATGCTCAGGATTTACGTGATGTGGCCAAGCAAGTTCCATTAGATCGACTATTAATTGAGACTGATAGCCCTTATTTAGCACCAATGCCATATAGAGGAAAGTCTAATGAACCAAAGTATGTCCCATATGTAGCCAAAGCATTAAGTGATGTATATGATAAGTCAGTCGAGGAGATTGCCTTTATTACAACGCAAAATTTCGAGAATCTTCTACGAATGCAGTAAAAATTTAATACGGAAAATAGAAAGAAGAGAGTTTATAGAGTGAAGATGGATCGTCAGGCTCAGTTTAGAGCGAGAGAAGCATTAATATTTCAGGTCGCAGAACAACTTCTTTTGGAAAACGGCGAAGCGGGCATGACATTGGATGCATTGGCCGCTGAGTTAGATTTAGCAAAAGGAACACTCTATAAGCACTTCCAAAGTAAAGATGAATTGTACATGTTGCTCATTATTCGTAATGAGCGCATGTTATTAGAAATGGTTCGAGATACTGAAAAAGGCTTTCCTGAACATTTAGCTTTTTTTATGTTGCATCATTTGCATCATCCAGAACGTACTGTACTCTTTCATCAAATTGAAGAACGATTGTCTACAACCGGTCAGGGTATTAATCATTTGTTTAATGAAATGTATCAGATTCGCAAAAGTAGACTCAGAATTATCATTCGTATGACAGAAAATCATCTAGCATCCATTCAAAGTAAGATGAGTTCTCGGGATTATTTAGCATCCATTTGGTCGATTACTCATGGTGGTGCTGCGATATTAAACTCGAGTTTCTATCAACGCTATTTAGGCTGTCGAGATACGCTAAGGGTTGCTTTAATTGATCAAGCGTTGATGATGCCTAAACAGATTAATTTGACAGAATCAGTGGCCTAATATGCAATCTCTAGATCACCGTCAAGGCGGATTTACTTTAATCGAATTGATGGTGGTCATTGTGATCATCAGCATCATGGCGGCATTGGTGGTGATGAATATTGGTGGGATTGATCAACGTAAGGCAATGCAAGCTAGAGAAGCTTTAATATTAGATTTAAAACGTATTCAACGAGAGGCTGTTGATCAATCGTTAGTGGTTGCATTGGTGCCACAATGGAATGGTGATCAGTTTAGCTATACATTTCAAAAATATAATGATTTAACTCGTCCTGAGCAGACGCTTGTATCGAACAATAATCGTCAACCTTCCACTTGGGTTGAAATGCCCGAGTTTTCTGCGAGAGAACTCCCTGCTAAGGTTTCATTTCAAATTGAAAGTAGCGACTATAGTTTTGAAAATGCAACGAATGCAGACTTGATGAATAATAATGCACCGAAATTAATTTGGTTGGGCAATGGCGAGGTTAAACCTGTCACAATTCAAATGTATTATGAACAAAAAGCAATTGGTGATCTTATTCAAATAGATTACTTGGGTAAAATCGATGCGGGCGCTTAAAGGATTTACCTTGATTGAGGTAGTGGTGGCTTTGGCTATTTTCGCTGTAGCAGCAATGTCATTGACGAAGGTAGCTATGCAGTACACACAGGCGACTGCGAATGCAATTTTACGAACAAAAGCACAATTCGTCGCACAAAATGAAGTCGCTGCAATGCAAATTAGTGGTGAATGGTTAGAGGGAACTCAATCGAAGCAAATTACCTCTCAAGGGTTAAGTTGGCAAATTGATAAAAAATCAGAAGCGACTATTAGCCCAGATGTTCAGAAAATAGAAGTGCAAGTGAGTCTATATAACAATGATTTAGGTAAAGTTGAATCTGGTGTCACCACCATGGTGTTTTATAACTATCCTATCAGAGAGCAATCCAACTCATGATCAAGAGTAAACAACAAGGTTTTACCTTGGTAGAGCTTTTGGTTGCCATAGCCATCTTTGCAGTATTGTCTGCTTTGGGATGGAAAATTTTTGATTATTTAAATAAAGTCAAAGATCGCAATGCGGTGCATGAGCAGCAGCTTCTCAGTTTGCAAGATAGTTATTTACAAATGCAAAGAGATGCTTTGCAAATTGTACCGCTGACTGCAAATATCGCAGGACAAATCCAACCTGCATTTTTACTGGATGATCAGTCTTTACAATTTAGTAAGGCAGGGGTCACAGATCCGCTGAAACAGGGTTTGTCTCCATTTGAGAGAATAGAATATCGTTATAATGCACAAGATCGAAAAGTTTATCGTTTAAAGTATCCCAATCTGAACGTTCTTCAAACAACCCAACCTTTATCCAGTACGATCCTAGAGAATGTGGATGAGTTTCAAATCACAATTTTGAACCCGAATGAATTGAATTCGTGGCCGGATGCATCAACAATAAGTTCTAATGGTAATGATGCTCAAGATGGTGTTGCTCGGCTATTGCCTAAAGGTATGCGAATTAGATTTAAACAACAAGATGTTGAATACGAGTGGATTTTTAGTTTGCTAAATACTGACTATTTAAAACCGGCATCTAGTCAATAATCATTAGGAAAATGCATGAAGCAGCAAAAAGGAATCGCCCTGATTACGATTTTAATGTTAGTCGCTTTAGCAACTATCATTGCTGCGACGATTGCCCATCGTCAATACAATACCAGTGAAAATACGGCCTATGTGATTCGTCAAAACCAAGCGCTGTATTATGCAAAAAGTGCTGAAGCTTTTTTCTCTGAATTATTGGTTCAAGATGCCAAGTCCAATTCAAAATCTGATAATCTTCAAGAAACTTGGGCTCAACCGATGCCACCATTTCCAATTGATGGTGGTTATGTCGCAGGGCGAATTATTGATGAAACGGGTAAGTTTAATTTAAACAGTTTAGTCAAAGATGATGGCGTGCCGAATGATAATGCGGTGAATTACTTTAAGGGATTATTAACAAAGCTTGGTTTGCCAGAAGAATTAAATGAAGCGGTAATTGATTGGCAAGATCAAGATGATTTGACGATTGGCGCGATGGGGGCAGAGAGTAATTATTATTCAAGTTTAACGCGTCCTTATTTGCCAGCGAATGGTCCTTTTCATAGCGTGGAAGAGTTGAAGCAAGTGCGAGGATTTGAAGGTGATAAGTTTTTATTGATAAAACCTTATGTTACAGCGATTCCTTTAAAAGAAATTAAAATTAATATTAATACAGCACCAGCGATGATTATTGCTGCTATAGACCCAAGTTTGGATGTGCAAAATGTACAGCGTGATTTGAATCAGAAAAAAGCCAATGGTGAGTTTTTTGAGTCCGTAGATCAGCTCTGGGAACTCAACACTCTAAGTCAGTTAAGTGAAGAAGCTAAAAGAACAGCAAAAAATAATTTTGATGTTAAATCTGCATTCTATCGAGCAGATATTGAAATCATGCTATCTGATCGAAAGCGATATTTTTCGAGTTATCTGATGCGTGATGAAGATAAGGTTTATGTCTTCTCAAGAAGTTTGGCACCTCTTCAAACCAATTGATTAAATTGCTAAACTATTAATTTAAATAAATTGAATGATAGCTTTTTATTTTTTTTGTTTTTAATACGTTTTGCCAATTGCTTAAAACGTTAAAATTAATGATGAGTTGTGTGAATATGCACTATAATCATTTTAATCCATGATTTTTTATTGCTCTGACATATGTTAATTCGAAAATTATTTAAGTTTGAAAACGCGCATATTGTGCGAAATTGCACATCAGACCGCTGTAAGCGTTCAATTCATGGTCATAGCTATAAAGTCGAATTATTATTGAAAGCCTCAAAGCTAGATCATGGTCAAATGGTCTATGATTTTGGTTTGCTGAAAGGTGTGATCAAAGAACTTTATGATAGTTTTGATCATGCGATTTGTTTTTGGCAAGAGGATTCAGCTGAATATATTCAAGCATGTAAAACTTTTAGTGCGCGTTGGGTTTCATTGCCAGTTTCACCTTCTGCTGAACAATTTTCTCGAATTTTCTTTTATTTGGCAGAACAAGTACTGAAATCAACTATCACGCAAAATGGTGAAGGTGATGTCGAAGTCTATTCAGTGATCGTGCATGAAACTGACACAGGCTATGCGCAAAGTTTTGCTGAAGATATCGTAAATGAACAGATGGGCTTATTGGCGCTTGATCAAATCGTATTCTCAGAACAAATTCAAAATGAATGGTCTGATCCTAAAATGTACGAACAATTGAAACAAGGATTCACTTTTAAGAACCCAAGTGTAGATTTACAAGTAAAACTTTAAAGCTGTGATTGATTTAGGGATGAACACAATGCAACTCACCGAACAAGAATTAAGTCAACTGAATCAAGTTCGGTTAGAGGATGGTTGGAAGTATGCTTTAGCAGAGTTTTTGCTCAGCGATAAAATGGATCAGCTGAAAGCTTTTCTCAAATCTGAATTACAGGCGAATAAGGTGATATACCCACCTAATTCCCTTATTTTTAATGCGTTCAACACCACACCCTTAGATCGTGTAAAGGTCGTGATTCTCGGTCAAGATCCTTATCACGGTCCAAATCAAGCACATGGATTGAGTTTTTCAGTGCAAAAGGGTGTTGCATTACCGCCGTCTTTGCGTAATATCTATCACGAACTCAGCACTGACCTTGGAATAGTGCCTGCCAAGCATGGTGATTTAACCCAATGGGCTGAAGAGGGTGTCTTATTGCTGAACAGTGTATTGACTGTTGAAGCGGGTCAGCCGACTTCACACCAAAAGAAAGGTTGGGAAGATTTCACTGATGCTGCGATAGATGTTCTAAATGAGCAACGTGAAAAGATCGTTTTCATTCTTTGGGGTGCGTACGCGCATAAGAAAGGTCAACGAATTGACCAAAATAAGCATTTGGTCTTAAAAGCAGCACATCCATCACCGTTGGCAGCAAACCGAGGTGGTTTTTTTGGGTGTAAAGTTTTTTCAAAAACAAATAATTATCTTAAACAAAATGGCATTGAGCCAATTAAATGGCAGCTGGAAGCATGACAATATCTCCTGAGACGAATCAATATCATCCTGACTTAATTGTTGAAGAAGCACAGAATGGATGGAGAGTGGTTCGATTAAATCGTCCAAAATCTTTACATGCACTTGATGAATCTATTGTGACGGCTTTATTGGCTGTTTTTGAAAAGTTTCATCATGATGATGCGGTTAAAGCGATCTGGTTTGATTCAACAACCCCTAAAGCTTTTTGTGCCGGTGGGGATGTACGCAAACTCCGTCAGTTGGTCATCAATAATGAGGTTGATGCGGCAAATAAATTTTTTGAACAAGAATACGCGCTAGATCTTTTGTTGCATGACTACGCTAAGCCGATTGTCGTTTGGGGTGAAGGTTATGTGATGGGGGGTGGGCTTGGTTTATTTATGGCTGCACCATTCAGACTCGTTACACCTTATTCGCGTCTTGCAATGCCAGAAGTGAATATTGGTTTATATCCAGATGTTGGTGCTAGTCGTTTCTTGGCAGATCGTGGTCCAATTGGTCTATTTACAGGTTTAACTGGATCGATCATGACTGCGGCAGGAGCTTATGGTATTGGCTGGGCGACTCATATTTGTGATGCTCAGCGCGATGTTGTTTTACAAAAGTTGATCAATATCGATTGGGATCATTATCCTGCTGGTGATTTTAGGGCATTAGATGACACTTTAAATAGTTTGCATCGACCAGTTTCTCCAGGGCCACTGCAAATCTCGTTAGACGTGATTCACAGTGTCTGTCGTGGTGCAAACTTTGAAAATGACTACGAAGCAATTATCGGTCTAAGTGATGCACGAAGTGATTGGCTAAGACAAGCGAGTGAAAATCTGGCAAAAGGATCACCAAGTACAGCTGCCATTACCTGGTTGTTATGGCAATGGGGGCGTCAAGTTCATCCTTGGCAAGAAGTATTTGAACTTGAAACTCAAATTTCTGATTGGAAAATTAGACATCCTGATTTTGTTGAAGGCGTACGTGCACGTTTAGTGGATAAAGATTTATCTCCTGAATGGACACCTGCAGAATCCATGTCCTTAAAAGGAATTTTAAGTGCGCACCCACCAGTTACAAATATCGAGAGCTGGAATAACTTGTTAAAACAGTACGGTATTATCTAATTTTGACTGAAATCCAATTTGATACTGAAGATCTAAAATGGATGCAGCGTGCCTATGAGCAGGCTGCATTTGCAGCTCAATTGGGAGAAATCCCTGTTGGAGCTGTCATTGTGAGTCAAGGAAAAGTAATTGGTGAAGGATATAATCAACCCATCCTGAGTCATGACCCGACTGCTCATGCTGAAGTGGTCGCACTTCGCCAAGCATGTAATCAAATTCAGAACTATCGTCTACCAGAAGATGCAACCCTTTATGTAACCCTTGAGCCATGCACGATGTGTGTGGGGGCTTTAATTCATGCTCGAGTACATCGTGTTGTATTTGGTACTTTAGAGCCGAAAGCGGGTTCGCTGGTCAGTGCGCGACAGTTATTGAATAATCAAGGTTATTACAACCATATATTTGAATTTGAAGGGGGGTGCATGCAATCAGTGTGTGCTCATCAGCTTTCAGAATTTTTTAAATTCAGACGTGAACAAAAAAAACAACAGCGTGTACGACAAAAAATAGAAAATAATCAGGAATGATTGCTATTGTTGATTGTGGAAAAATTGACATAATGTATTGTCAATATGAAGCGGACTCAATGAAAAGGAATAAAAATGAATTCAATCCAAGTTAAGCAAGAATTTAACCAGCCTATAGATCGTGTATTTGAAGTTTTGTCAAAACATGCGACTTATAATGATGTATTTGCACCGATTCAGGTTGTACGCATTAAAGATGCAGCTGATCCGAGTCGTCCTGATGGGATTGGATCAGTACGAAAAATGGGATTAGGCCCAATAAAGCCAATTCAAGAACAAATTACTGTACTAGAACCAAATAAGCGTATTGAATACAAACTTATCAAGAATCCATTAATCAAACATCATCTTGGAATTATTGAATTTAAAGAGCTTTCATCAGCTAAAACTTTAGTCACATACACGATCGAATTACAGGCAAGAGCACCATTTGTGAGCAAATTAATTCTTGCACAACTCAAACTTGCTATTACACTTGGCTTTAAGAAATTAGCAAAACGCCTCTAAGGCGAAGTTGGTAAAGTAATGACAATTCAAATTATCACGATCGATGGACCAAGCGGTTCAGGCAAAGGAACTTTGGCAGCAAAATTGGCACAGCATTACCAGTTTCATTTACTAGATTCTGGCGCTTTGTATCGTTTGTTGGGATTGTCATTACATCAGCTGAATTTAATTGATTCAATTCACAATCCAGATGTGTTGGTTAAATGCGTAGAAATAGCGACTCATCTCGATATTCAATTTGTTAGTGATCATTTAAAAACAAAAATTTTACTTAACGGGCATGATGTAACGGATGAAATTCGCACTGAAAAAGTCGGTGAGTTTGCATCCAAGGTTGCAGTTGTACCTGAATTAAGACAGGCATTATTCGAAAGACAACGTGCATTTGCTCAAGCACCAGGTCTTGTTGCCGATGGACGTGATATGGCGACTTCAATCTTCCCAGAAGCCCAAGCAAAAATATATTTGACGGCTTCTGCTGAGTCGCGTGCTGAGCGACGTGTAAAGCAGTTGCAGGCCATGGGGCAAAATGTTAAAATAAGCGACATTTTATCTAATATCCAAGCACGTGATAAGCGTGATATGGAAAGAACCGTTGCGCCGCTTAAGCCGGCTGAAGGGGCTTACATTATCGATAGTTCAGATCTGGACATTGACGCTGTATTTAACCTGATGACCGCATATATTGATGCGCAATAAGATAAATTAATGAATATTAGTGGAAGCATAGCTTGATCAGTTCTATATGGACTATGTCGATACTTAACTAAACCGGCCTTGTCTGATCCAAGACCGCTGACTTTTCTAGGTATATCATGACCGAATCTTTTGCAGCCCTCTTTGAAGCAAGCGAATTAAACCTCAACGTTGAAAAGGGTGCAGTCATCCAAGGTATCGTTGTTAGCATCGATTCTGACTGGGTAACTGTAGATACTGGCCTTAAATCTGAAGGCGTAGTAGCTCGCTCTGAATTCTTAAACGAACAACGTGAACTTGAAGTTAACGTTGGTGACACAGTTGACGTAGTTGTTGAAGCGCTTGACAACGGTATGGGTCAAACAGTTTTATCACGTGAAAAAGCTAAACGTGCTGAAACTTGGACTAAACTTGAAAAAATCTTTGAAGACGGCGAGATCGTTACTGGTGTTATCTCTGGTAAGGTTAAAGGCGGTTTCACTGTTGACATCGGTCCAGTACGTGCGTTCTTACCAGGTTCTTTGGTAGACACTCGTCCTATCCGTGACACGACTCACCTTGAAGGTAAAGAGTTAGAATTCAAAGTTATCAAACTTGACGCTAAACGTAACAACGTTGTTGTATCACGTCGTGCTGTTATGGAAGCTGAATCTTCAGCTGACCGTGAAGCTCTTCTTTCTCAACTTGAAGAAGGTCAAACAGTTACTGGTACAATCAAAAACCTTACTGACTACGGTGCTTTTGTTGACCTTGGCGGTATTGATGGTCTTCTTCACATCACTGACATGGCTTGGAAACGTATCAAGCATCCATCAGAAGTTGTTGAAGTTGGTCAAGAAGTTACTGTTAAAGTACTTAAATTTGACAAAGAGCGTAACCGTGTATCATTAGGTCTTAAACAACTTGGTGAAGATCCATGGTTAGCGATCATGAACCGTTACCCTAAAGGTTCTATCGTTAAAGCGCGTGTAACTAACTTAACTGATTACGGTTGCTTCGCTGAAATCGCTGAAGGCGTTGAAGGCTTAGTACACGTTTCAGAAATGGACCACACAAACAAAAACATCCACCCATCTAAAGTTGTTCAGATTGGTGATGAAGTTGATGTTATGGTTCTTGAGGTTGATGAAGAGCGTCGTCGTATTTCTCTTGGTATCAAACAAACTCGTGCTAACCCATGGGAAGAGTTTGCTAAGGCTCACGACAAAGGTGAAAAAGTTTCAGGTACAATCAAGTCTATCACTGACTTCGGTATCTTCATCGGTTTACCAGGCGGTATCGATGGTCTAGTTCACTTATCTGACATTTCTTGGAACGAACAAGGCGAAGAAGCGATTCGTCGTTACAAGAAAGGTGACACTGTTGAAGCGGTTATCCTTTCTGTAGACGCTGAAGGCAACCGTATCAGCCTTGGTATCAAGCAAATGAACAGCGATCCGTTCAACGATTTCTTAGCTGCTAACGAACGTGGTGCTCTTGTTAAAGGTACTGTAGTTGCAGTTGATGCTCGTGGTGCGACAATTAAGTTGGCTGACGAAGTTGAAGCTTCTCTTAAAGCTTCAGAAATCAACCGTGACCGCGTTGAAGATGCAACTAAATTCTTAGAAGTTGGTCAAGAAGTTGAAGCTAAGATCATCAATGTTGATCGCAAATCACGCGCAATCAACTTGTCTATCAAAGCGAAAGACGAAGCTGAAGAGAAAGAAGCTGTTGCTAACTTGAAAACTGCTTCTGCAGGTCAAGACAACGGTCCTAAGACAATTGGTGATTTGATCAAAGCTCAAATGAACCACTAAGTCTTTCGTGTTCAATGTATTGTTAATGTAATTTAACTAATACTTTTTACACAAATACTGTAAACGGTAGCGTAGTATTGACTTACTGCGCTACCGTTTTGTATTTAAACAGGTTATTATCTCGCTATGCACAGAGTAGCTTGATAATTAAAGAGGTCGCAGATGACTACTGAAGCACTTAATAAGTCTGACTTAATAGAACGTATTTCTATCAAAAACCCTCATTTGGCTGAGCCATTGGTCGAAGAAGCTGTTAAAATTATGATCGATCAAATGATTGAGTCATTATCAGCTGATAATCGTATTGAAATTCGTGGGTTTGGAAGTTTTGCTTTACATCATCGCGAACCGCGAGTTGGACGTAATCCTAAAACAGGTAAGTCAGTTGAAGTGGCTGCTAAAGCTGTACCTCATTTCAAACCAGGTAAAGCACTAAGAGATGCTGTAAACGAATCAGCAGGAAAATAATAAATTACTCAGGGGTGGTTATGCGTTACGTATTAGTTGCACTGTTAGTTGTAATCTTCGGATATGCATTGGCATTGGTTCTGCAAAATGGTACAGAACTGACTGTTGATCTTCTCTTCACTCAAGTACCGGCAATGAGATTAGGTTTATTGCTTTTGTTGACTTTGGCACTTGGGATCATCGTTGGATTATTACTCGGAGTTCAAGTTTTCCGTGTATTCCAAAATAGTTGGGAAATTAAGCGTCTTCGCAAAGATATTGAATATCTTCGTAAAGAACAAATCCAAAATGCTCAGTTAGCTGCTGCTGAAGCTGCTGCAAATGTACGTCATGAAAAAACAGTACTAGATGTGCATTCAGATCCGCGTAACTCAAATCCGCTGTAATTTATAAATATTTAAAAAACCTCTAAAATTTATTTTAGAGGTTTTTTTATTGAAAATAAACTGTTGAATTTTAAGCTGCGTTTTTTAAAGTTAATTTTGCAGCTTAAGTTGAACATCTTTATAATGACGCAACTTTAGATGGACGGAAGAACAACCTTGAGTATCATTGTTGCTTTAGATGCAAAAAGCCAATACGACGCATTGAAAATGGCTGAGAATTTGGATCCTAAACTTTGTCGTGTAAAAGTGGGTAAAGAACTTTTTACACATGAAGGTCCGACTGTTGTAAAAGCATTGCATGATCAGGGTTTTGAAGTATTTTTAGATTTAAAATTTCATGATATTCCAAATACTACAGCACAAGCCGTTTGCGCTGCTGCAGATCAAGGGGTATGGATGGTTAATGTTCACGCATCTGGTGGACGAAAAATGATGGAAACTTGTGTAGAAAGATTAAAAGCAGGTAACTATCAAACACAGTTGATTGCAGTAACCGTATTAACTTCAATGGGGCGAGAAGATCTACGTGATCTAGGTTTAGATATTGAGCCTTTTGAACATGTAAAACGTCTAGCGACTTTAACTCAAGAAAGTGGCTTGGATGGTGTTGTATGTTCTGCGCAAGAAGCAAAAATGTTACGTGAAACTTTAGGTCAGAACTTTGCTCTCGTCACTCCAGGAATTCGTCCGGAAGGTTCTGCAGCGGATGATCAAAAACGTATTGTTACACCTAAGCAAGCAATGTTAGATGGTTCTACACACTTGGTGATTGGCCGTCCGATTACTAAATCAGAAAATCCAAATCAAGCTTTAAGAGACATTCTGGCTACTTTGTAATTTTTAAATTACAGTCTTTAAGTGTTTTAAAACGCCATGAAAATTCATGGCGTTTTTTTTAATTTTATGATGTATCAATAGTTAAAGTTATATTATCTCTAAAGGGAACTACTGACCATTATTGTTAGACTCAAGAAAGTTTTAAACAAGGTTTAGTAAGAAGCAGATACAATCCAAATAGAAAAAGTTGCTACTAAAAATATGATAAAATCAGAGAGTTAAAAAGTTTTAACAAAAGAAGAAATTGCTAAAACTGCTGGTTGTCACGTTGTTACTGTTCATAGAGTATTAAAAGGATAAGGTATGGATAATTGTGTTACAGATGGCTGGGTAACATTTAAAGGATGGACACCATATATAGTCGCTTTAAGTATTTTTTAGTTTGGCATCTACAGAAAGGGCTTGAGGTTACAGCCAGTGAATGTAAAGCATATTGGGAAAGGCTTGACGATCTAGAAAGAATTTATAAAAACTTAGAAAAGAATGCAGACTTTAAAAGCGATAATTATAAAGAATTTTATGGGAAACGAAAAAAATGGCAAGAGGTAAATTTATCTAGAACTAACTTGGTAAGAAAACTTACAAATAATGATAGTAAAGTTGTGGAAAGCACAGAGAAATTAATTGAAAAGTTTAAATCAGATAATTTTGTACATAACAAACTTCAACGATTTGGTGGTGATGAATCTAGACACGAAAGTGTTGGTTATAATCATGTGTTAAGTACTATTGCAGAAATTAAAGATAGCTTATTTCCATACATAAAATATAGATTTTTTATAACAACCTTTAGGCGCATCGTATCTCATATGTAAGAGTAACGGGGTGAATCTTGGACTCGGATTTACAAATTTATAATCTGATAAATAATTGAAGCCACAGCGATAAAGCAGAATAAGATTGTCATAGCTCTAACTCCTCAAACTATAATATGTAGAGGTCAACAAATATTGGACATAGTTTTAAGTTTTTGTTCAGCCTCACAAGGGCTGATGCCATCATTAAATTGATGTGGTCGTATCTGATTGTAATATTTCATCAGATAC
>NZ_JBWYIN010000004.1:0-195250 GCF_056779765.1 Acinetobacter sp. 24-47-62
GTATCTGATGAAATATTACAATCAGATACGACCACATCAATTTAATGATGGCATCAGCCCTTGTGAGGCTGAACAAAAACTTAAAACTATGCCCAATATTTGTTGACCTCTACAATTATCCTATTCAAAAGAATAAGGATTTCTTATGAACATAAAAAAAGCTTTCCTAAAGGCTATTACGCTGCTTTTATTTTATCAATTCTTTACTACTTCTTTTATGCATTGAATGAAAACAAGTTATCTCACTATTGTGATAACTATATTTGTCTTGAAATCTTATCTTTAGCTGAATTTCTTGGGATAATCACAGCTTGGATCAGCCTATATTTCGTACTGAAGTCCCTAGAATCATGGAAAGATGCCTATAAATTCCATAGAGCAATTGAAACTTTATCCAAGTTTGAAGAACTCAAGATTATTTCAAATCAATATCACACCATCTTATACCAATTAAAAAAACTCACTCATCCGCGCTAAAGGTTATGAATTACACAACTCATTTAATTTAGAAGAGCAAATTTATGAAGATAAATTCAATAATCTGTATTACTACGACAAATTAATAAATCTTTAACAGTGGCTCAATCAAGAAAAAAATGTGAACAAGCATAAAAATTTTAAAGAAGTTTTAAGAACTTTTGAAACTGCTATAGATTCTGCTCATAGACTTGTTTCAGAAGCTCATTCGAGTGAGGTACATTATGGTCAAAATTACGCTACAGAAACCGACGTAAACAGAAGAAAAGAATCTATAAAAAAGGTTCAAATTGATTTTGAAAAATACTCAAAAGACAAAACAATATTTGAAAAGCGTTTGGAAGATCTAAGACGAGAACTGGAGTTATGAAAAACCCATAGCTAAGCATGGGTTTTTCATGAATTTTCTAATCTAAGCAAATTAAGCTTTAAGCCATTTCTCAACTTTAGATTGATCGGAAACCTTAAGATCTACTTCAGTGAGTTCACTACCACCTGCTTGAACTTCAAATTGCATTAATTCATCACGACGGAAAGCATGCACATTAAACGTACCTTCCAATTTTGCATACTTATCGAGTTGCTTAGTGGTCGCCTTTAAACCATCAACTGCGATGACAATATCATGAGCAGAAAGCCCAGCTTTAACACCAGCGCCATCACGACGAGCAGACTGAATTAATACACCTTCAGGTTTATCTACAAGTTTTAAACCAAATGGTAAAGATTTATCATGCTTTAAAACATAGTCTAAGCCAAATTCAGGGAACAACTGATCAAGCGGTAACTCATCCGTGGTATTAATCAAATGGTTAATTTGTTCAGACCAATCATCACCTGTTAGTTCTTGGCATAGTTCATAGATGGTACGTTCATGAACCTGTATACCCTGTTGCGCATTTTCATACAGCTTACGCATCAATGCATCAAGACTTGAACCTCTTAAACGTAAACCTAAATCTAGACACAGCGCTACTAAGCAACCCTTGTTATAGTAACTTGTGCCAGCATTGTTAGAGTTTTCGTCTTGACGATAGAATTTGACCCATGCATCAAAACTTGACTCTGCAACAGTTTGAACAAAACGACCTGGATTTTGCAAATAACGATCGATCTGCGCCTTTAACAACTTCAAGTAAGATTCCTGAGAAATCACACCACTACGAAGTAGAATTAAATCATCATAGTAGGACGTAAAGCCTTCAAAAATCCATAACAAAGAGGTATAGCCTTCTTTGTCTAAATCATAATTCACAAAATTTTCAGGGCGAATATATTTCACCAACCATGAATGAAAATATTCATGGCTACATAAACCTAAGAAACGCTGATAATCAGCGGAAGGTTCAACAGGCTCATTGGACTTAGGTAGATCATCACGTGGAGAAATCAAACTGGTTGAGTTCGGGTGCTCTAAACCACCATAACTGTTACCCGTCGCGATGGTCATAAAAGTGTAGTTTTCAAATGGTGCTGAACCAAACATGGATATTTCTGTCGCACAGATTTTCTCAATGTCTTGTTTCATACGTTGGACATTCATCGCATGTTTGCCAGAGACCACAAACTCATGCGGAATACCATTTGCTTCAAAAGCAAAACGAGTTTGATCTGCAAGCTCAAATGGTGCATCAATCAATTCAGCGTAGTTTTTTGCCTTAAGCGTATAGCGACCACGCACTAAACTTTTAGATGCCAATCCTGTAGCGAGTTGGAAATGTTTCAATTCATCTGGCAAAAATAACTCAACTTCTACCGCTTTATCTTCTTGTCCTTCTAAACCTAAACATGCACAAGCAGGATTCACATATAAGCGTGTTTCATCAACATAAGCACCACGTACTGAGAGGTCGTATGCATAGACGTCGTACTCAACCGTAATCAGCTCAAAATCAGTATTAAATAACTGCCACTTATTTTTTTCATTTTTACGAATCTTGAGTATTCGACCATCTTCATCATAGGCACGAACAGACTCAATATGTTTTGAAAACTCTCGAATGAGATAACTTCCTGGAATCCAAGTTGGCAAGCTCAATACTTGAGTTGGTTGAGCAACGAAACGAACAGTAACGTGAATGAGATGCTGACGAAAGTCGTCAAATTCGATCTGATAATGCAACATAATGTCTTAATTGAGAAACTATAGAACCAACTTGTATTTAGATTAGCATTTTTTTACTTGGAGTTGCGCGATTCGTATTAATTGTCTACAAATCTGACTAGAGTTTCAGAAAAAAAAGGCATAGCATGCGGTGTGCTTGATGATCTATGCCATTGGATTGGCTTATATAGGTAAACCCGTTGAAACTCTACTCTGCTCTACTCATAATTTTTAGTTTTTTTATTGTAAATATCACACATGCTTCCTTGTTCGAAGTTGCACCAGAAAGTTTAGAAGCTGAAGCATGGACTGTCTTAGATCCACAATCAGGTCAAGTCATTACTGAACACAATAGCCATGTCCAACGTGCACCAGCTTCGTTAACCAAAATGATGGTGGCATACATCGTTCTGAAAGACATTCAAGCAGGTAAAATTAGCAAAAATGAAGTTATTACTGCCACACCAGTCGTCAATGTAGTTCAATGGGATGAGTCTCAGATGTATCTGAAGCCGACTCAACAAATTACGATTGATCAGCTTTTGGCAGGCTTAATTATCATGTCTGCCAACGATGCTGCTGTCACATTGGCTGAACGAATTTCAGGATCAGTGCCTGCATTTGTTCAACGCATGAATCAAGAAGCCAACGCACTTGGCATGAAAGATACAAACTTTGCCAATCCTGCGGGCATTACAATGGATATGCACTATTCAACAGCGCATGATTTAGCCATGCTCGCACAAGCACTCACCAATGAAACACCCGATTACCTTGACTACTCGAAACAGCAAAGTTTTACTTACAATCAGCATTTTCACCGTGCAACGAATATCTTACTCAAACAAGATGCCACTGTTGATGGTTTAAAAACAGGGTTTACTCGTGCTGCAGGCTATAACCTTGCACTTACAGCCAACCGACCAACTCAACAATTTGACCTCAATCAAAGAAGACTTATTGTTGTGGTACTCGGTGCTCAAAGTGGCTTCAAACGCGCTGAAATCGCACATCAGCTTTTAAACCTATCCTATGCTTATACACGCAATGAAATTGCAATTAAAAATAAGCAACTAATTGCTGAACTCCCTGTAGTCGCATCTACCTTAAAAATGTTCAGAGTCGAAACTAAAAAGCCAAGTATCGTGACGACCTCTTTGCATAATGCGAATCAAATGATTGATATGCGTAATTTTGACAATCAAACTCATCGTTTGATTCAAACAGATGCGTTTGGATTCACTTCAGCTCTTGAGCCTTTACAGCAAACTCAAACGCATATGAACGTCAAGCTACTAACACAATCATTAACCGCACCAATCGCGCAAATTCAACAGTTGGCACGTATTCATATCTATCAAAATAATCGACTCATTCAAACGGTATTGATTGAGGATGAACTTCAAATTGATGAAGCATCATGGTTTGAAAGTATTTTGAATTGGTTTAAACAATTATTTAGTTTTGGATCTAGCAGTACAAGTCAACCAAAAATCTATCCTTTAAACTGATTGCAGTTTTTTATTGTAAATCTGTAACTTGTAATACAAAAAGAACAATTCTTTTAAAAAAGAGATGGCATATTAACCCCATCTCTTTTTTATTTATGACGCTATAAAAATAGGAATATTAAATGTCAAATCTTCATCATATTGTCATTGTGGGTGGTGGTGCGGGTGGCTTAGAACTAGCAACACAACTGGGTGACACGCTGGGCAAATCGAAAAAAGCAAAAATTACATTAGTTGACCAAAAGCTTACACATATTTGGAAACCACTTTTACATGAAATTGCAGCAGGTACGTTAAGCCCTAGTGATGAAGAAACAAACTATTTTGGTCATGCTGCGAAGCATCATTATGAGTTTGTATTGGGTAAATTCGAACAATTAGATCGTGAAGCCAAGACCATTCAATTGCTCAAACCTGTGGCGTCAACCTATGATCAATCGACTGATCATTTAACGCTAAGTTATGACACTCTTATTCTAGCGGTTGGTTCGGTTTCCAATGATTTCAATACTTCAGGTGTGCAAGAACATTGTCACTATTTAGATAATCCAAAACAGGCTGAACAGTTCCAGCAGCATCTACTTCATCTTTATATCGAAGCTCAAAATAATAATGACCATCGTGAGCTGCATATTGGCATTATAGGTGCAGGTGCAACTGGCGTTGAGCTTGCAGCGGAATTAGTTCAAGCCAAACAAAACTTCTTTAAATACGGTCTTAATAAAATTGATCCTAAAAACGTCAAAATTTCACTAATTGAAGGCGCGGATCGTATTCTACCGGCTCTTTCTGAAAAAATGTCAGACCACAGCACTAAGCAGCTTAAGCGCATGAATGTGGATATTTTAACGTCTAAGCGTGTCGAAAAAGTGGATGCTGATCAAATTTACTTTAATGATGGAAGTTCAATTCCAGCACAATTAAAAGTTTGGGCTGCGGGCATTAAAACTCCAGCAGTGATTCAAAACCTAGAAGGCTTCGAAAAAGATCGTATGGGTCGCTTACACGTATTTGCAACACTCCAAACAAAAGCAGATCCGAATGTTTTTGCATTCGGTGATTGCGCATACTGTATTCTAGATGCCCGTGAAACAGCTTTAGGACCGCGTGCGCAAGTTGCAAGTCAACAGGCTGCTTTCCTCGTTGATGCAATGAAAGCGCGAATTTCAGGAAAATCACAACCGATGTTCAATTTTTCTGACAAAGGTTCACTTGTATCTTTAAGTGAGAATAAAGCAGTTGGTGAATTACTTGGTCAGGTCAATGTTCAAGGATTTGTGGCGAAGTCGATGTATGTATCGCTTTACCGACTGCATCAAGCCACGATTTATGGTTATGCACAGGCAGGATTACTCACAGCCAAAGATTTTGTGACCAGAAAAATAGCACCTAAAATCAAATTGCATTGAAAAATCTAAAAGACGCCCCAATGTAATATTTAAGCGTTATAAATTATCGAAACTGCATTTTTTTTAGAAAATTGTCTACAAAAATTGGTTTTCACTTTATGATGTACCCTTAAAATATTTGAATGGATCATTAACATGACAGTTATTGCAAATGACCTTGTGGTTTTATTTAACTATAAATTGACTAATGCAGAGGGTGAAACTCTCGATCAATCTCAAGGTGAACCACTTGCATATTTGCAAGGCGCTGGCAACATTATCCCTGGCTTAGAAAAAGCAATGTTAGGTAAAACGACTGGTGACAAATTCACAGTAACGATTCCTGCTGCTGAAGCTTATGGTGAGTACAACACTGATTTAGTTCAAGAAGTACCTAAACAAATGTTCCAAGGCGTAGACAACATCGAAGCTGGTATGCAATTCCAAGCGCAAACTGATGATGGCGTTCAAATTGTGACTGTTAAAGCTGTTGAAGGCGAAAACGTAATCGTTGATGCTAACTTCCCGCTTGCTGGTCAAGACTTAACATTTGATGTTGAAATCGTTGAAATCCGTGAAGCAACTCAAGAAGAGTTAGATCACGGTCACGTTCACGGTGTAGGTGGTCACCACCACTAAGATCTACGGATTTTAGGACAAAAAGGTGAAGCTTCTGCTTCGCCTTTTTTTTATGCAAAAAATTACAATGCTTAACGATTTAAATGATTCAAATTCATATAATTTCCTGAGGATATTTGGATATTAATCATATGAATCTCATTTGGTTTCGTCAGGATTTAAGAGTTAGGGATAACACGGCGTTAATGGAGGCAAACCGGCATGGGAATACTTGTGCAGTGGTGATACTTTCGCCTGAACAATGGAAATTGCATGATGATGCAGTGATTAAAATTGACTTTTATCTTCGCCAACTTAAATCACTTGAAAGTGAGTTAAAGCAATTCAATATCCCACTTGTAGTGGAAATCGTTCCCCAATGGGATGATGTACCAGCTAGATTATTAACTTTCGCAAATAAATATCAAATTACTGCGATACACGCCAACATTGAAATCGGCGTGAATGAGTTACATCGTGATGCACAAGTCCAGACCATATTAGAATCGCATCAAGTAACTGTCGAGTATTATCATGACCGCACAATTTTCCCACTTGGATCAATTCGAAATAAGACGCACCAGCCTTACCAAGTTTTTGGTGCTTATAAACGTGCATGCTATGAAATCTTGAACATCTCTGTTCCTCAACCACTCGCTGTGCCGAAAGTACAGCCTCATGAGTTTATACAATGCTTTCATACCTCCAAAATTCCATCGATACATGATTTTTATCCTGATGCTCAGGTTAAATATCAATGGCCTGTTGGAGAGTCATTTGCACTACAAATGCTCGAGAAATTTGTTGACGAGAATTTAGAGCCCTATAAACAACAACGCGACTTTCCAAACATTGATGCTACCAGTCAATTATCACCGTATTTAAATCTAGGAATTGTTTCGATTCGACAATGTTTGGCTGCAATTTTTAGTCGCTCAAATGGCAATTTTCATCTCTACTCTGATGGTCAACAAACTTGGTTAGATGAATTATTATGGCGAGAATTTTATCAACACATCCTGTTTGACTTTCCAAGATTATCGAAATATCAACCATTCAATTTAAATACATCTAATGTGCCATGGCGTGATGCACCCGATGAATTAAATGCTTGGAAGTTTGGACAAACGGGTATTCCAATTGTGGACGCTGGAATCCGTCAAATGCTTGAAACAGGATGGATGCACAATCGTGTCAGAATGATTGTCGCCATGTTCCTTAGTAAGAATTTGCTCATCGACTGGCGTAAAGGCGAACAATGGTTTATGCAACATTTGATTGATGGAGATTTAGCGGCAAATAATGGTGGCTGGCAATGGTGTGCTTCAACAGGTACAGATGCTGTACCTTATTTCCGTATTTTCAACCCCATTAGTCAATCACAAAAATTTGATAGTCAAGGTGATTATATTCGCAAATGGGTACCTGAATTAGCTCATCTTGATGCGAAAATCATTCATGAGCCTTACGCTAAAAATCCGAATCTTAAACTCAATTATCCAAAACCTATTGTTGATTTAAAGATGAGTCGACAGCGCGCATTAGCTGCTTTCAAATCAGCTAACTAATGCTCGTTCTAAATTTTGTTTGGCTTGATTTTCTAAAGTGTCATGAAAATATGCTGTTTTATAAATGGATTCCATTTGATAAAAGCTATTAAGAACTTCATTTCGTTTTAGTGTATAAAATTCAGATGGTACCCAACTGAATTCTTGATGAATTTGCTGCTGATATTCTTCAAAACGTTTGGCGTTTGAACCGAGAATTGCAAGATCAATATCAAGTAAATAGTTAAGATCCGAATCAGATGCACAACGATGCTCTTTGGTCGCTAATATCCACTGATAAATTTTCTCACATCTCATCATCTCCATGTGAGGAGATATGATGTTCAGCATCAGATCAGCACTTTGTTGTTCATTATCGTGTGCCTTAGGCTCATAAATGACATCATGAAACCAAAGAGCCATAGAGACTGACAAAGGATCTTTTAAATTTGGTAGAACCAATTGTAAGTGTTCCATACATTCAACGATATGCTGCACTGTATGATAATGCCGATGAGGCTCACTGTAATGAACTTCTAATCTATCAAGAATAGCTATGGAATCCTCTGAGGATAGTTCAAGCTGTTGTGCAGTAGCGGCCCAGTATCTTCTGAACTGTTTTAAATATGAATCAATCATCAGACACCTTGCCCCGCTACCGCCTATTTATTTTTAAGCCGCCTGCTCATCACGTTTAAATACGAGCTCACCTTTCAAAGAACTTTCAGCATCGAAATAATAGCCGTCTGTATTGAATGATTTAAGATCATCCACAGTATTAGGTTTATTTTCGATAATATAACGTGCCATCAATCCACGCGCTTTTTTAGCATAGAAGCTTATCACTTTATATTTCCCATTTTTCTGGTCTAAAAACACGGGCTTGATAATTTCAGCTTCAATTTTGCTTTCTTTCACCGATTTATAATATTCATCGGATGCGATATTGACCAATAAATCACTTTTGGCTTCTGATAAGTCTTGATTGATCAATTGGGTAATTTCATCTCCCCAAAATTCATAAAGATTGTGACCTCGTGGATTTGCTAATTTCGTGCCCATTTCTAAACGATAAGGCATCATTAAATCCAGTGGTCGAAGTAATCCATAGAGACCTGATAGCATTCTTAAATGGCGTTGAGCATATTCTAAATCAGCTTGCGTAAGCGAATACGCATCCAGACCTGTATAAACATCGCCCTTAAAGGCAAAAATTGCTTGGCGTGAATTTGATAAATCAAGGTCTGATTGCCAATCTCTAAAGCGTTCCACGTTAAGATTCGCAATTTTTTCACTTACACTCATTAATTTGGCGATTTCTGAAGCAGACAGTTTACGACTTACGTCTATAAGCTGTTGTGAGTGGTCAAGCAATCTTGGTAAAGTATGCTCATCAGTTGGAAGTGTAGATTCATAATCTAATGTCTTAGCAGGAGAAATTAAGGCAAACATAGAAACCTGATCAAAAAACAATTAATCAAACTATAACAGTAGACTTATTTTATTTCCAATTGTGTTTTTTTTAATTATTGACGTTAAAATATACGATTCTCCTGCACGTTAATCGGTATTTTTATGTCTGAACAAATGTTCATTCAAGGCCCTGTTGGCAAAATTGAGGTTTTTGTAGATTATCCTCAGTCTGAAGTAAAAGGATTTGCGGTCGTTTGTCACCCTCACCCGCTTCAAGGTGGTACTCCTCAGCACAAAGTTCCCACTCTGCTAGCTCAAATGTTCCTTGAGCGTGGTTATATCGTTTATCGTCCAAGTTTCCGTGGATCAGGTCAAAGTGAAGGGGTTCACGATGAAGGATTCGGTGAAACAGAAGATATTTTAGAAGTCATTCGTCAAGTACGCGCGAAACACCTTACATTGCCTTTCTATGTTGGAGGCTTTAGTTTTGGTGCACATGTCATGGCGAAGGCATATCATGCACTACCTCAAGAAATTCAACCTGAACAAGTTATTCTATGTGGTTTACCAACAGCTACAGTTGCTGGTATCCGTCACTATGTTACTCCGGCAATTAAAGGTGATATTCTGTTTATTCATGGTGAGGCAGATGAAGTCACTTTATTATCCGATTTGATTGAATGGGCAAAGCCTCAACGCCATATTATTACAGTGCTACCTGGTGCTAATCACTTCTTCACAGGTTATTTGAAGCAACTTCGCGTCGCGATCACTCGCTTCCTTACGGCTTAATATAAATATTACGTGTTTCAGAAAAACCCAGTGTAGATTCTTTACATTGGGTTTGTTTTATTCCTCATTAGGATTTCCATTCTAGCGACTGGAACGACTCATCTTCTCTTAATGTCTGCTCTACTGCTTGCGCAAGTTGTTTAATCACACTCTGCGTCTCAATTTTTTGGAACCAATCCTGTTCCTCATCTGCATGCGCACTTATTTCACATACAAAATGTCCTTCGCCATCTGGTTGATTACAGTTCACCCCTAAAGCGATTGGGTGATCAGAGACACTGACTTCTAATTCATGCGGATTCGTAGTTTGAGTGTGAAATCCATGTTGCACCAACTGTTCAGATAACAATGCTGTAACGTAAGTTTGTGCATTATCATGAGAATGACTTGAATGAGCCTTAGCGTATTTCGTTTGATCAACTAAAAATTGTAATTTTTTCATTTCCTCATCCAAAGGCTTTTTAATTATATAGAATTAGAATAAGCAATATAAACAAAACAGCCAAGCTTTTGCTTGGCTGTTTGAAAAGAAATATACAAATCTTTGGTCGTATTATTCACTAACTTGAATAGATAAACCCGCTTGTTCAGTGAGTTGAGTAAATGTTGGGAAACTTGTTGCAACGGTTTCAGTTCCCACAATTTTAATTGCGCCTGAAGTACGCAGACCCGCAATGGAGAAACTCATGGCAATACGATGATCATGATGTGATTCAATTTCACCACCTGTAAAGATAGCAGACCAATCACCAGACTTACCTTTACCTTCAATAATAATACCGTCATCCGTAGGCGTACAATCAACACCCATTGTTTTCAATCCATCAGCCATCACTTGGATTCGATCAGACTCTTTTACACGAAGTTCAGCTGCACCAGTTAACACTGTTTGACCTTCAGCACAAGCTGCAGCAATAAATAATGCTGGGAATTCATCAATCGCTAAAGGTACTTGATCTTCAGGCATGTGGATGCCTTTCAAAGTACGAGTGCCACGAATTCGAATATCAGCGATTGGTTCACCACCTGCAATTCGTTCATTCTCGACTGAAATATCAGCCCCCATTTGCTTCAAAATTTCGATCACCCCAGTACGAGTAGGGTTAATACCCACTGCCTCAAGTGTTACATCTGAATTTTCAGTAATGGCAGCACCCACCATAAAGAACGCAGCAGATGAAATATCTGAAGGCACTTGAATATTCGTGCCAACTAACTTACCACCACCTTTTAAAGAAATACGGTTACCTTCAGTTTTCACATCATACCCAAATGCACGTAACATACGCTCAGAGTGATCACGTGTCGGTTCTGGCTCAGTCACCGACGTTACACCTTCTGCCCATAAACCAGCGAGCAGAATGCCAGACTTCACTTGTGCAGAAGCCATCGGTAAATCGTAATGAATACCTTTAAGTTGCTGATTACCTGTGATCGATACTGGCGGTGTGCCACGCTCACCTGTTGTTTGAATTTGAGCACCCATTTCACGGAGTGGCTTTGCAATACGTTCCATAGGACGTTTGCTCAACGATGCATCACCAGTCATTACTGAGTCAAATTTTTGCGCAGACAACATCCCTGACAGAAGACGCATCGAAGTCCCAGAGTTACCCATATAAAGCTCACTTGCTGGAGCTTTAAGGCCATGCATTCCTACACCATGAATGGTGACTTCACCATTTTTTGGACCTTCAATATTTACACCCATATCACGGAATGCTTGAAGTGTTGCTAAGGCATCTTCACCTTCTAAGAAACCAGTAACATGTGTTGTACCTTCAGCGATCGCACCAAACATGATTGAACGGTGTGACACAGATTTGTCACCTGGCACGCTAAATTTTCCAGAAAATGATTTAGCACCCGGCAGAATAGTAAATTGCTGTGTCACAGTTTTGTTCTCCATTAAAGGTTTCTTGGCAAGCATATGGTTAAAATGTTGGCGTGCTGCTTGAGCATGTCCAAGCAATCCCATGAGTGCTTTTGAATCTTCGTTTTCAATGAGCTGTCGAATATGAGCCAATTGGTTCTCAAAACCATCAACAGCATTCAAAATCGCTTTTTTATTGGCAAAGAATATGTCATGCCACATTTGTGGATCACTCGCCGCAATGCGAGAAAAGTCTCTGAAACCACCAGCTGCATAGCGGAAAATGTCCAGATTATCTTCACGATTTGCAAGTTGCTCAACCAAATTGAATGCCATTAAATGTGGCAGATGACTTGTATGCGCAAGCACTTCATCATGCTTTTCCACATCCATACAAATTACTTCAGCTTGAGCAGCTTGCCATAACTGAATTAGTTTTTGCACTGCCCACTCAGCACTTGTTGCTAACGGCGTTAATATCACTTTGTGGTTAGCAAATAAATCTACTTTACCTGCATGAACACCAGTATGTTCAGCACCAGCTATTGGATGCCCTGGAACAAAACCTGCGGGTAACTGCTCACCAAAAACCGCAATTGCAGCCTCAACAACATTGCCTTTGGTACTGCCCACATCTGTAATTATGGTATCAGGAGTAATCACAGATTTGATCGAGTTTAATACAGATTGTGTAGCTCTCACGGGTAAAGCAAGAACAATTAAATCTGCATCAACCACCGCATCTTTGGCATCAGCATATCCGTCACTAATCAAACCTAAAGCTTTAGCATCTTCTAAGGTTTGAACAGATCGCGTAGATGCCACCACATTTTCAGCAAGACCATGTGCTTGAATGACACGTGCTAAACTTGATCCAATCAATCCTAGCCCAATAAATGCAACTTTTTTAAATAAAGGTTGAGACATATCTAAGTTTCAACTCTTTTTAAAGTACCGCAATCGGGTATGAACCAAGAACACGGATTTCTTTAACTAATGGACGAATTTCTTCAACAGCCGCACGTACGTTCTCTTGTTCGATATGTCCTTCTAAATCGATAAAGAATACATAAGCCCATTTTTCAGGCAATGCAGGTCTTGTTTCGATACTGGTCAAGCTAATGTTGTGTTTAGCAAACGGCGCTAAAATTTCTAATAACGCACCTGCACGGTCATGTGCAGAGATCAATAAAGAGGTTTTATCATTACCACTTTGTGGTACTTTTTCACGCCCAATAACTAAGAAGCGTGTTGTATTTTCTGGATTATCTTCAATATTGCTATGTAAAATTTCTAAATCATATAAGCTCGCAGCTGTTTCAGATGCGATTGCCGCAGAATGCCATTCATTACGGATACGGCGAGCAGCTTCAGCATTCGAACTCAAAGCCACACGTTCAACACCTGGATAATGAGCATCGAGCCAGCCACGACATTGAGCTAAAGTTTGTTGATGCGCATAGATTTGTTTAATGCTGTCTTTACGCGTATTTGAAGAAATCAAAAATTGATGATGAATACGTAATTCAACTTCACCAATCACATTTAAATGTGACGCTTTGAAACAATCAAGCGTGTGGTTAACCACGCCTTCGGATGAGTTCTCAACAGGAACTAAACCATAATGTGCACTGCCTGCTTCGACTTCACGGAACACTTCATCAATTGTAGGAAGTGGGCGTACAACCGCATCATGTCCAAAATGCTTCAGTACTGCCGAATGGGTGTAAGTTCCTACTGGACCAAGGAAAGCAATGCTTTGTGGTGCTTCTAAAGCAAGGCACGCAGACATAATTTCTCTAAACAAACGCGCCATCGTCACGTCAGATAAAGGACCTTCATTACGCTCCATCACATTACGCAAAACTTGTGCTTCACGCTCAGGACGATAAAACATTGGATTTTCTTCAGAAGCAAATTTTGCTTTTGCTACAGCTTCAGCAAGTCGTGCTCGACGGTTAATCAGTTGTTGGAGTTGTTGATCTACTGAGTCGATATCTTCGCGGATTTTAGCTAAGTCTAAAGAATTCGTCGTGTTTTGATCATCGTTGATCATTGTAATGTCGCCTTACAGAATCAGTTATGTAAACAGTATAACAATAGTTAGCTTTCAAATGTTAAGCAACCAAACTTTATGGCAATAAGACTTAAAAATATACAGTTGAAATAATCATCAATCCAATATGCGCTATAAATTAGAAAAAAGACAAGAACATTGAATAGGATAGCTTAATCTTTTTTTTAAAATCAGTTCGTTCTATAAGTTTTAATATTGACAACACATTCGAATACATCTCGCTTGTATTCATCAAGCGAGATGTAAATACGGATAAAAATTAACGTCCTAGCATGCCACGTGCTACGATTTCTTTCATGATTTCGTTGGTTCCGCCGTAGATTCGTTGAATACGTGCATCCACAAAGAAGCGTGAAATAGGATATTCCGTCATATAGCCATAGCCACCAAAGAGTTGCAGTAGGTTATCCGCCACTTTCATTTGCATATCTGTACTGAAACTTTTTAATGCAGCTGCTGTTTCAACATCCAATTTCCCTTCTTTATACAATGCGAGGTTTTGATTATAAAAAGCGGCTGTAGCCAGTTCATCGATTTTCGCTTGTGCTAAAACAAAACGAGAATTTTGGAATTGTCCAATTTTTTGACCAAAAGCCTGACGTTCTTGGACATATTGAACTGTCACATCAATTGAACCTCGAATTGCTCCTAATGCTGTCGCAGCAATCGCTGTCCGCTCACGTGGTAATTCTTGCATCAAATAGGCAAATCCCTGACCCGCTTGACCTAAAAGCTGATCAGCTGGAACTTTTACATTGTCAAAAAAGAGTTCCGAAGTATCTTGGGAATGCAAACCGATTTTGTCGAGATTTGTGCCTTTTTTAAACCCTTCTAAATGAGTATCAACCAATAGAAGTGAGACGCCTTTAGCACGTGCCTGAGGATCTGTTTTAACGGCAAGCACAACCAAGTCTGCATGCTGACCATTTGAAATAAAGGTTTTAGAGCCATTCAAAACATAATGATCACCATTCAAAATGGCATTCGTACGGATGGCTTGTAAATCAGAACCAGCACCTGGCTCTGTCATTCCAATTGCCCCGACCACTTCACCAGAAACCATTTTTGGCAACCAGTATTTTTTTTGTTCTTCGTTCGCGATATGTAGAATATATGGTGCTGCAATTTCTGAGTGACATGAAATACCTGTCGATAATGCGCTATAACCTGCACGTGCCGACTCTTCAACCAACATTAAAGAATATTCTGTTGGAACACCATAACCACCATATTCTTCAGGAACATCTACGCACAAGAAGCCATTTTCACCAAGTGCATTCCACACTGAACGTGGCATTTTTCCTTCGCGTTCCCACTGCTCATAATGAGGAGCAACGTGCTCACTCATAAAACGTTTGAAATTATCACGGAATAATTCTAAATCTGCATCATATGCCAACATTCTTGTGTTCCTTACACTTCATTTTTTTATAAGTGTTCATGCTATCCCGTTTTTTTTCAGTTGTCATGGACAAAAGCGCTTGAAAATTCATACAATTTGGTCAGTCTCAAAAGCTAAAAATAATGCTTGATCATTGAATTTGATATTTAGCTTTTATTCGAAGCATCATTCCACGTTACACTGTCATTAAGAACATCCAACTGCATTGATCATGAATACAAAACGTAATTTATATAAAGACTTTGAACATCCATTTGCGCAATTTGTTCGTATTCTTGGCAAAGGAAAAAATGGTGCGCGATCACTGACCTATGAAGAAGCCTATCAAGCATTTGAGATGATTTTAAAAAATGAGGTATTAGACGTTCAGCTGGGTGCTTTTTTAATGCTTTTACGAGTGAAAGAAGAATCTGTAGATGAACTGGCTGGCTTTGTGCAAGCGACTCGTGATCAACTTAAATTTAGAGCTATTGATGTCGACCTAGACTGGCCATCTTACGCGGGGAAACGCAAACACTATCCGTGGTTTATCTTATCGGCGTTAAGCTTAGCAAAACATGGTCATCGTATTGTAATGCATGGGGCTTCTGGACATACCATTAATCGATTATATACAGAACAAGTTTTACAGTATTTAGGTTATACCATTTGTCAAAATGAAAACGAAGTGGCATCAGAACTGAATCAGCATAACTTTGCCTATATACCACTCGAAGTCATTTCACCTACCTTGAGTGATTTAATTGCATTACGCAATATCATGGGCTTACGCTCACCCATTCATACGCTTTCACGACTCATCAATCCCTTCAATGCCAAAGCCACTTTGCAAGCGATATTTCACCCTGCGTATCGCAGTTCTCATCAACAGACTGCTGCCAAATTAGGTTACGTTAACAGTGCGGTGATTAAAGGTGAAGGCGGTGAATTTGAACGAAACCCAGATGCAAAAACCTTAATTTGCGGTATACGAGACGGTGAACTGTATGAGCTTGAACTTCCGAAACTCACAGCTGATCGTTCAGCAATTGAAGAAGAGTTGAACTTAGATACTTTCAAAGCCGTATGGTTAGGTGATGCCCACCATAGCTATGGAGAGGTGGCTATTATTGAAACTATGGCAATCGCAATCTACACTATGAATGTGGCTGAAACATTTACACAAGCACAGACCTTGGCTCAAGAATACTGGCAGTCACGTCATCGAGTTTAACTTCGGATTAAAAAAAGACACCATCAGGTGTCTTTTTTAAGCATAGAACATTATACAAAACGTATAGGTTGAAATTCTGGCTCTGGAACATGTGAATCACATTCATCACCTTCCTCTTTATGACCTTTATCAATATACCCTGATCTTTCTGTTTCTGGCAGATTTTTAGCTTCCCAAGCAATGACTGCTTGCATTGAAATCTGACGCTGCTCTTGAGTTAAAGCTACACCGTTTGGCCATTTACCGATTTCAACGGCAGTTCTTAAACGAGCAACGATGTCTGCATCCAAAACTGATAACATTTGTTCAATATTCATGTTTAGTCCTGCTGATGAAATGAATCGTAATCTTGATTCCATCCTAGTTTGGTACGACATGCCATATAAAAGTCGTATCCAGGTGGATGTAATAAAGTAAGTTTGAAAGGATGTTTGCGAATATGCAACCAATCACCTTCATTTAAAGAAACACTGTGTTGCCCATCAGCACTCACCATTGGCAACACGCGATTCTTACGAATTTGAATTTTAATTTCACTTTGACCACCCACCACAATCGGACGAGAAGAAAGCGTATGCGGGTGCATTGGCACTAGCGCGATCGCATCCATACTTGGGTGCAAAATTGGACCGCCACCAGAAAGTGCGTATGCTGTTGAACCCGTAGGTGTCGATACAATCAAACCATCACTGTGTTGGCGATAAACATATTGACCATCAATATGAAGATCAAACTCAATCATATGGACTGACTTACCTGAATGCAGAACCACATCATTCAATGCTATTGCATCATAAATCAGTTCATTTTTACTACGAACTTCGACTTCTAATAAAAAACGGCGATCTAGCTGAAACTCACCTTTCAAGACTTGATCTAATTTAAATAACACTTCTGTCGGTTTGATATCTGTTAGGAAACCTAAACGCCCACGGTTTACCCCGATGACGGGAGTATTGTATTTCACTAAAGATCTAGCCGCTTGAAGCAATGAACCATCACCACCTACGACAATCACCAAATCTGTAACTTCACCCAATAAAGCTCGACTGACCGTTTGCGAATTTTTATAAGGGACCAATTTAGCGGTTTCTGAATCAAAAACTGGATGCAAACCTAAACTAATCAAATGGTCATGAATTAGACTTAAAGTCTCAACCACAGATGATTTATCTGGTCGTCCAATTAATCCAATATTACGAAATGACTTTGCTGAAAGTTGCACGTATGCTACGGCTCCAGATGAATTGTTGAGTATCATATCATCATCATTCTGTGACTTACATATTTCAAGCCTGTTTCATGTTATGAATTTCACGAATAATTTCACATTTCCCCAACTTAAAATCTTAATTTTCTCCTTAATATTGAATTAGATAAATCATTACATTTATCTAAAAAAGGCATAAATTCACAGTTTAATTATTGCAAATTATAAAAAAGCTTCGCATGATGAGCGCAATAAAACAGGGTTTTGCTTTTTGATCTATGAAGTTTGAACGTGGTATTGGCTTAATTGCATTGATTTTCTCAGTGCTGGTGATTTCTGCATTTGTAGCTTTTAGTATTTATCTAATCCGTTTAGATAATATTATTCGCGATAAATTTGAAGGCAATCGTTGGGATATTCCAGCGAAAGTATATGCACGTCCCTTGGAAGTTTATGCTAATGCACCCGTTGAGCAACAAAACTTCATTCAAGAGCTAGGTCTGTTGGGTTATAAAAACGCTGAAGACTATACCAAGCCAGGTAATTTTTTGGTTCAAGGTAATACCATTTATGTCCACACGCGTGGTTTCGATTTTGGTGATAGTGTAGAACCAGAACAAATCCTCCAAGTCAGTTTTGGCGCTAGTCAAATTTCAGAGATTAAAGCAACAAAACCATCGAGTACGGGGATTGCCCGTCTAGAACCAATGTTAGTTGGGGGAATCTACCCTCAACACAACGAAGACCGTGTTCTCATTAAACTCAATCGTGTTCCTAAACCTTTAATTCAAGCGCTTATTGCCACTGAAGACCGTAACTTCTATCACCATCACGGCGTCTCGTTTCGTGGTACAGCACGCGCAGTTGTAAGCAACGTTACTGGTGGTAAGCGTCAAGGTGGTTCTACACTCACGCAGCAATTGGTTAAAAACTTTTATTTGACCCCTGAACGTACAATCAAACGTAAAGTAAATGAAGCCTTTATGGCGTTGTTGCTTGAGTTTCATTATGACAAAGATGAAATTCTGGAAGCATATTTGAATGAAGTTAATTTAGGACAAAATGGTAATTACTCGATCAATGGCTATGGTTTAGCGTCTCAATTTTATTTTGGTTTACCACTTAGAGAATTGAGTATAGCGCAACAGGCTTTCCTTGTCGGACTCGTTCAAGGTCCTAGCTTATACAATCCTTGGAGAAATCCTGAAAGTGCATTAAAACGCCGTAATGTTGTTCTAAACAATATGTTAGTCATGGGATATTTGACTGAAGAGCAATATGAAACTGAGTCAGCTAAACCTTTAAACGTGATTAAAAAACCGACTTTAGGCCCAGCTCGCTTCCCTGATTTCCTAGACATCGTTCGTCGTCAACTCAAAACAGAATACCAAGAAAGCGATTTAACGAAACAAGGTCTTCGAATTTTCACCACATTAGATCCAATCGCACAAATCAAAGTACAAAAATCATTTACAGATTCAGTATCAAGACTGTCTAAAGCCAATCCTGCACGCTTGAAAGAACTTCAAGGCGCGGTATTAGTTTCTCACCCTGAAAATGGTGAATTGATTGCGGCCGTAGGTTCAGTATCTGACTTCACAGGTTTTAACCGCGCAGTTGATGCAAAACGTCAGGTAGGCTCATTATTAAAACCTGTTATTTTCCTAACTGCTTTGGAATCTGGTCGTTATAACTGGGCGACGGCAATCGAAGACTCGCCAATTAGTGTGCCAGTCGATCGCAATCAGACTTGGACCCCAAAAAATTATAGCGGAACTTCGTATGGTTACGTCCCAATGGTTCAAGCTTTAGCCAATTCATATAACCTATCTACAGTTCGCTTGGGACAAGAATTTGGACTTTCTTCATTTACCAATCATTTAATGAAGTTTGGCGTGACTTCACCTATTCCGAATTATCCATCGATTTTCTTAGGGGCTGTTGAAATGTCGCCTATGGAAATCATGAATATTTATGGCAACTTTGCAACTGGAGGGTTTAAATATCCTACAAAATCTATCCGAACAGTTGTTGATACCAATGGTCAGCTCATTAATCGCTATAGTTTAAATGTTCAACAAACGATCGACCCATCGGCTGCTTATATTTTAAATTACGGATTACAACGTGTGATGTCGGCAGGTACAGGACGTGCTGCTTATAACGGCCTCGCTCCGAATCTAAATCTAGCGGGTAAATCAGGTACGACCAATGATACAAGAGATTCTTGGTTCGCGGGGTATTCAGGTAATCATTTGGCTGTTGTCTGGCTTGGATTAGATGACAATAAAGTCACAGGCTTAACGGGCTCATCTGGCGCTTTACCCGTGTGGACCAACGTAATGAAGCAACTGAAGCAAAAACCAGTCAATTTACGTCAACCTGATGAGGTACAATGGCATTGGATTGATTCAAATAGCGGTGAGCTTTCAGCACAAGGTTGTCAAGGTGCGCTCTATGTACCGATACTTAAATATACTGTTCCACGTCGCGCAACAGCATGTGGCTTACCACACTACCAAGTAGAGCCGACTTACGTTCCTGAAACGAATGCAGAAGAAATTCCAGCAGAAGACAGCATCGACCAATATATTCGTGAGAGCGAAACAGAAATGGAACGGGATTTAAATACGAATGCCACTCGAGTACTTTCGAGTGGAAGTTATAATCCTTAAAATAAGTTTAGGAGGAGTTAAGGTTAATGAAAAAACTGAATTTTAGCGTAGTATTCACCAGCATATTACTCTTAGGCGGTTGCCAAACTTTAACCTCCCCTCAAAACTCACAACCGTCTCAGAAACCTAAACAAGCTGAGACTAAAACAACACCATCTCAAAAAGATGCCGATGGTATTAAAATTACGCCTTATGATCGACCCGAAATTAAACGGGAACAATTACAAATTGTTATTCCTGAACAGAAAAGCTCAACTCAAAAATTCGATGATGGCCGCCAACTTCCCGCATTTAAAAATCTAATGCAACAAACCCATCATGCATTTCGTCAAGCAAAATGGAGTGAAGCTGAGAAAGCCGCACTCCAAGCACAAAGACTTGCCCCTCAATCTGCAGAGACCTATATGTATCTCGCGATGATTGCCAATCAAAAAAATGAGGCAAAAAATGCTGAATCGTTGGCAAAACGAGGTCTCAGTTATGCTCAAACAGCAACGATGAAGCGACAACTTTGGCAAATTATTTTGAAATCAGGTCAACTCCAAAAAAATCAAAAACTCATCCAAGAAGCACAAAACCAAATCAAGAAATTTTGATTTAAGCATGAGTTTTACTTTTTAATGCCTTTAAAAAGCACGAATACCAGCAATTCCATAAGCTCCATGTTGTATGGCCTGATCTAATAATTCAGGCTTCATACCGCCTAGCGCATAAACTGGTATATGTATATCTTTTGATAACAATTCAAACTGCGTCCAACCTAAGGATGCTTGCTGAGGATGCGATGTTGTACTCAGTACTGGACTTAAAAATATTGCATCAAAACCTAACGCTACAGCTCGACTGACACTAGAATGGTCATGACAGGATGCGATGCGTTTAATGCCCTTCCATTCCTCCATAAATGAATCAGAATTTAATTGCATCAACTGATCATGTTTAAATTGTACGGCAAATACTTTTTTTTGATTTGATTCTGATAATCCTATCCACACATCACGATTGATAATGAGCTGATCCAGTTGATTATACTGGTTGAGTTGCAGCGCAAAATCTAAAGCATTTTCAGTTCTCAAATAGCTAACTCGATTAAGATCAATGGTTGTATCGAGACGATCTATATTTTTTATTGCAATTTTATTCGGCCAGAGTAGTCGTTTAACAATGGCATCATTAGCTTTAGGAAAATTCAAAATGGTTAGTGCTGAACGATCATGCCATGTCCAAGGACTTTGAATATGATCTAGTAGAGACTGATCAACATAAGCCTGATAAATGTTCAATTTTACGATTAGATCTTCATATTCATGCGTAATAAGATCAAATAAATAGACATGATCTAGAAAAATTCCCACCTCTTCTTGAACTTCACGCTGGCAAGCTTGTTCAGGAGTTTCTCCTAACTCGACTTTCCCTCCAGGAAACTCAGCTTTCCCCCCCTGATGTAAAGAGGCTTCTCTCCACCCTACAAGAACTTGATTTTTATGGAATAACAACGCTATAGAAACATTAATCGTTTTTTTTGACATGATTATCTTTCAAAAAATGAGTACTTAATTGTAAGCATTTTATGTTTTTTTATAAATGAGAAAAATTATCGTTGACAGCTCTATTCGATAATGATTATCATTTAAATAGTTCACCACATACCACGGAGTCCAAGGAATGAACGCACCATTTAGCTTATTCACACGTAATAACGAAAACCACCAAGCATTACCAATGCTTCACTCAAATAATCTATTTGCTCTAGGCAGAGAAATTCGCATCATGCATGCAGGAGAAGAATATCGCCTTCGTCTCACACGAAATAATCGACTCATTTTGACAAAATAAAAATTCTAAAATTTGATAATAATAATCGTGGAACTAAGCAGTATGAATCAGCGCATACTGCTTCTTTAATTTTATTTCTTCAACTTTATAGACACTGGTTTTAATGAAATTTTATTTCAACTTTTAACCCACCTAACTTCGATTTCTTAAATACAATCTCGGCTTGATGTAATTCGACAATTTTACGGCAAATTGATAATCCTAATCCTGAGCCCGTTGTACGTGTGCCTAACTGACGATAAAATCTTTCTCCCAGCCGATCAATCACTGTTTGCTCAATGCCGTGACCTTCATTTTCAATCACAAATAGAATTTCATTATTATTTTGTTTGATTAAAATATCAACGATTCCATTCTGTGGCGTATAGCGGATTGCATTATCGACTAAATTTCGGATGCAGCTAAACATTAACTCAGGATTTGCATTAATCGCATGATTTCCTAACTCAGTTTTAAACTGAATGTTTTTTTCTTGGCTCAAAGGTTGTACTGAATGTAAAACCTCTTTCGTCAAACGGTCTAAATCTATGGACTGTATCGGTACATCTTGCGTTGAAGATGGGTCAAGTCTAGCCAACAAAAGTAAATTTTCTAAAATATTTGAGCCTCTACTCACATCTTTTAGAATCTGCTCTAAGTCTTGTGACAAATCCTCATGATCAGACTGGTATTTTCGTTTTAAAAGTTGTAACCGCATTTGAATCGCTGAAAGTGGCGACCTTAATTCATGGGATGCATCTGCTGTAAAACGTTGTTCCGCAGTAATTGCCCGATCTAAACGCTCCATCATTTGGTTTATTTGACTCACAATAGGTTGCAGTTCTTTTAGTTCTGGTTTTGAAGGTGTAATCGGTGATAAATCCTTAACGGTCTTTTGCGATATTAATTTTGAAAGTTGGTGAATAGATCGAAACTGACGTCGTATAATAAAGTGTAGAATAAACCATTGAATGCCCCATAAAATAATGAGAACACCACCGTAGCCCAGCAAACTTTTGAATAACTGATCAACACGCGCTGACATGGGTTGAAGCATAGTTAGAATTTGCTGATCGCTTTGCTCACTGTAATAACGAAATAATCGTCCTTCTAGCCAAACAAAACCAAAGTGATCATTCTGAAAAAAGACCTTGGAACCAATTTGACTGAAAGCAAGGTCTTGCGATTCAATCAAAATAAGTTCATCGAGCTTTAATTCATATTTGATATCAAATTGTTCACTTAAATCATCTAACTCATTTCCCACATGACTTGAAATATCACTGATCAAAATCAAATCGGCGATTTCATCCATCATATTGTCATGGGTCTGCATGTTCTGGTAAAGCGAGATCACCAATAAAAGAATTAATGCGACAACGCCCGCCAACATCGAACTGAGCATTGAAGACTTAACAAGACGATTCTGTAAAGAAATAGGGTGCTGATCCAACACTGTTCTACCTTAAGTCTGATCTAGATTCATTCGATAACCTAATCCACGAATCGTTTTAATCATGGTTGAGCCTATTTTTTTCCGAATCTGATAAATAAAAACTTCAACTGCATTACTTTCAATTTCATCACCCCAAGCATATAAGGACTCTTCTAGTTGCTCACGTGTCACAACACGTTCAGGATGTTGCATTAACTTATATAAAATTTGGTACTCTTTCGCTGTGAGATTGACAATTTCTGAATTTAATTTAACAACTTTGGCTTGGGGGTCCAAACTCACGGATCCAAACATTAGGATTTGAGACGTGCCTTTGTGCTGAGTACGTAGTTGTGCTCTCACTCTCGCCGAGAGCTCATCTAAACTGAATGGTTTAACTAGATAATCATTAGCCCCCAAATCAAGTCCTCCAACACGATCTTGGATACTGTCTTGGGCTGTAATAAAAATAACTGGTGTATTGTGTTGGTGTTTTCTTAAATGTGTCAGAATGTCATCACCAGTTGCTTTCGGTAATCCACGATCAAGTAATAAACAATCATATTGATGCTGCTCAATTGCTAATATCGCATGATCTCCACGCTCGACCCAATCAACACTATATCCATCCATTTCTAACCAAGCTTTGATACTTTCAGCTTGTGACACATCATCTTCTGCTAATAATATACGCATGTCTCTCTTCACTAAGCCACAATTCATTCACTATAAAGTTTTTCAAAAAAAGATGCATAAAAAAACCACATTTCTGGAGAATGTGGTTTTTTTGGTTTGAGTACTTAAAAGCCATAAATCAAATACTCAATTCAGTAAATAGCTCATTAAAATTGAACTTGATCTACATCAATTTCTACACGCTTAGCAGGCTTATAATCAATATCCACTTCACCAGTTAATACCACAGGTGTTTTTGCAGAGATTGGTTTACCTTGCCAAAGTTCATCATCAATATCCACAGTGATCACACCCGTGCTATCGCGGAATTGATATTTTTCATCACCAGTTGCCTTAACAATATAGCCTTTTAATTTCACTGGGGTATCATCTTTAGCAGTTAACGCACTTTTAACAGTCGCAATTGCTTGCGGTGCAATGGCTGCATGATTAACAGCACTTTGGTTCACTGCCGTATTGGCCATTGCAAATGTAGTTGCACCGACTAAAGCTGTCGCAATTAAAGCTTGATTTAACATTTTCATTTTCTATACCTTTTCAAGTGATGTTTGTTTCGATGAAGCTATTAAAACAAACAAAGCTGAAGCGAATCTTAAGAAATATGAATATTTATTAATCTTTGACAATTAACTTAGTGGTACGACTCTTAGCACCTCTTCTAATGTCGTTACCCCTTCAAGGACTTTTCGAGCTCCCGCAATACGCAACGGCTCTACACCTTCTTTTTTTGCGTGAGCACGTAATTCATCTAAATTAAGATTAGCACTGATTTTTTGTTTTGTTTCTAGAGACACAGGCATAAATTCATATATACCCACCCGCCCCTTATACCCTGTGTGACGACAATGTTCACAACCTTTGGCATGATACACTTGAGCAGGCATCTTCACTAAATACCCATAGGTCAGATGCTCCCATTCTTGAGCATTAATTTCCCGTTTTTCTTTACAATGAGAACATAATTTTCTGACTAACCTTTGCGCCAATACCCCTAAGATTGTTGCCGCTGTTAAAAATGGCTGCACCCCTAGATCATGTAAACGAGTCAAGCTTGAAGGTGCATCGTTTGTATGAAGTGTTGAAAGTACGAGATGACCTGTTAACGCAGCTTGAATCGCCATATTCGCTGTATCTTGGTCTCGGATTTCCCCTACCATGATAATGTCTGGATCTTGGCGCATGAGGGCACGTACACCATCGGCAAAATGAAGATCAATTGCAGGGTTTACCTGCATCTGATTGAAGCTCGGCTCTATCATCTCAATAGGATCTTCAATCGTACAAACATTTAATTGCTCAGTCGCAAGTTGTTTCATTGATGAATACAGGGTTGTGGTTTTACCTGAACCAGTTGGACCTGTCACTAAAATGATGCCGTGACTATTTTTGGTAATGGCATTCCATTGCTCTAGCAGTTTTCCTTCAAAACCCAGTTGTTGGAAACTCCTCACTAATACTTCAGGATCAAAAATTCGCATTACCATTTTTTCGCCTGCTGCAGTAGGCAGAGTTGATAAACGTAGTTCAGTTTCTTGACCCTTAGGAGTACGCGTTTTTAATCGCCCATCCTGAGGACGTCGTTTTTCTGCAACGTTCATACGACCCAGAATTTTAATACGAGAAATTACTGCCGTGAGTGTATTGCTGGGCATGTTATAAATCGTATGCAGCACACCATCGATACGGAATCTAACACGTCCTTTCTCCGCACGAGGCTCAAGATGAATATCACTCGCACCCTGTTCAAAGGCAAATTGAAGCAACCAGTCGACTAATTTTACGATGTGCTGATCGTTGGCATCAGGATTTTGACTATCACCCAATTGTAAAAGGGATTCAACACCTCGGCTCTGTCGGTCGTAAGCTCCTGAATATTGAGAAGAGTTTACTGCTCGGCTCACTTGATAATATTCAATCAAGTAACGTTGTAACTGCTCTGGATTCAGTAAAACCTTAACAATTTTTTTAGGACTTAAGCTCTTTTCTAAATTCTTAACCCAATCATCCAAGAATGGTTGATCTGTACCAATTAAGATCTGATCAGGATGCACCTCCACCGCTAGAATTTTATTTTTGAATGCATATTCTTGTGACATGACCTGAGTCAGTGCTGCAACATCTGCTTTAAGCGGGTCAATCACATAATATTGGAGTTGTGTTTTTAATGCTAACCACTCACATAAGCGTTGCAATGTTAACTTATGTTGAGGTTGAACTTGATCTACCAATTCAAAATGAGCAATCCACTGCAATGGATGCCATTTAAATTGATCTTTTTGGCGGTGTCGGGTTTGTATGAGCAACTTATCTCGCTCTAAAATACGACCATCTTTTAGTAGTTGTTCTAAACACCATGTTGTATCAATTTCAAAATTAAAATTCATTCAAATTGCCCCATTCCTTGAGCCCAACTATAGCAAATTCTTTATTCAACATTAGCCTTTAGCCTATTCAGAATTTACAATTAAATTCATTAGATCAAATTCAGCTTTAAATACATCAGTCCAACAATTTATTCGTTTGCACAAAGTTCAAGTGCAACGATCTCAACCTCAGTATCCACTTTAAATTTGACATTTAAGAGGCCGAAACTTAGCCCATAAATTCGCTCAGGATCATTTTGATAAGATGGTCTTGGATCAAATGACAAAACTTGTTCCAATTCCTTGATTAAACTTTCAGCGACACATTGTTGATCCAACTGTTGATTTCGCTGAATTTCAGCAGTTTTTGACCAAACAACTTTTTTTTGAATTGGCTTATCCTGTGCATAACCGCTCGTCGCCTCAACCAAGGCATCAGAATATTGAATATATGGTTTGATATCGATAACGGGTGTTCCATCTAGTAAATCACTGCCAGACACATACAATCTCAAAGAATCACCTTCTTTAAAAAGTTTTTTGAATTGTACGACTGACATGCCGATAGGTGCTGGACGGTACATGCTTCTTGTCGCAAAGACTCCCACTTTTTTATTTCCACCTAAACGTGGTGGTCTAACTTGAGGCTTAAATTTTTGATTATCCTGATTTTTATTATCGTGAAACTGCCAAATCAGCCATAAGTGACTGAAATCATGTATACCTTCAAAAGCCAGTTCATCATTATATGGCGCCAACAGTTCAATATAACTTTCAACATTTACTAAATTTGGCTGACGTGGAATACCAAACTTTTCTTTGTAGGGAGATCTCATTATACCAATCACAGGTAAAGTCAGCTCATTCATAATCACTTTTTTTGATAAGCTCAATTAAATATATTCAGTTTATCGAGAATGGTTTTAGTTTAGAATAGCAAGCTGTTCTAATTTGATAATTTATTGAGACCTTTAATGGCTGCTTTTAACGTCGAAAAGATTACTCACGTACACCACTGGAATGACACATTATTCAGTTTTAAAACGACTCGCGATACAGCATTGCGTTTTAAAAATGGTCAATTTGTGATGATTGGTTTAGAAGTCAATGGCAAGCCTTTAATGCGTGCATATTCGATTGCTAGCGCGAACTATGAAGAAGAACTTGAGTTTTTCTCTATTAAAGTTCCAGATGGTCCTTTGACATCAATCCTACAAAAAGTAAAAGTTGGTGATGAAATTTTAGTTTCTAAAAAACCGACTGGTACACTTGTTCTTGATGATTTAAATCCTGGTAAAAACTTGTATCTTTTATCATCAGGTACTGGTTTAGCTCCTTTCCTTTCGACTATCCGTGATCCAGAAACTTATGAGCGTTTCGAGAAAATCATCGTTGTACACGGTACACGCTATATCTCAGAATTGGCTTATCAAGACCTTATTCAAAATGAAATTCCAAACCATGAGTTCTTTGGGGAACTTGGTGCGAAAGAAAAGTTAATTTATTACCCAACAGTTACACGCGAAGACTTCCATACTCAAGGTCGTGTTACAACTGCGATTGAAACTGGTGCTCTTTTCGAGAAAATCGGCTTACCTCGTTTTAATCCTGAAACTGACCGTGCAATGTTATGTGGTTCTCCTGCATTCCTTGACGATGTAGCTGCACTTCTTGATCAACATGGCTTAAAAGAATCTCCACGTATGGGTGTTCTTGGTGATTATGTGATTGAACGTGCTTTTGTTGAAAAATAAAATTACGTACAAAAAAAAACCGAGCTTTTTTGCTCGGTTTTTTTATGGAGTGTTTTATTTTCCCTATTATTTAAATCGATTTTATCTTGATTTAACTCTGTAGTAACTTTATTCAGCAATGCTGAACTAGAAGCAATATCGTCATTTCAGATATTCAACATTCACAGTAATCACTACCACTTAGTTTCTAATGTATTAACTTTAATACTAGTAAACAATAGGGTTCTTTCATAAATCATTTTTTACTCAGTTCCATATTGTATATTCCAGCAATTAAATTGAATCTTAAACCCAGTCTTTTTCCTCGATTACGATATCGCTCGGCAAGGATTTTGAAGGTCTTCAAAGTTCCAAATACATGCTCAATCCCAATTCTTCTTTTATTGATTTCTTGGTTATAAAGTTTTAGCTCAGGATGTAGTTTACAGCGCTTTTTTGCTTTTAATGGCAATAGACTATTTGGATACACTGCATAGATCCCTTGATAGCCTTTATCTGCAAGAATAAAGGTATTTGCAGGAATTTGATTTAAGTTCTGTTTGAAGAGCTCGAAATCATGTACCGCTCCACGACTTGTACATAAACTCAGAATTTGCTGAGTTCTATAATGAATAATGGCCTGTACTTTAAAGGTATGCGCTTTCTTTTTGCCACTATAGCTTTTCTTCTGTTTTTTTAGGTCTTTGTATTGGTATTTCTGTGGCATCAACAATCACCACATTCCAGTCGATGCCTTCACCTTCAGGCAAATTCTTCGGTAAATTAAATAGATTGGACTTGATCAGGCAGTCTTCTACATGACGTACGACTCTTGAAGCAGTGGGCTCTGACACACCAAAGCTTGTTGCAACATGGAATAAGGTTCTGTATTCGCGCCAATAACTTAAACACAGAAGGATTTGAACTTCTGTGCTCAATTTAGTTGGTCTACCTTTAGTAGGGACATACATTTTTAGTTGTTCAACCATTGAATCAAAGGTTGACCATGAGATGCTTGTGTATCGCTTAAACTGTGTTTCAGAAAGCTTCTTTGAATCAATGTATTTCATCCGCAGATTATGCATGAAGATTTAAAATTCTTCGGTACAAATAATCAACTAAAGATAGATCTTTTTTGATTTATGAAAGAGATCTAATAGAGCTATTATTTTCTAATAATATATTTTCCCAATAATTTATTGAATCCTTATCTTTTTTATTAAGACTTTCATAACCCTTACTCATTTTAAATTTTTTTATTTTTAGAATTAAATTTGTATTATCCCTCTTTGATAATAATTCATTTAAAAGCAACAAACCACCACCATTATACTCTAAATTTTTTGAGCCCCATATTATTATTGAATAGTAAAAATCATCTTGGTCTTTTTGATTTTTTCTTTCAATTTCTAATGACTGCTTTTCTAACCCACCAAATAAATAAAAATCTTTAAGGAAAAAAGAAATTAAAACTTTAGATGACTCTAATTGAAACCTCGAGTCAATCGATTTAAATTTATATAATAAAGCTAAATATAATATCAATATAGCCAAAATTAATACAAAAAAAATGTAAGAAATTTTTTTTAAAATCATAACATATTCCATTCTAATTTATTTAACATGTAATATTCCATAAAGTTTAAGCTGTCTATTCTTTCTGTACCATTTATCCTCATACTCAATCGTTGAAGTCGATGTTTTGTCAAGCATTTCCTTTAATTTACCCCCAACTCTCTCTCCCTTGTTGATCAAAACTACTGATTGTTACACAACCATGACTAACAGTACCCGGATGAAGGCGAAAACCGAATCGTTTATTACCATATTGGTCTATAGTCTCATCATCTATTTTTTCATCAATTTTTAATAACCCGTACCAATGATTATTATTGGGTCTGTCTGGATTAGGATATTCCGTTATATAATATGATCCTGGTGGTATTGGTTTTTCGTAATTATTTCCATTAGCGTTAAATACTCCCTCTTGACTAATATGACCACCAGTGAAAGCACCTATCCTCATTGATTCTTTCGTATCAACATCTGTAATAATCATTGTATTATTTTTACTACTAAATCCTATTCCAACTTGCAACCCCATTGGATCGACCCACTGATTCAGATCACTTACATAAGCGAAGTTATTTAAACCACCTAATAGACTGATCGGGTCTTTACTTATGCACTAAATGGTTCATAATATCTGTAACGGTTGTAATGTAATCCTGTTTCCTCATCATGATATTGCCCTTGGAAACGGATATCACTTTGTTCTAATGGGTTCTCTTGGTGCTTCACTTTGATCTGTTGTGTTTGTCCCCATGTATTCAGCGTTAACTCCCAAATACATTCACCTTGTTCATTACTTAAGGCTTGAGGTGTTCCAACTTGGTCACAGTGGTAGAACGCAATCTGTTCTAACTCTGTTCGACTCTTCCTTGAGTCTGTTCTCCACACTGGATCTTTATGGATGGAATACGGTTCTGTTTTAAACCTTTGGTAATTCGGTGTTTCTATCAGTTGTATAAAGTGTTGATACCCTGCTTGGAATAGCGGTACAAAGCTATTCGGCTCATAGATATAGTGTTTGATATAGCTTTGATTGCCTTGTTCTGTGTTGTTTTTATCTAATGAGTGCTCGGTTATATGCAGGCCAATTGGTTGTGCGGTAGATTTTGTGTGTAAGCTTCTTCATTTGAAAATTATATGGCTGAAGAAGCCCTTAAGAATAACTTTGTGCAACAAAGCCATAAACACAATAAAAATTCTAGCCTACTATTTCATTTTTTTAAAATACAATATCAATAGGCTTTAAATTTACTAATTTTGATTTAAAACATCTAGTCTTTCTAAGTTTTCTTTAGCTAATAAAAATCCATTACTCAACGATAGTTTATACCAATATTTAGCTTTAACCATATTTTTTTCTACACCTTCGCCATGCTCATACATCCAAGCTAAATTATTTTGTGCTAATGAATCATTCATATTAGCAGCTAGTTGAAAATAATGGAACGCCTTATTATTATCTTTCCGAATTATCTTCCCATCGTAATATTGCACTCCAAGCTCAGTAATTGATGGCAAGAAATCGTTTTCAACTGAAAACTCTAAGTTTTCTAACATTTTATTACTATTATTTTGATCTCTATAAATTAAAGCCAATTGATAAGCCCCTAAACTATCTCCCAAGTTTTTGGCAGACAAAAACCACTTCTTAGCTTTTTCAACCTCATTTTTTTCTAGATACAAAAAACCTAAGGAATAATGTGCCGGCGAAAAACAATATTTAGCTGACTCAATTAACAAAATCTCAGCCTTTTCATAATCTACTAGAACATTATTCCCAACCAAATAAGAATAACCATAATAATAACTTTTATAAAAATTATCATTCATTTTGTTAATATTATACTTAACTTTCTTATTATTTCCCTGTAAATTATATAAACTATTCTCCATAACTTTATCCGCTATCGAATAATCAATATCAATACAGTTTGCATATACAAAAAAAGGGGAAAATAAAAATATAAACAAAAATTTAATCAAAGATCACCTCAACATAACAAATATAGAAATTAAAAACATGACCAAAAATACTATTTGCACTATATAAAAAATTTTTATTTTTTCACTATAATAGCCACCACCCCCTCCTTTAAATAAAATTTTTTTTATATATACAATATGATTTATACTTTTTAAGTTAAAATCAATATAACTTTCAACCTCTCCTTTTTCTAAAAGATATTTATACAAATAAAACCGAACTAAACAAAAACTTATTATAAAAAAAAGCAAACTCAAAATAAAAATTAAAACAATTAAACCATCAGTCATTATCTTAGCCCCCCGAAATCTAAAGGTTTTGTTGGAAGCATTCTTTGATTTTGCCTAATTTGTTCATAATCAATTTTTGTTTCAGGAGCCAAGGCATCTTTTGATCTTTTCTCCCCACTTACTCCACTTACAGCTGCTCCTAATCCCACACCCACTGAAGCATTTCCATAAAGCCCTCCCCCCCTTGAATAACCAACACAAGTTTGTACTGCTAATCCTAGTCCTGCGCTAGCACACAATTCATAATATTTACCATCTGTTTGCGTACCCGCATTAATAACCTCTCTTGTTGAAGTAACTTCCAAAGCAACTCCGTATGCATTTCCGCCTCTAACATTATACTTCCCATTCCCATCATAGCCTGCAGATGCTGTTACACCAACTAAAGCTGCAGCAGTAGCGTTTACATTCATACCAGTAAGTACCCTATCAGTCATTTGATATAGTTCTGGTGCATCCTTAAGTCTAGTTGGTATTTTTGCTCCAGGAATGCGTTCAACAAATGCCTCTCTCATAGCGCTACCAAGAGTTTCATCCAACCCCAACGGATCCACCCACTGATTCGGATCACTTACATAAGCTGAGTTATTTAAACCACCTAATAGACCAATCGGATCTTTACTTATATACCGTGCACTAAATGGTTCGTAATATCTGTAACGGTTGTAATGTAATCCTGTTTCCTCATCGTAATATTGCCCTTGGAAACGGATATCACTTTGTTCTAATTGGTTCTCTTGGTGGTTCACTTTGATCTGTTGTGTTTGTCCCCATGTATTCAGCGTTAACTCCCAAATACATTCACCTTGTTCATTGCTCAATGCTTGAGGTGTTCCTACTTGGTCACAGTGGTAAAACGCAATTCCTTCCAACTTCGCTCTATTCTTTCTTGGGTCTGTTCTCCATACTGGGTCTTTATGGATTGAGTAGGGTTCTGTTTTAAATCTTTCGTAATTCGGTGTTTCAATCAATTTAATGAAACTTTGATACCCTGCTTGTAAGAGCGGTACAAAGCTATTCGGCTCATAGATATAGTGTTTGGTATAGCTTTGCTTGCCTTGATCTGTGTTGTTTCTATCTGTTGGATATAAACTGGTTTTTGATTCCCAGATCATTAAATCCCCATCCCAACCAAATAAGGTCAGGCTGTTGATTGTTTTGTTGGCTTTATATAAGCGTCGTCCAAAAACATCGTAGCCGTATTCAGTAATTTGCCCATTATGGTCGCTTTCGATTAAGCGATTTAAATTGTCCCACTTCAGTTTTAGTTGTTGGTCTGCCTGCTGGGTTTCAATCACATTACCTTGGGCATCGTATTTGTAGTGTTTGCCTTGATAGTGTTTCACCAAGTTGTTATTGATTTCTGCACTTTGCGTTACAACTGGGTCTACTAAGTTGCCCGCTGGGTCAAAATGGTAACGTTCAGTTTGCTTTGAGCTTTGCGCTTGTATTAAGCGACCAATCGCATCGTATTGATAACTAAGTATGCCTTTTTGACTGTCTTGAACTTGAGTCAACAAGTAGTTGGCATCATAAGTGTATTGGCGTTGTGCCTGATGTTGTGTTCTATTGGCTGTTTCTTGTTCTACGTGTATATGCTGTGCAATCAGCAATCCAACGTCATTATATTGGTTGCTTTGGATTAAACCATTGGCAAGGTAACGTTCTGTTTCTCGGTGTAGGTCATCACGTTTAAAACCAACCATGTCTTTTTTATTTAGGGCAATACCGTAGATATGTCCTGATCCATAAGTTAAGTGGCTAATTTCCTGACCATCCGGACGAACAGTTTTGATGAGATTGCCGAGTTCATCGTATTCATAGCGTAGTACTGCAGTCATTGGTTTCAGATTTGGCACTTGGTAGTGTTGGTGTTCTCTAACCAATTGTCCTATCGCATTATGGTAGAAGTCGTTTTGGCTCTGTTGGTTCTTTGCTTGAATTAACTGGCTATTCAGATTGTAAGTAAACTCTTCTGTTTGTTGTTGTTTACTTTTGCGGTGAATGTAGGTTTTTGACGCAATTTGTCCGTCTTCATAGTAGCCAAATTGTGTGATGATATTCGGTTGTTGAATGTAGCTAAGTCGACCAAGCTCATCGTAACTATAGTGTTTTTCTTCACCATCAAAGGCTTGTTCTCGTGTGAGATAACCATAACTGTTGTATTCGAATACATATTCTGCATGGTTTTGGTTGATAAGTTTCTGTATACGCCCTTGTTTATCCCAGTGATAAGCAATTTGGTGTTTGTTGGCATCAAGGCGTTTTTCTAATAGCCCCACTGCATTGTAGTGATATTGAGTCACCAGTCCTTTGGTATCAATGTGTTTGAGAAGGCGTCCTTCTTGGTCATGTTCAAAGTGTTCTTTTTGTTCATCTGGGTAAATGATCGTTTTGAGTTGGCCTTTGTCTATACCTTGATCACTATAGATGTATTGCACACCTGTTTGATCTGCGGCTTGTTGTTGCTTAAGTAGCCCTTCCTCATCATATTGCCAAGCACTTTCTTTACCCGAACAATCGATATAGGAGATCATTTGTCCAAGGTCGTTGTATTGGATTTTCTTAACACCACCTTTGGCATCAGTAATTTCAATCAATTGACCTTCGGCATTGTAATTATATTGTGTTGTGTGACCCAATGGATTGATTTCTTTGGTCATCAAGCCATCTGCATTGTATTCGCGTTTCCAAATATGACCTTCAGGATCTTTTATTTCAGTTAGATTTTTATATTCATCATAAGCAAATCGAATCACTCCGCCATTTGGTTGAATGATTTTACTCAGCTGACCTTCTTCATTGTATTGCTGTTGAGTTTCACGACCACTGTAATCAATCTCTCGAGTGATACGTTTATGTTGATCACGTGAATACCATTTTTCACGACCATCTGCTAATCGAATACGATAAGTAAAACCATCTAAATCAAAGTAGTAATAAGTCGGCACGTTGTAAGCATCATACACAGCGACTTGACGCAGACGAGGATGCCATTTTAAAGTTGTTTTAAAGCTTCCATCATCTGCCCATTCTTCAATGGCTTTTGCATTTGGTTCATTCGAATCATAACGAATATTTTGACCACGACCTGATCGATCGGTATAACGTGTTAATTGATGATACGCATTATATGAATACTGACGAGCGTGACCATTCTCATCATATGCTTCTACTAAATTTCCGTCATGATCGTACCCATAACGAGCAAGAGGTTGTTCTTGATCATCCACAAATATGGCGATAATTTTTGCTTGATCATTGTAAGCAAATTTTAAAATTTGCTGAGTCTTCTTAAAATTAAAATGGACGGTTTGTAAATAAGCTTTGCTATTTAGCAAGATATAACGAAGATCAACTTGTTCTTGAGTTGATGAATTTTTCTCTTGTGTAAGCTGATAACTTTGACCTTGATCGAATGTACTAAATTGATAATCCCATTCTGTTCCAAAATTTAGGACTAATTCACCCTGTTCATTTAGCCGCGTTGTAATACCTTGGAATGGAACTTCATAGGATTCACTCATAATGATCGATGGCAATTGTTGTTTTCTGCCTTTCGCATCAATAAACAAATAACCCTTTTCATTTGGAACAATCAAATTAGAAAAAGGCATTAACCAACGAGCACCCAAAGCACCGTTATCGAATTCCGCCATTTGGGAGTTATAAAGTCGATTGAATACTAATCCCAGCTTAGGTAGGCTGAAGTCTACATGGGAAACTCGTTCAGCACCTATAGAATAGCTAATACTATGAGCAGTATTGGTTTCAGCACTTGTTGTTGGTTCAGCTGGATTCAAACATGGAGGATCCATTAATGCATCTGCTTGCAAACTTACAAATTCAAGGATATCGCCATCAGTTTGACGCTCAAATTCACCAGTTTGATTAATCGGAACACTGGCATTTCCCTTATTTTGATTATCTTGAATAGCTTTAAGTGTTTGTTGAATGAGCCAACCAAGACTGTATTGCAAGCTTGGGTTTGTCTGATTCTGCAAATCGTTACTAATCGAAGTAATCGCCTCTACAAGTAAAGTTTCAAAATGACTTGAAGTTGCTTCAATTTTAGGCGTTAAATCTGCTTGAGGCTCAACACTGAGTAAATCTATTAATGGTATTGCCCAATTTTGAAATTGTAAATTTGGATCTCTTTTTTCAGCTGATGCGCTCGATGTTGTTTCCGTTGCAACAGACGATAATGAAGATGATTGAAGAGATTTTAGAATCTTAACAGCCAAGGCATTTGCATTCGTTAATAAGTCCGCTAATTTAGCTTGTGTCTCTTTTAGATAGGTCTCTAAATTCCCTGCCATTCTTGCATTAAGATGTAATTCCATACGTCGAATGTCAGTTGACTTAATTTTACCATTTTCAGGATATAGACATTCAGCCATTAATCCTAAAATGGGACGTAAACCCATCCTTGCATGTGCTTCATGTTTAGGCTCTGCAAACAATCCAATTAAATTCGCACCAAGTAAAGCATTTCGTTGTATTGAAAGCACTTCTGTTTGAGGAGACATTGCATACAACAATAAATCAAGCACACTTCCACTTAAAGCATATATATTAGCTACAGTAGTTATATGGGCATTTGCTTTGACTTTAAGTAATGATGTTTGGCCACAGACCACAAGGAAATTTTCAATTTGATTAGCAATAACTTGTAAGTCAGCTACACTACTCACACTGTCTAAGTTAAATACAGCAAGTTCAACACTCGATTGTGCATTATTAGAAACTTGTTCGTTTTCAGTTACCATGACTAACCTATATATTTTTAATCTTTTAAGTTTTTCGCGTTATATTGTTCTAAATCAGGACGATCATTACTCGTTTTTAATCGAGTTGTTTCCGTATATTTAATGCCGCCAGATTGATAATATTTTTGTGAAATAAACTGATCATCTGCTGATGTTGAATTGTTTGTACTCACATCTACTTTATTCACTTGTATAGGCTTATTAATCTCAACAGTCTTTTGATTTGTTAACAATGGAGCTGGATTCGATTTCGTACTGATTCTTGTTGTTTCGGTATACGTTAATCCGCCAGATTGATAATATTTCTGTGCAATGTAGTCATCAGTTACAATGACCTTTTCAGATTGATTCGTAATATTTTCCTGATCCAATGCTGTATCAAAATTTGTATTTGGCATAAACCCAGTTGAATTCATAAAATTCGGAATCAACTTCGATGTGACCTGCTGAGTTATAAAATCAACGCCTTGCGTACGAATCATATCTAGTGATTGAGAAGGATTTACTGCCATTTGGCTTATAGTCTTCAATTGATCAGGACTTAAACCTAAATTTAATTTTTCTGAAATGCCACCTAAAGTAGAACTTGCCACTTGATTTTTGAGTTGCCCAACAGTTTGGTCTGCTAGACCTTTTAAAGCATTTTTGCCTATATCCTTTAAATTCATACTATCAAGTTGAGTCAAATTATTTTTAACTTGAGCCATTAAATTCTGACCCAGCTGATTTAAGCTCGAGTTCACAAAATTAGATGCACCAGGAATTACTGCATCTGCCCAATCATAACTTCGCGAAAAATGACTTGATAATACCCAAGGACTTCGCTCATCTTTATCAAAAATCACTTGTGCACCACCAGGAGCAATTCCTGTTACTTGAGCAAAACCATTCGCATCTAATTTCCCTGTTATTGTCTTCCCAAGAGAGTCAATAACTTTATATCCAGCTCCTTTAAAGAATTCACTTCCACCATAACTTCTTAAAAGATTCAATGCGCCTTTTAACGGTTGCATTGTTGGCAATTGAGCTGAAGTACTTACACTCGTTCCCGGCTTAAATAAATGTTGTCCAGCTTTGACTTCAAACTTGCCAGCTGTGGTCGGTAAAACTCCCGAACTGCTAATTTCAATCTGTGAGCCGCCACCGATCAACACTATTTTTTTTGCTGCTTTAATTTCAATTCGATCTTCCGTGGAAATAATCTGCACCCCCTTTCTTGCAATCAGATCAGCACCATCTCCTTGAGCTTGAATCTCGATCTTGCCTTTCCCTGCATACAGTCGTGCTCCTTCTTGCGCTGCAAATAAACTGATCTTTTTGCTGGCATGTCCGATGATGCTGTCTTGGGTGCTGGTGTTAATACTTCCTTGTGCAATCTGGTTGATCTGCCCATCTGCACTGAGGTGGATGTCTTCGTTACTTTCTACGGCAATTGAACTTGGTGAAGCCAAGAGCATGATCGCTTGTTTAAAAGCCGCGGCTTTGCTTTGGTCTTCGCTCTCTAAGTTCTTGAGATAGCCCTGTAGGTTTTCGAGTAAGCTCAGTGGATCAGTTTGTTGATTTTTTGCCACTTCACTGAGGGCTTTGGCGTTGTTTAAGCTACTTTCGAGTTGTTGTTTGGCTTCGCTTGCATCTAAATGGTTTGCTTTGGCTTCTTCTTGTTTGTAGGTGGAGATGAGTATGCCTTCGCCCGCTCGTACTGCACCCCATTGGTCTGTTCTGAGTTCGAAGCCTTCGCCGCGTCCTTCGCTTTCTGCTGTTGCTTTGGGATGACTGAGATTCCCTAGGTTGAGTTGGCTCGTCCCGTGGGTGTTTTGCAGTTGGGTGGAGATTTGTCCTGTGGTGTCATCAAAGCGGAGTTGTCCATAGCCTTCGCCTTGGACTTCTTTACTTTTAATCCCTGCGAGTTTTTTGGTGTCCGGCAGTTGGCCTTGACTGTCGAATCGAGTTGGGCTGCGTTGGGCTTCATGTAGGCGTCCCACCACAAAGGGACGGTCGATGTTGCCGTCAAAGAAGTCGATAACTACGATTTCATTGATTCGAGGGAGGAAGCGTGCACCATAGCCTTCGCCTGCCCATGGGGTCAGTACATCAACCCAAGCTGAATCGGTGTCGTTGTTGTTACTGCCTGCACCGCCATCAAATTGGTGGTCTTCTGCTCGGGTAAATAGGAAGCGTACTTTGATGCGTCCCCATTCATCGACATGGATTTCTTCTCCTGCAGGTCCCACCACTTTGGCGCGTTGCGGATGGGTGCTAGGTCGATGTTGTAAGGGGTTATATTCGGGTACGGTTTTGATGTTGCGTCGTTGTAGGATGAGTTCGCTGGCTTGGCGTTCTTGGTCCGTGTGGGTTGCTTGGTTGGTGTTTGTCTTGTGTTTTGGCGTCCATTGGCTGCGTTGTAGCAGTTGTTGGACTTGTTGGTCTAAGTCTTTGGGTAGGTTGTTTTGGTTGTAGTAGCGTTTGCCTACAATGAGGAATTCTTGGTCAGCTCCGCTGTGTTGTGCAATTTCTGGATGGCCATCGAGTTTGAACCAGTAGCCGACTTGGCTGTCTCTGACGCTGGCTTTGGCGATGAATTGTTTGCTTTGTCCAGCGTAGTAGTCGCTGAGGTGTTGGTTGAGTTTTTCGACTTGGCTATTGCCTGAGGCAGTGGCTTGGTCTTCGCCTTTGAGGTCTTGGATCCATGCAGGGCTGATGTGCCATGCTTGTTCGAGACCTAGGCTGGCATTGTCTTGGTGGTCACTGTGTTGGTGTTTGCTTTGTACTGAGCCTGCGCCTTCTTCTTGTTCGAGGGCTGTGGCTTGCCAGCGTTGTAGGTGGACTGCGGTGGGTTGTAGGCTACGTTGTCCGATAAAACTGGTGATGCTATCAAATTGTTCTGTCGCATCACTACGATGGTAGCGAATGTTGCGTCGGTTAAGGGCTTGGTATTGGCTGTTGTCATCAATCAGGCGGAGCTTTTGTGCTTCGATCGGGCTGTTGTTACTCGGTACAATCGGTTGGGCTTCATCAATGAGCCAGTTAATGCCTTCACTGCGTAGTAAGCGAGTCAGAAAGTCGTAGTCGCTTTCGTTACTTTGCATGATGAAGGGTCGGATGTCGTATTGTTGTTGCAATCCACTGTGGTCTAGGCTGAGGCTCGAGGCAAAGAGTGGGCTTTTGTTTTGCCATTCTTCAAAGAGAATTTCCACCACTTCGACCACGGATTTGTTCATAAATACGCGGCTGTTGCGGCGTTTGTGCCAAAGTAAAGTTGCATCGTTAAGCGTGAGTTTGTAGAGGGTCAGTGCCCCATCGCTTTGTCCTTGTGAGGCTTCGGTGATGATGCCGGTGGTTCTAAACAGGGTGCCTTGATCAGTGACTTGATCGACGGCAACTTGTGTGCCGATGAATTGTTTGAGTGGAATTAAGGCATTGGTCGAGAGACAGATGAGTTCTGCTTGCACGCCTTCGTTAAGGACATGGCTGCCATCGATGCGTTGGAGGAAGACTTGGCTATTCAGTTGTGAATGACTGAATTGGATGTGGAGGGCTCTGTTTTGGGCGGTTAGGCCGAGCTGTTCCAATGCCGAAAAGATGTTGGCAAGCATGGTTATTATCTGTCTTTTATAATTTAATAAGGCTAAAGAATTTCTTAATATTTAAACAAAAAACAGACACGATAAACAGGTCCTGTTACACAAAACACCCATTTATTGTGAAATAAAATTACAAATAAAATATAGATTTGATTTAACAAATAATATAAAGCAAGTGAATGATTACAAAAAAAGAGGCTGAAGTGTTAGCATCTTCAACCTCTGTAAACTACAAAACTAAGAACTTCTTATTTAAAGAATACGATTGAACTACTGTCCAGAACGAATGATGTAATCAAACGCTGACAGTGATGCTTTCGCGCCTTCACCAGTGGCAATGATGATTTGCTTATAAGGTACTGTTGTACAGTCACCCGCAGCAAATACACCTTTTACATTGGTTTCGTTGCGATCGTTAATCACAATCTCACCACGGTTGGTTAACTCAACTTGGGTTTCTTTTAAGAAATCCGTGTTTGGTAACAAACCGATTTGTACGAAGATCCCCGCCAATTCGACAGTGTGTTCTTCATCCGTCGCACGGTCTTTGTATTTCAGTGCAGTGACTTGTTTGCCATCACCAACGACTTCTGTAGACAACGCATTTTTGATGACAGTCGTGTTAGGTAAGCTGTTCAATTTATCTTGAAGGACTTGGTCAGCACGCAGTTTGGTATCAAACTCAACCAAAGTGACATGCTCAACAATACCTGCAAGGTCAATCGCAGCTTCAACACCAGAGTTACCACCACCGATCACAGCCACACGTTTGCCTTTGAACAATGGACCATCACAGTGTGGGCAGTACGCAACACCACGGGTTTTGTATTCTTGCTCACCTGGTACATTCATTTCTCTCCAACGTGCACCTGTAGACAGGATGACCGTTTTCGATTCAAGTTTTGCACCATTCTCTAAAGTCACTTCAACTAAACCGTTGGCAGTTTCATCTGCACCTTTAATGTCAGACACACGTTGTAAGTTCATGATGTCGACACCGTATTCACGAACATGTGCTTCCATTTCAGCTGCAAACTTAGGACCTTGCGTCTTTTGCACTGATGTAAAGTTTTCAATGTCCATCGTATCCATGACCTGACCACCCATGCGTTCAGCAACGATTCCTGTACGGATACCTTTACGAGCCGCATAGATTGCAGATGTGTTACCTGCAGGACCACCACCGATCACAAGCACGTCAAATGCATCTTTGGCATTGAGCTTTTCAGCATCTTTCGCAGCAGAATTAGTATCGAGCTTCGCAACAATCTCTTCCAATGTCATACGACCTTGACCGATATGTTCATTGTCTTGGAACACCATTGGAACTGCCATGATTTTGCGTTCTTCAACTTCGTCTTGGAAGAATGCACCATCAATCATGGTTGCTGTTGTGCCAGGGTTGTAGATTGCGATCAAGTTTAGTGCTTGAACCACATCTGGACAGTTATGACAGCTTAAAGATACGAATACATCAAAGTCAGATTTGATTTCTAAAGCTTTGATGGATGCCAATACTTCGTCAGAAACTTTTGGTGCATAACCAGAAGTTTGTAGCAATGCCAAAATCAAAGAAGTGAACTCATGACCCATTGGTAAGCCTGCGAAGAAGACACGCGGTTCTTCACCTGCTTTTGCAATACCAAAGCTCGGCGCACGTTTATTTTGACCATCAAAACGAGCTGTGACGAATGGAGAAAGTGCAGCCACTTCTTCCACAAGTTCTTTGATTTTTGCAGATTTGTCTGAATCATTTAAAGTCGCAACCAATTCGATTGGACCCTCAAGGCGTTCTAAAAGCGTTTTTAATTGAGCTGAAGTATTATGATCTAACATTGCTAACGTCTCCAAAGGAGTAATATTTATTTGATAAAGCTATATTAGAAGAAATACAAAAATAGGTAAAACAGTTAGTTTACATAAAGACTATCGAAAAATTGAATTAAAAAATCATTCATTTAAAAATGAATGATTCTTTTATGATGGTCGTAACAGTACAAACTTTAACTATATCTCCAAACGTTGAGTGATCGTTTGAATTCTGCTTTTAAAGCTACGAGCTAATCCAAAGAAAATAAGCATTAACAATAACATGATGGCTGAGAACACCATTAATATCATCTTGACGACTTCTGAAATTTGTCGTGCCTGATTTGCCCGATGATCTATCGCTTTTGCCCAAGGAGTAATAGATTGACCATAAACTTGTTGCTGCATTGACCATAACTGCTCTGCATTAAAACCATATTCGACAAACTGTTTTTCATTTCTTTCAGCTTGCGCAAGTCGAGCTAAATATGTAGTTGCTAGCTTGGTATCTTCAGGTTTGTGAATCAAAGCCACTTGCGCAAGGACGTAGGCTTGTATAATTGGATTGACCTGTTGTTCAGTCATGATGACAGCAATCTGACTTTCGTGAATCGATTTATCATAATGACTTAATTGATATTGTTGTTCCAACGACTCATCATTCAAGTCATATTGAACATAGGTCAAACCTGACCAAATTAAAATGACAGCAATGAACCAACCAACAAACTTAAGTACAAATGATTGAAAGCGCACATAGAAAAAACGTATTTTCTTTAAAAAATGAACGATAAAAAAAGCACCAATGACTGAGCTAAATACTTTTAGAATGAACCAACCTAACCAAGATATCAAATTAAAAAAATAGTCAGGCTGATGTTGGTACACGTTTACGACTTCATCTAAACTATGTGGCAAATGAAGCTGCTGAACAGTTTCACTCATACCCATAAAACCATAAATCATGTCCTGATGAATAAAAAGCGACACAACTGAAATAATGAGTACGCTGGTACTTAGAAATCCCCATAAATTAAGTATACGATTTCGCTTGTACAATTCAGGCAATCTTTTTTGAATCTCAGTCTGCGCCACAAGATATTCATTGGTTTTATTCAAATTTAAACCTCAAGAAATTAGTGTTTTGGCTGATTTTGACTCGAATCCAAAACAAGTTGTTGAAGATTTCCTTGCAAAGCCTTAATACGAATTGATGCCTCTTCACGTTTTTGCATCCCTTCTTTCTGAATACTAATAACATCATTCACTGTTTTAATGAGGGTATTTTGAACATGTTCAAGTGTTTCAATGTCAATCACTGAGCGTTGATTTGCTCGAGCAGTATCTACTGAGTTCTGGTGTAATAAATCTGCATTTCGTTTAAGTAACTCATTCGTCGCATCATCAATAGTATTGGCCAATTGGACACTATTTTTTTGTTCCTGTAATGAAATCGCTAAACTAATTTGATTTTTCCAGGCAGGAAGCGTGATATTTTTTATCGCATAAAACTTATCAACCAACATTGAATTATTTGATTGAATAATTCGAATCATCGGTAATGTCTGCATCGCAGATTGTTGCAATACCTGTAAATCACTCACTCTTTTTTCCAAGTTGTTTGCTAAGTGATTTAAGTCGTAGATTTTTTGATTGGTTTGCGCATCTTGTTCTAGCGTACTCAATTCAGCTATTTGCTCTTGAACTTCTTGTTGTTTAATTTTCCCTGCAGCAATATAAACCCCTAATTGTTTATATTCATCCTGCACACCATCAAACATACGATCCAATGTATTTACACGGTCTTTTAAACCTTGTTGAGAGGTTTCAATTTCTTTAACTAATGCATCTATTTGTTCTTTAGTGGAATTGAACTTTTGATCAAAGCTCTGCTTCGCACCTTTAAATCGATTTAATATACTGCCCAAGAAGCCTGAACTTTTAGCAGGGCTTAAAATACTGTTTGTATTGAGCTGTTGAGCCACTGTAACGACTTCATTTAACTTTTGACCTGTTGCATCCAAATCTTTATTTTTGACTAAATCCAGCAGTTCATCCGTATAAGTCGCTGTTTTAGTCGCGATATTTTTCCCATATTCAGCAACCGTTGCATGATTCATATCAGCTAGTTCTTGGTGAACTGATTCGACTGCTACAAGGTCTGACGTCGTCAACCCAATTTCTTTTAAATCTAACTTGGAAAACTTTTCCTCCATAGAGATTAAGCTTAAGGATTCATTTTTCTTTTGAATTGGAAAATCAGACATAACACACCTTATTCTTTAATTAGTGATTTTTTTAAAGATCGAATCAGTTGTTCGCGACTTTGATCTAACTTTTCAATATCGACTGCGCCATTTTTAATTTGAGTTTGCTCAAGATGATATTGCCAAGCTGGGATTAATACTTGCTGCGCTTCACGAAAACGATCCGTCAGAGTTAATGAAAGTTGTTGAGTCAATTGCATTTGCATGAGAGAAATATCATTGTTTGCTTGTACCGACTCTAATGTTTGTATTTTTTTAGCCAATCGCTCCTCAAAGTTATCGAGTGGATGGCGATGATGAGAAAAATCTGTGTATTCTGTTAAAAATTGTCTTGCTGCTTGAATGTAGCGCGCCATTTGCTCTCTTAAACCAACTGCTTGCTGAAATCGAGAACTAGACTTTTGGATTTCAATGTGAATACGTTGGGACAGCTGATCAGCATCTAGAATGAGTCTATCTAAATCACGAATATAAGAAATTTGACCCGCACCTAACTCCAAATCCAGACCTAGCCACTTTTGGAAAGCATTAAATTTTTTTTGTTTTAATTTCTTTTTGGATTGATTCAATTTTTGAATAATATCTGAAATTGTTTCGCTTAATTTTTTATTTAAAGTGGGGTCTATACCTACCAATAGAGCATTTTGTGCCTGCACAATATGTTCAGCATATAAATTAAGTTTAGACGAATCAGTCAATAAAGGAACAAGATCATGCCTCTTAATTGAGAGCAAATCCGAAGGATTAACTTCAATTTGATTTAAGGGTATAAGCTCATTAAAAGATGACATTGGTGTAATTTAAGAAAGTGATCAGCAATCTTCAAATGTAGCAATAAACTGTTCAAAATATACTATTTTTTTGCAAAATATTACACAAAATCAAACACAAAAAAGCCAGCAAATGCTGGCTTTTTTATTAATGAGGTTTAGATTTTCTCATTCTAAGCCAACTTAAACCAATGAGTCCTAAAAGCCCAAACCCACCTAGGCTACCCCCTCCACTCGTACGAGAACTTCCAGGTCCTGTTTCCGTATTTAGAACAGCTAATGTTCCCTCACCTGATGAAGCGCCGTCTGCGTCCAATACTGAGTACTTAAGATCATAGGAAAAGACATCCAAATTATTGTTCAACTGAACTCGAATGTTTCCACCATAGCACTTTTTAAAACGGTCATTAGCACATGGCTCTACCCGATCTGCGATAATTGAAACGGGATTCGGTACTCTTGCAAAATAAATTGATACCTCATCCCCATTAGCATTATGGTAAAACTCCTTTTTATTTGGAGGATTGATTGCATTTCTGTTGCCATCACCAGCATCACTCGCTTCAGCCAGTAAATTTACACTGATTTGAGTCGATTTTTTTGGATTGATTGTATATTCCACACGTTCAGGAACAGTTGGCACGATATTGATAAAATTACCAATTAAATATGCACTTGATGTTTTTTTACTGTCGCTTTTTGAAGTAAGCGTATATGTACAGAATTCAGAGTCTCCACTCGGTGTTATGCGACCATCTGTTCTATACATGACTATCTGCTTAAGCTGCGGTTTCCACTCACATTTCAACCGATCATCAAACTTACCTAAGAATGTTTTATCGATATCTAATTTCCCAACTCCCACAACCTCAACTTTGATATCATAATTATCAACATTAAGATGCTCAATTTTTCGCACCTTACCATCAGGAGAAACAAATTCATCTGGTAAATTCAATTTAAATGGATCGAACAAAATTGGACGATATTGATTAAGATTATTTAACTCATTAAAAAATGCTTTTTGATCGGTGAGCTCCTTATTATAATAATCAATCACTTCTTCTTTGGTTTCAGGATCGGCAATAGCATCTTCGAATGCTTTAATTCTATTCTCAGTTGATTTCTTTATTTGAACCAGTGATTCATTTGCTTTACTTAAATTGGAAACAGTCAACTTTAAGGTTTCTATCGCACCAATATCGCAAGTATTGGGAGTCGCATCTAAACTGTTGAGCGAGTCCAATCCAATCCGATTAATACCTCGTTGATCAAGCAGCGAACAACCATCAGTACCAAAATCAACTAAATCTTTACCGCTAGAATTAATCTTCGGAAAAAAGACAGGATGAAAGTTAGTATTCTCATCATTAACCGGTAACGATGTTGAAAACAGATCATTGATACTCAATTGACTAACATCAAGACTATTTTTTTGTGCATTTTCTGACGCTTTTGCTGGTAGATCACAGTCTATAGATGAATTACTCAGTGGAATAGCATTTGCCAATAATTCAATACCTGCTGACTCAACTTGGCTCACATCACCGTGACTATATATACAGGCTTTAGCCTGATTAAAACCTATCACATTATGATTTAAGGCTTTTGCACCTGTATTTCCATACCAAAGCACAGATCGCGCGGTATTGGCGATAATCGTATTACTATCGAGCTTCAAAATAGAATTGGGACTCAAATTTATTTGACCCCCATCTGTTAAACGATCACTAAATTGAAAAATTTGACCTTGTGTATTATTTAATACATTGGAAGAGATTGTATTTGCTTGCAATTGTGCTGTAGGTTCACCACAAAATGAGAATAAACTGTTTGAAGCTGTATTTCCATTTTCGGTAATAGACATACGGGATAAATCAATCTTACGACGTGTGAACACAAGATTATCCAAACAAGACATCGCTATAACAGCGCCTTGCTGAGCTGTATTACCACTCACCCACCCGACCGAATAACTTAAAGAGCTATCACTGTCATTCAAAAATATCGCTCCACCTCTTAATGCAGAAGAGCTAGTGATATTTACATTATATAAATCAGTCTCGCCTCCCAATAGCAAAGCGCCACCGTTGGTAGATGATTTACCATTTCTCAGCTCTATATTTCTTAAACTCAAACTCGGTCGATTTAGATTGGTCGTATTAAAAATTCGATGTGTATTTTGACCATTAATTATAGTTTGAATTTTAGTTTGCGCAGGATAACTATTTGAAATGACATTCGGTTTGGAATAATCGACAGGCTCTTTACCCCTAATAATCACTGAAGAAGTTGGCTGAAGCTCTGCATTCAAGCTATAGGTACCAGCTTCAAGCTGAATAATGTCAGTTTGTACTCGATCCGTATTACCTTTAGCACAACCTCCATAAGCTCGATTAGTCGAAGCAGCCGTCAACGCTTCTCTGAGTGAACACTTTGCATCATTAGTACCGTCTTCATCATCAAAGGTAGTGACATAAATTATTGTATCTTCAGCAGCCATCAAGGACATTGCAGACAGGACTGCTAAGGTCAAAAAAGCTTTTCTACTTTTCAACATACGATTCCCTTATTATTTTTTTCTACGTATCGCGATTAAAGTCATCAGACCTAATACGGAGATTAGACCTAGCCCCCCACCAGAAGTTTTTACTTTATCGCTAGTATAAGTATCTCTGGGGTCTTGTTTAATGACAGTTGGAATTTCGATATAAGGATTCATTGACTCATTCAATTGACGTGTAGATACAACGACCAAAACTTTAAAATCATCAGTTCCGTGCCAATTCCCTTGAGGCGTATAAGTAAACTCCCCATTTTGGAGTAGTTCTGCTTTACCTTTACTTGGAGAATTATTTTGTTGGATGATCATACAGCCCGCTTGCCATTCTTCTTTTTTCGGATGAGGTCCGACTAAGGCATCACATTGACTAGCAGGTATTAGCTCACCATCTCCTAGAAAATCATTAATATTTAACTTAACAATTTCTCCGTAAAAGATATCCTTGCCAAATCTGCCTGAAGACGTACTTGACTGAATAAGTTCGATTGCGCCTCGATCACACAAAATACGATCCTTACGTGCGTTGCCACGCTGATCAACTGTTTCACATGATGTACCATTTGAAACTGGTCCACGATTAATGATCGGAGAATCTGTCAATTGTCGATAACTAGGCAACACTCTTGGGCGGAAATATCCTAAAGCATAGCCAGAATAGACTTTGAACGGACATAAAATGCCAGATGAATTAACATCACATTCACCTTCTACATCAGTCCCAGCTAATAATGTGCGCTCGCCCAGTTTTTCTGAAGCTGTGCCCTCACAACCAAAACCATATAAATTATTGTTTAAATTTGATTGATCGATTGCAGTCTCTACACGGCAGTCTCGATTGCCATTTTTTGCAATTATATTGTTAGTAAGCGATGCCTTCTTAAACGGTGCATTAAAAACCAAGCCAAAATCATTAAAGACCAGCGTATTGTTATTAAGCGCAATACCATCCTTCACATTGATAATATAGCCCTTATTATTAAAGATTGTCGAATTAGTCACTTTGGCATAATTGAGATTAGTCACCTTAGTTTCATCTTCACTCAACACTTTATGGCTATAGATTGCGAAACCTTCTGAATCTGTTGTTTTATTACCTTTAATAACAGAAGCACTAATGTCAAAATCAGGAAATTCACTATACAAAACAGCACCTTGTTGTGCTTGATTGTTTTCCAGTAACGAATTAACTAGATTCACTCGCGCGGAACGAATTTTGCTAGTTTCGGATTCAATAAATGATTCAACATTATAAATCGCACCACCAAAATTTGCTTTGCCATTGATAAGATGGCTTTTATCAAATTTTAGCCGTTCATAATTGAGAATTAACCCACCTTTGTCTTTGCATACAGATGCAGTACAACCTTGCAAGGTAATTTCGTAAAATTCCACACCAATTGCAGCATCTCTAATTTCATCATCAGCTTTAGGACGAATTCGCTCAATATGGAAAATTCTATCAGTACCCTTCATTGCTATGACGGCATTTTTTGTACCAGGAATATCGTCAACAATGGTAGTTTCATACTGCGTTCTAAAAACCATCGGTTTAGAGATGCGAACTTGCTCGTTTAGAAGATATTCTTTCGTAGATAAGATAATATTATCTGTCGCATCTTTACCACCACAGCCATTGAGACCTGCTTCAGGTTTACCCTGATTAATATATTCAATTGCTTCACGCAACGAACATTGATCATCATTTTTGGTGATATCTTCAGTGGTCGTAACCACAATATCCGCACTGAATACATGCCCTGTTGCACACAACAATACAAGACCTAAGCCCCGTCTGAGCATTACCATCTCCTTAATTTTTCTTTATTTTTTTAAGTAGCGAACTTTAATTATGTAGCGCTATTTGTCCATTTTGACTAATCTGTCACAAATTTTTAGAATTCTCAATTATTTTTAAGTAAAAAATTGCCGAGTTCAGATAAAATCTACATTTTGAGTTTTGAATAACATTTAAAAAGCATTTAAGCACTATACTGATCGATGAGCGCGTAGATTTGCTTAAGGGTTGCGTTGGATAGCTTAACTTTTTCACCCTGTAGTAACTTTGATAATTGATCAACCGTTTGTAATAAGGTACTGGTCTGTATCGGGCCATTGGTCAGCAGATAATCAATAATTAAAGGATCAAAATGCACACCTTTACGATCCAACACAGAATGTAATAAGGCATAGCGGTCAGCGTAGGATTGACCTGTTGGCACTTTAACACTCACCGCTTGAGTTAATCTCGACTGAAGATCTGGTAATTCAAGTTTCAATTCAATTGGCGCAGATCTAGATGAAAAGACTAGTTGTCCTCCACCATCATTATTATTATTTATTAAATGAAATACCGCCTTTTGCCAATGCGGTACACCACTAATCGCTTCAATATCGTCTAGAGCGACCAAATCATAACGATCCAATGAAGTAATCGCCTCAATTGGAGCATCGAGCAATTCTAGCAATGACACTTTAATTGCAGATTTCCCAACATCTAGATATGAGTCACATATCGCAGTTAATAAGTGACTCTTACCTGTGCCCGCACCGCCATAAAGGTAAAATCGATTCATTAATCCAGCATGAAGTTGGCGAACTGCATCAATGACGGGTCCCCAACCTGGGCCGGAAAAATCACTGATCCGTGCATCAAGTTGAGGTTCTATATCAAGTTGCAGTTGCCGCATAAATGCTTGGTCACCTTAAGGTTCTTTATTTTGTTTCTGCACATCGATTTTTTCAGATGTTGCAATATCTTGTTGATTATTGATTGATTGTGGTTTGAGATCAAGCTCAATATCAACCTGATCGGTTTGGATTGTAATTTCACCACCACCATGATCAGCTACGGCAACAGCTGGCGTACCATAAATTGTACTCCTTTCATAAGTGTCACGTGCATGTCGGAGCAGTACCACGATTACAGCTGCAACAGGTAATGCAATCAACATACCCAAGAAACCAGCCAATTGTGCACCAGCCAATACAGCGAATACGACCGCTACTGGAGAAAGACCAATTTTATCTCCCAATAAGAATGGCTGAAGCACATAACCTTCAACAGCTTGCCCTACCATGAACACCACTGCAACTAAAAGGAGTTGAGTCCAATCCATACCAAATTGGAAGAAAGTTGCTATCACGGCAGCAATAATTCCTACTGCAAATCCTAAATATGGGATGATACTTGCCAAGCCTGCAATCATGCCAATAATCAAACCAACTTCCAGACCAATCAGTTGTAAACCAACAGCATAAACAATCCCCAAAAGGATCATCACGAGGAATTGTCCTTTTACAAATGCACCTAGTACGCTATGGCATTCACCTACGATTTCAAGCGTTGAAGCTTCATAAGGACGTGGAATGAGTCGACGCAAACTATTGAGCATTCGATCCCAATCTAAGAGGAAATAAAATGCAATAATTGGAATCAGTACAATTGTCCCACCAATCTGAATAAAATTCAGACCAGATTGTGCCAATTTGAGTGCCATCGCTTGGATACTGTCAGCACTATAATTGGTTTGAACATACTCCATAACAGCTGCTGAAATCTGATCTACATCTAATTCTAGTGGCACTATATTGAAAGTATCTGATAACCACGGTAAGAAGCTAAAATTTACCCAATGAACTACTTTCGGGATACTGGATTTAGCATACATCAGCTGTTCCCAAATTAATGGAACCAAATACCACATTGCCCATGTGATCACGACACCAATACCAATAAATACCAAACTGATAGACAACCAACGAGGTAAACCTATCTTATGCAATCGATCAACCAATGGACTGAAAAGATAAGCTATTAAAAATGCACCAATAAATGGGATTACGACCGGTTTTAATAAGTATAAAATCCAGAGAAATAAAGCTATCCCTGCAAGGATAAAAACACGGCGTAGGGTACGATCTACCATAGAAACTCGCCTTTTTTAAGATTATTCGTTATGTAAAGGAAAATATTTTAGTAAAGATAACATTTTAGTGCATAAATAACATAAGAGTTTCGTATATTCGGGTTATAATCCCCGCGCGAATGCGGAGACTTCAATATGAGCAACTCAACTTCTACCCCAAACACTGGTTTAAGCTACAAAGATGCAGGTGTCGACATTGAGGCGGGCGACGCGTTAGTCGATCGTATCAAATCTGTCGCTAAACGCACGACTCGTCCTGAAGTAATGGGCGGTCTTGGTGGCTTCGGTGCACTTTGTAAAATTCCTAAAGGTTATGAAGAACCTGTTCTCGTATCTGGCACAGACGGTGTTGGTACAAAATTACGTTTAGCATTGAATTTAAACCGTCATGACACAATTGGTCAGGATTTGGTTGCAATGTGTGTGAACGATTTACTTGTCTGTGGTGCTGAACCACTCTTCTTCCTTGATTATTACGCAACTGGTCACCTCAATGTTGATGTCGCAGCAAATGTAGTGACAGGTATCGGTCAAGGTTGTGAACTTGCTGGATGTGCGTTGGTCGGTGGTGAAACTGCTGAAATGCCAGGCATGTATGAAGGTGAAGATTACGATTTAGCTGGTTTCTGTGTAGGTGTTGTAGAACAAAGTAAAATTATTGATGGCTCTAAAGTTAAAGCTGGTGATGTATTAGTTGGTGTTGCTTCAAGCGGCGCACACTCTAATGGCTACTCTCTTCTTCGTAAAATTTTAGATGTAAAAAATGTTGATTTAACTCAAATTGTTGATGGTCGTCCACTTGCTGATGTCGCAATGGAGCCAACTCGTATCTACGTTAAACCAATTCTAGAGCTTCTCAAACAGGTTGATGTTCACGCGATGGCACACATCACAGGTGGCGGTTTACCAGGTAACTTACCTCGCGTATTACCAAATGGTGCTCAAGCTGTAGTAAACGAATCTTCTTGGGAATGGCCTGAGCTGTTCAAACTTCTTCAACGTGAAGGTGGTGTAGAACAATTTGAAATGTACCGTACATTCAACTGTGGCGTAGGTATGGTTCTAGTTGTTGATGCTGCTGAAGCTGATAAAACAGTTGAAATCTTAAATCAACTCGGCGAAAAAGCATGGACAATGGGCCACATTGTTGACAATGCTGAATCTGTCGAAGGTGCAGACGAAAAAATTCGTGTGATCTTCGCTTAATCAGTTTATTGTTAAAACATGATTAAAATTGCTGTTTTAGTATCAGGTAACGGATCAAACCTACAAGCATTAATTGATGCAAACCTTTCAGGTCAAATTGTCGGTGTGATCTCGAATAAACCTGATGCTTACGCACTTGAGCGTGCTACTCATGCCAACATTGCAACTGCAGTGATTGAACACAAAAACTTCCCAGACCGTGAAACGTTTGATGATGTTATGCATCAGCAACTGCTCGACTGGGAAGCTGATCTTGTAGTTTTAGCGGGCTTTATGCGTATTTTAAGTGCTAAGTTCGTTAAAGCATGGGAGGGTAAAATGATCAATATCCACCCTTCTCTACTACCAAATTACAAAGGAATGCATACACATCAACGTGTATTAAATACTGGTGATTTATGGCATGGATGTACAGTACATTATGTCACTGCAGAACTAGATGCAGGTCAAGCACTTGCTCAAGGCGTACTCAAAGTGTCGCACCATGATAATGTTGCATCTTTAGCTGATCGTGTACATCAACTTGAACATTTAATTTATCCTCAAGTTGTAGAATGGATTTGTAATCAAACCATTCAAGTCACATCCGAAGGCGTGCACTATAAAAATCAAATTTTGAAAGATCCAATACAGTTCTGTCATATTTGATTTAAAAAACGCAGCTTAGGCTGCGTTTTTTAGTGGCGTCAAAATAGTTTTTAAATGCGCAGCCAATTGCTCAGGATGTTCAAGTGGGAACATGTGTCCACCTTCAAAAATACTAAAAGGCACACCAAACTTTTTCCTCACTTTATGAGGGAATTTACGTGCTAAGAATGGACCTTCAGAAGCAACAATTAATTGACTTGGAACTTTGAGCTTAGGTTGAGGCAGCCACCATAATGAAGGATTGGTTCTAAAAATATCCACTTCAATAGATTTTGGAATCGCCAATTCAACGCCGCCACGCGTTGGATCTTCAACTAATGCAAATTGAATATAGTCATTAAAACATTGCTCATCAAATGCTGCATATAATGCTTTGGGTCGAAGTAATGTTGCAGCTTGCTCTCGACTATCCCAATGATCACGTCGACGTTTAGACAATGCCGCTGGCGACATTTGATCCACTGCTTTTAACTTCAAAGACTTTGCAATATGCATAGCAAATGATTCTAGCCCCATAATAAGAGGTGGATCGAGAAGAATAGTTTGACTAAAAAGTTCTGGGCATTTCAACGCAGCTTTGAACGTCAAAACTCCTCCTAAGGAGTGCCCGATACCAATCACTTTACGACCATGGGATTTCTGAACAATATTATCAATCACTTGCTGTGTCATACTTTCCCAGTGTTGATCTACAGGATAACGTTGATCAACACCAAGATTGGTCGTATAAATCACATCGAATTGATCAGACAAAGCATCAAAAAATTTTTGATAAACTTTCGATGGAACCCCGTTGGCATGAGCAAAATGGATCAATGGTTTCATTGGATTCGATTCACCTGCTCAGATTGAATCTGCTTGGAAATTGAAGAAGCAAAACCTTGACCAATTTCACTTCCAAGTCGTCCAAGCACAGAATCAAAGGGGCTACGTTGAATAGTATAATCTACCGTTTTTTCGACTTTTAATTCGCGTTTCAGTGTGTGAATACTGCCAATCCGATCTGCAATACCGAGCTTCACAGCCTGCTCACCAGTCCAAAACAAACCTGAAAATATAGCAGGGTCTTGCGATTTCAATTTATTGCCACGACCTTTTTTGACTGCATCAATAAAATGTTGATGAACATTATCCAATACACCTTGTACGTGTGCACGTTGTGCAGGATCAACTGGTTGTGTCATCGACAATAATGCTTTGTTCTCACCTGAAGTCATGGTGCGATCTTCAACGCCAAGTTTTTGCATCAAACCACTCACTCCATAGTTTGGCATAATGACACCAATTGAGCCGACTAAACTTGATGGATTAACAATAATTTCATCCGCTGCAGACGCAATGTAATATGCACCTGAAGCACCTGTGTCACCAATTAATGCATAAAGTTTTTTATCTTTATAAACCGACTTTAAATATTGGATCTCTTGCCAAATTTCATCAGACTGAACTGGAGATCCACCCGGAGAGTTAATATTTAAAACAACAGCTTGCGATTGCTTGCTTTCAAATGCTTTTTTCAAACCTTTGATCGTATCTGCACTATTCACACTTTGCTGGTCTGCAGCAATCGTTCCCACGATATCCACCGTAGCAATATGCTGTGATGACACAGCACTTTCAGTGGAAGTCGTTGAGCAACTTTTCCCCATGACCAAAACAATAAATAACAGATATGCGAAAGTAAGAAATTTAAAAAAGATTCCCCAACGTCTTGCACGTCTCTGTTCTTCTACAGATGCGAGAACAGCTTTTTCTAAAATTTGCCATTCTTTTCCGTTAGGTTGGTTATTAGGTTTTTGATTTTCATTTTGTGGTTCAGGCGGCCAAGCGGACATACATACCATCCAAATTAAATTTAAGCTGACATTATATACAAGGAATGAGGTCAAACTATTTATAAGTCAAGATTTAACATATAATAAACCCAAATCACAATATTCTATGAACTTACCAAATTTTGAATCTAATGCCTGAAACCAAAACATCGACCACAACCCGCCTGTTAAATTTCTTCAGTCGCCGTCCGATTCGTTTTTCTCGTTTTTTTGCAAAAATGCTTGCAGGGCTGATTAATACGCTAAAAATTACAAAAACTACGAACACCATCCGCCTCAATATCGACATTTGCTTACCACATCTTTCTGATGAAGAAAAACATTTAGTGACTCGTGCAGCAGTAAGAAACGAACTTCAATCTTATATGGAATTTTTTAGTATTTGGGGAAGCTCAAACGAAACCAATATTTCACGAATACGCCATGTCACGGGTGCTGAATATTTTCATGAAGCAATGGCTGAAAAGAAAGGGATTATTTTACTCGCACCACATTTTGGTACATGGGAAGTCATGAATGCGTGGTTCGCACAGTATACCAAGATGACCATCATGTATAAACCCATCAAGAATGAAGAAGCAGATCAATTTGTGCGCCAGGCTCGTAGTCGAGAACAAGCAACTTTAGTCCCTACAGATGAGAGTGGTATAAGACAAATTTTTAAAGCCCTTAAATTAGGAGGGACAACTGTGATTCTTCCAGATCACAATCCTAAACACGGTGGTGAAATGATCGATTATTTCGGCATACCACTCGAGTCCAGTAATTTAAGTGCCAAACTCATCCAAAAAACTAAAGCCAAAGGCCTTTTGGTCTATGCAATTCGCAATGAAACTGAAGATTTTGATGTATTTATTGAACCAATGGATGCTTCGATTTATGAAGGCACTCCCGCTGATGGAACGTTAGTAATTCACCGTGCAATAGAAAGCCTGATTCATCGTTATCCTGAACATGCTCATTGGAGCTACAAACGTTTCCGTGCAAATCCTGATCTACATAACATTTATCGTATCCCTGCAGAACAAGCCAGAGCAAAAATAGAACAAGTTAGAAAAGCAAGTTAATCTATGGGGTTATTCCGAGTTAACCACGCTTTTTGATCTCGATGATATCGAAATTGTACATCTCCGTTTTTATCGAAGGTCATTCGAATGCTGCCCTTCGATTGGGTATCGAGTAGCGGAATATTAAGCGCTTTTAAACGCTCTTTGACAACAGGATGTGGATGATTATAGCGGTTATCAAAACCAGCCGATGCAATGGCAATTTTAGGTTTGGTATTTTTTAAAAAGTCGTAAGATGAACTATGTCGACTGCCATGGTGTCCTAAGATTAAAATATCTACTTTAAGTTCAGGATACTGCTTTAAAATACGATACTCTGTCTCCCATCCTGCATCTCCCATAATCAGAAGATGCTTAAAATCGTTAGCATAGGGTAATGTCAGATATATTACGCAAGAGAGCTCATTACGATTTTGACTGACAAAATTTAATTGTGATTCAGCTGGTGAGAGAAATTGTATATTGATCTTACCCAATTGCACCTGTTGATGCTGTCGACAATAATCAAATTTCACTTGCTGAAACCTATCATCTTTTTCATTTGAGATAACTTGATCAATTTGTATATGTTTTTCGATAGCGCGGTATGCACCAGCATGATCTTGATCAAGATGACTCATAAAAATTTGATCTAATTTTGATATTCCACGTTGAATTAAGAAAGGGACAACTACACTTTCTCCAATACTAAATGTATTCTCATCAAAGCTCCCGCCTGTATCAACTAAAGCATTTTTCCCTGATGACTGTAAGAGTATGGATTGCCCCTGTCCTATGTCTAAAATTTCAATGATATCGTATCCATCATCACGTTTAGGCATCAGCAATGCCACACCTAATACGGGTATCCATAATCGAGGGATTACATTCTTTGGCATAAAGAACATCAATACTGCCAAAGCGAGCAAAAACATTTGTGCTTTCGTTAACGCCACCCATTTCAATGGATTGTCTAATATTAATCCCAACTTAGTCAGCAGCACCAAAAGCACCGATATCAACATATCAGCCAGATGAAATAAAAATAGACCAACAAAAGGAATAAAGCTGAGACAATAGCCCAGTACTTCTAATGGCACGATCAAGGTCCCAATCATTGGAACAGCAACTAAATTAGCAAATGGTGCAAGTAAAGAAATCTGTTGAAATATCAGTAAAGTGAATGGTAACAGTGCAATAAATATTTTCCATTGGGATTGCAAAAGTATTTTAAGATACATTTTTGCTTTATCTAGAAAATGATATTTGTTGATTAAAGCAGTGTTTTGCTGTTCATGAACGATCGTTTGGTATACACGAATCAAAATCAAACATGCGCCGTACGAAAGCCAAAATGCAGCAGATAAAATACTAAAAGGGTCTAAATAGAGCATTAAGCTCGCACTGATAAGTAATAGCACAAAAGGCTTAATCTTAAATTTAAATAAAATAGCGATACTAATTAGACAAACTGACAATGTAGTTCTTAGTGCAGGAATTTCGAGCCCTGAAAAAAAACTATAAATAATTACCCCACATACGAAAGGGATTAAAAGTAAATATGTTTTGGGAACTTTTAGAAAAATATGAGGACGAAAAATTGATACAAGATGCCCCATGAACCACGATAATAAACCAGCAAAAATTAGAACATGTGGACCTGAAATAGCCAATAAATGCGTAATGCCTAGTTTTTTAAATAATTCTTCTTGTTGCTCCGTCAGTAGACTCTTATCACCTGTGAGTAACGCGACTAGCAAACCCTTATTTCTGAATACTCCCTGTTCGATATCATCCCTAAAAGCTAAACGTGCTTTTTCAATGCTCAGGCTCAATCGTGCGATAAGGCTCCGATGCACATCGGTTGAAGATAAATAACCTTCAGAATATAACACCGCTTCACTTACAGGTACGATCCAATCTACACGCATTGTTCCAGCTATATTTTGCTGCAACAACCATTTCTCATGATCAAATACCCCATCTACTGCATAACTATGTGCGGGTCTTAATTTTCCGGTAACTTTATAATAGCGCCCTAGTTCTAATGTCGTATCAAGTTTTGACTCTCGCAAATATAATAATAGCGTTTGAGATTGTCCTTGCTTCTTGTCGATCACTTGCGCACGCTGCTGTATTGATCGACCTTCCTGATCCATTTTCAGCTGATTAATTTTATTGATATAGACAACTATTTCTTTTTCTTCAATATATTGAACACGTTTCTCTAAACGATCGTGTAAGGCTGTTTTTGCATGTTGATGCCCCAAAACAAATGTGATCAGACAAATTCCCGTTAGCACAAGCATTCTTGATGATGACTGGACAATACTTGAGGTGTGAGGATAAATGAATCGATCAGGTTGCCTCATTAATCGTACAAAGTAATCCATGATCAAAATGATACTTGCCATACCCAGTAAGAGAGTTGAATATTCAACTTCACCCTGAAAGCTGATCGTAGCAACACCAATGATCCAAAAGATGAGAATAAATATTAAAAACATCTAACTTTTATGTTTATTTTTCTTAAATAGATTAAAGCCCACCTAAGTGGGCTTTAACAAGACTGTTAATCGGATTTTTAGGCTATACCCACAATCCATCTTGCATATGCAAAATCTTATCAGCAGTTTGTGCGAGCTGTTCATCATGGGTCACGATGAGCATTGCCATATTAAATTCTTTACGCAGATCGGAAAGCAATTCAAAAATTGTGACGGCAGTTTTACGATCTAAATTTCCAGTAGGCTCATCTGCCATCATCAATTTAGGTTGAGCCACTAAAGCCCGTGCAAGCGCAACGCGTTGTCGCTCACCGCCAGATAACTCACCTGGTTTATGCGTTAAACGATGTGATAAACCCACTTTATTCAACAAATATTCTGCACGTTCTTTTACTTCTTTAAAATTTGCATCTTTACGTAACATCAGCGGCATTGATACATTTTCTAAAGCCGTAAACTCAGGAAGTAAATGGTGAAATTGATACACAAATCCGAGGTGTTCATTACGTAGGAAACCGCGTTCAGCTTCACCTAAAGTGTCAAAACGCTGCCCATTAAGCATCACTACACCTTCGGACGGACGATCAAGCCCCCCTAATACATGTAACAGCGTACTCTTACCCGAACCACTTGATCCAACAATTGAAACAAATTGTCCTTGCTCAACAACTAAATCCAATCCCTTAATCACTTCAACAGTTGATTTACCATCTGTAAAATGTTTATGAATATTTTTGGCTTCTAAGACAATATTACTCATAGCGTAAAGCCTCTGCTGGTTGAACTTTAGCAGCACGCAGCGCTGGATAAATTGTTGCAAGGAAACTTAGCGCTAGTGATAAGCTAACAATCACCACCACATCTTGCCAACGTAGATACGATGGTAAATAGTTAATGAAATATGCATCGAACAAATTTAGTCCAAAAGCAGTGTTCAACCAGCCAATAAATCCACTAATGCTCGTAGCAAAGATGATACCTAGTGCTGCTCCTGCCAGTGTTCCTACAACACCAATCACCGTACCCTGTACCATAAAAATCTTAGTGATCGTTGCTGGTGAAGCACCTAAGGTTCTTAAAATAGCAATGTCGGATTTTTTATCAGTAACCACCATCACCAGTGAAGATACAATATTAAATGCTGCAACCAAGACAATCAGGAAAAGCAAAAGGCTAACCATTGCTTTTTCCATCTGAATGGCACTAAAGAGATTGCCGTGCGTATAAGTCCAATTTGATGGATAGAAATTGCCTCGTAAATCCATAATAACTTCTTCAGCGACTTGTGGTGCTTTGAAGATATCATCTAGCTTCATACGGATACCTTGTGCACCATCCGGCAGTCTCAACAATGTCGAAGCATCATTTAGCGCGATGTAACCCATCATCGAGTCCACTTCCGCACCAATACTAAAAATACCGACAATTTTAAAACGTTTAAATCTTGGAACAACGCCAGCGGGTGATGGTGTCGCTTCAGGTAATACCAATGTTACATTGTCATTGAGACTTAAACCTAAAGCATCCGTCATCTGCTTGCCCAAAACAATCCCGAACTCACCTTTCTTTAATGAGTTGATGTCGCCTTGAACCATATGATTTTGAATAATAGATACATTTTTTTCATAGTCAGGCTCAATACCCGTGACCATTATCCCTGCAACCTGTCCTTGGGCTGTTAACATCCCCTGCAACTGTGTAAAAGGTGCAACACCCGTCACATGTTCATGTTGGTCTATTTTCTTTGCAAGCTCAGGCCAGTCTGTTAGAATTTGTGTAGAGGAAACAGTCGCTTGAGGTACCATTCCCAAGACACGGTTTTTTAATTCACGATCGAAACCGTTCATTACAGATAACACAGTAATGAGAACAGCGACGCCCAAAGTCAGACCGATCATGGAAACTAAAGCAATAAAAGAAATAAAGTGATTACTTCGCCGTGCGCGAGTGTATCTCAACCCTATATACAGCGAGATCGGTTTAAACATACCATCTAGTCCGAGGTGTTTTAATGGAAAATCTTCAGCATCAAAGTGGCAATATTGAAAGACGCGTCATGTCACGTATTGATGCTGCCTTAAGAATAAATTATCAGATCATCACGAAAGATGTCGCTTTGAATGATCCCTATGATTCAAATTTTGTACTACCGCGCTATTTTCTCTTACTTGCAGAATTAGATCAATTTGATCATGCGCTTATGTACGAATTAGAACAATTAAATCAAAAAGATCAACAAATTGCTCGGATATTATCCTTATTTAACCAAAAATTAAACCTGATTACGGGCTCACTTTACGACTCTATTGTACAAACCATGTTACCAGTACCTACTCAAGTCAATTTGTCTGAAACGGGTTTTAGTTTTTATGCTGAGCAACATATCCCTGAACAAACCTATATACATATCACATTGAGTCACCCTGAAAATGATTTTCATATCGCTGCAACTGCACAGGTTGTCTACAGCAATCAAGAAGAAAATGGGCTGTTTAGAACTGGTGCATATTTTCTAACGTTACATCCCCAAGACAAAGTAAAGTTAACAGAAGCCTTGAAGCATTTAAAAAACTCACAGAATCACTGAGCATTAAACTTAAGGTTTTAATACTTTTTGTTTAAATTTCCGATTCGCTTCTATATCCCGATAAAAATACATAAATAATCCCAGAAGTAGAATCATTGCTCCCAGTATCATGCCAAGCGTTAATTTCTCATGATTAAATGCAGCGCCTATACCAAGTGCTAGAACTGGAGTCATTACATTTGTAAGGGACAATGTGGTGGGTTGTATTTTTTTGACCAAGTAAAAATAGCAAAACATAGCGACTAATGAAGCCATAACGACAGAATATATGATCGCAAGTAACGACTTCATTGAAGGTAATTCAGTAGGTAAGTATTTCCATATAAATGGCACAATTAAACATGCAACGATAGTAGAAACAAGTATTGAACCAGTCGCCTGAGCCATTGGTGCTACATCAGCATTTATTTTTTTTACCCAAAAAATTGACATTGCGTATGAAAAAACGCTGAGCAACATTAAACCAATTCCAATGGGATGGATATGTTGTGCTGATCCAGTAAAACTGATCACTACGAGCCCAGTAATCGCGACGATCATTCCTAACCATTGCAGCTTATGCAAATCTTGTTGAAAGATAAATTTTCCAATAAGCCCTGCCATAATTGGTGCTAATCCAAACATCAATGCAATCATGCCAGAACTTAGGTAATCAGTAGCCACATAAGTAAAAAATTGCGAACCAATCAAGCTAAATGACCCAGCAAAATAACTATGCAATGCAATTGAATTTAAAGGAAATTTTACCTTTAAAACAATGAGAAGTAATGCTGCGATAGGCAGTGCCAAGCCTAATCGAATCACCAATGCCCACATTAAGTAAATATCTTCTACACTCCATACAATCGCAAGTGGAGTTGTTGCCCAAATGATGACCAATAAGGCATAAATGAGCATAAGTTTAGATTTTTCTGGCATGTGAACTCGATTGATAAGATAAATCAGGCAGTTTTTCTTTTTTGTTTTTGAATTGTTTGATCCAAAGCACTTGAAAATTCACGCTTGTCTCTTTCTGAAATTGGCGGTGGTCCACCGGTTTGAACGCCAGCCCCTCTCAAAGTTTCCATGAAATCACGCAAATGTAATCGTGCCTTGATATTAGCTTCTGTCCAAATTTCACCACGTGGATGAATTGCAACGCCACCCTTTTCGATGACTTGAGCTGCTAGAGGAATATCCTGCGTCATGACAATATCATGCTCTTTCATGCGTTCGATAATTTCTTTATCAGCTTGATCTGCTCCACTCATCACTTGTATTGAATTAATACGAACAGAAGGAGTTATTCCTACATTTTGATTGGCGACAAAAGTTACTTCAAGTTGATAACGATCAGAAGCTCTTAAAATGACTTCACGCAATATTTTAGGTAATGCATCAGCATCGACCCAGAGTTTAAATGGCAACACGCCTCTTTCCTTCGTTGTCTTACCACGTCATCTTATCAAATTTTACAGATGGCTGGTTTGATATGATGAATATAAAGTGGATCGTTTTTATATAGTGAGGACCTTCTCTCCATGTTATTTAAACACATGAAAAATCTTATTGTTGTCAGTTTAATCAAAATTAAAACTAATTGATTGTTTTTGCTTAATGTATGAACGATTAAAACTTTTTTTGATACGAAGCTTTTGACAATTGATATGTCTATCCTTAATATACAAGCACCTCGCAACGTCCCTATCGTCTAGAGGCCTAGGACATCGCCCTTTCACGGCGGTAACCGGGGTTCGAATCCCCGTAGGGACGCCATTATCGTTTCATACGATCACTCAATATTCAAAATTACTATTATTTCATTGAAGAATTGTAGTTTTTCACTACAATAACTCGCTTCATTTGTTTCGAATTTTCAATCCTATGCACTCATCTCCGAATGATGCTTCGCATCAGGGCAATTCTGCGCCTTTACAACGCGCTATGAGTACTCGACATCTGGTTATGATTTCGCTTGGCGGCGCAATCGGTACTGGACTTTTCTTAGGTTCGGGTGAAGTCATTGCACAAACGGGGCCTGTAGGTGCCATTATTTCTTATATCCTTGGCGGGATTATCGCCTACATGGTTATGCTGTGTTTAGGTGAGCTTGCCGTTCATATGCCTGAATCTGGTTCATTTGGTTCTTATGCCAAAAGATATATTGGACCAGGAACAGGCTATACCATCACTTGGTTATATTGGTTAACTTGGTCGGTTACTTTAGGAACTGAGTTTACAGCCGCCGCCCTCCTCATGCAGGAATGGTTCCCAGATAGTTCCATGTGGATGTGGACTATAGTCTTTGGTGTATTCGTATTTGTTTTAAATATGATTTCCACAAAATGGTTCGCAGAATCTGAATTTTGGCTGGCATTAGTTAAAGTTATTACTGTTGTTGCATTTATTCTATTAGGCCTACTCTCAATTTTTGGTGTAATTGGCTATCAAGGTTACGAAACGGCGCCTTTATTTAGCAATTTAACTGCTCAAGGTTGGTTCCCTGAAGGTCTATTCCCAATTTTTGCTACGATGCTTATCGTAAACTTCGCATTCTCTGGAACAGAATTAATTGGGGTTGCTGCTGGTGAAACTAAAGACCCAGCTAAAAATGTTCCTAAAGCGATTAATACAGCGATTTTTCGTCTGTTGATTTTCTTCGTAGGTACAATCATTGTAGTAACGTCACTTCTTCCACATCAAGAAGCTGGCTTAGCTGCTGAAGGTGTGAGTAGCTCTCCATTTGTGACTGTTTTCCAGCATATTGGTATTCCCTATGCAGAAGATATCATCCGTTTTGTAATTATTACCGCTTTATTATCAGCTGCTAACTCTGGTTTGTTTGCTGCGTCACGCATGATGTGGTCTTTATCTTACAAAAAGCAGCTCCCTGCAGTATTTTCTAGAGTGAATGCACGTGGTATCCCCTATGTTGCAGTGATCGTGACAATGATCGGTGGGTTACCAGGCTTATTGTCAGAACAATTCGCACCTGAGACTATTTTTACCAATTTATTAGGTATTGCTGCTTTTACAATGGTCGTTGTCTGGATGAGTATTTGTTTAAGCCAATTTAATTTCAGACGCGATTGGTATAAGCAAGGGCGCAAAAAAGAAGAGCTGGGCTTTGCTGCTCCATTATTTCCAATTGTCCCAATCTTAGGTTTTGTGTTCTGTTTTATCACATGCTTAAGTATGGTATTTGATCCAAGTATGCGTATTAGCTTTTTCGGGTGTTTAGCGTTCATTGCTGTATGCTATGCCAGTTATTACCTGTTTTATCACGATAAATCTTGATTTTGAAATAGCGACTTCGGTCGCTATTTTTTTGCTTAGACAGTTCCTATTTTCCCAATGCTTTTCTAATATTTCTTGGAGATTTGATCTAAATTTAGCCTTTAAATTCAATATTGTTTTATTTTCATACGAACACACCATTTTTTTAATTTTTTTGCTGAAATGCGTTTGACACCCCCCTATTTTCACCCTATTATACGCCCACCTCTGAAACGTCCCTATCGTCTAGAGGCCTAGGACATCGCCCTTTCACGGCGGTAACCGGGGTTCGAATCCCCGTAGGGACGCCAATTTTCAGAAGTAGATTTTATTAAGTCCCTATCGTCTAGAGGCCTAGGACATCGCCCTTTCACGGCGGTAACCGGGGTTCGAATCCCCGTAGGGACGCCATTAATTTCAATTGAAATAACATGGTTTAAAATATATTTCTGCACTGTCCCTATCGTCTAGAGGCCTAGGACATCGCCCTTTCACGGCGGTAACCGGGGTTCGAATCCCCGTAGGGACGCCATATTCGAGATGATACATCTCATAAAAAAGCCCAAGCATTTAAGACTTGGGCTTTTTTTTATAACTTAGTCACCCTAAAAATCGAACACAAAATAAACAACATTATCATCTTTGCAGGTTATGGTGGTTTAAACCCTTAATAACGCTTGGAGAAGATGATGTTGGACAACACCGTACTTAATCCCCTAGCATCCCCATCACAATTAAATACAATTAGTCCTAAAACAAATAAAGACTGGGTTGAGTTTTTTTTAGACCCTAAAGTGAATCGTGAATGTAAAACAGAATATGCTGAAACCTATGTTCTTTCACTATTTGATCAACTCAATACGACTCATTTATCGTGGATTGATCAGGTAGAACAAGTTAGGCAACATATACAACACGAACATGATCAAACTTGTTCTAAATTTCAAAGTTATCTAGATCAACGAAAATCAGGCCTTGGGCGTGACTACTTTCCAACCATCTCTCATGCTTTAGAGTTTTTATATAAAGTTGCTCCAGTTAAATATGCAGATGGCTCATGGCTATATTCATCTCTTACGCACCCCTCTTTGTTTGAGAACAAAGATCTAAGCTATATCTACTTAGAAGAACTTGGCTTGGGAGATGCTAAAGCAAATCATGTTTGCATGTATCAAAGCTTACTACGACATTTCGAGCTTGAACCGTACATTAATTATTTAGATGATATTTATTTTGAACAAGCCGCTGTTCAACTTGCTCTCGCATATATATCACATGATTTATTTCCACTGGTAATTGGATTTAACTTGGGTTATGAACAATTACCACTACACCTGTTAATCACCAATTATGAGTTAGCAGAACTTGGAATTGATCCTCATTATTTTAATGTTCATATTACAATTGATAATGCACACAATGGACATGCTGAAAAATCAATACAGGCATTTATTGATCATTATCATCAAGCTCAAGATAAATCAAAATATCTTGAATTGGTTAAAATGGGTTTCCAAATGAATGATCTTGGCTTGAGCTCAACAAATATCATCCAAGAAATTGATCTGACTCAAAGCGTTTATCAACTTCTGCAAAGAAAAGCAGTTGTCGGTCAACATATCCATAACCAAAAATGTCAATTTAATGGCAGATCAATTAACGAATGGCTCGCTCAACCTGAATTAATATCTGAATTTATTCAAATCTTAATTGATAAACAATGGATTATTAAAAACAGGCCTGTCGAAGAAAGTCGTTTTTGGAAACTTATTCACGATAGTGATGGCAAAATGTTTGGTGTGTTTAATGCAACTGAGAAAATGCTGATCAAAGACTGGATTCAAGGGGAATCATTAACTGTTCGTTTAAAAAGAATGCCTGTAACAGGAGATCAAAACTGGCTATCAAAATACAATAATCAACATGAACTTGAACAGATCAAACATCAATGTCATTCATTAGATGATACAAACGATAAACTCGCATTATTAATTCCATATCTATCACCTTACTATCATCCACGAGCGATCGGATTATGGGCAACCCAAGAAGTCTCTAAGTTACTTTTCCCTTTTCAAACACTTGCGCTTTAGTTTTAACTCGCCGCATAAATTAGTTTTAACTCGCCGCATAAAATAAGGAGCCATAAAGGCTCCTTATATGTATTGATTTATACTATGCAGATTTTCTTGAATTAACTTTGCCCTGAATGATAGCCTTCACATTTCCTTTTGCATAATTCAGAAAAACTTTTAAAGGTGAAAGTTTTGGATTAGGTTGATTACCCTCACCAATCGCTTTGAATTGTGCCGCATACCAAATAATTTCCATAATTGCCATTTTATCAATAAATGGAATCCCTGTTTTAATTGGTTTTACTGCATATCTAACATCGTGTCCTGCAATCAAACGATCAGTTAAATCCGTTTCTACAGCGAGCGGGCGTGCAATTCCAATAAAGTCACATGCACCACTTTCTAAAGCATCATTCATCCCTTTAACGGTTCTGAATCCACCTGTAACCATCAGTTTGCATTTTACTTCTTGACGTATTTTCTCTGCGAAATCTAAAAAGTAAGCCTCACGTGCAATGGTACTTGCTTTACGCTGTTCAGCTTTAGCACCTGCCATTGCGGGCGCTTCATACGTACCGCCTGAAATTTCAATTAAATCGATTCCTGCATCATCAATAGCTTTAAATACTTGAATCACTTCTTCTTCAGTAATTCCACCTCGTTGAAAATCTGCGGAATTCAATTTCACTGAAACGATAAAATTCTCGGATGTTGCAGCTCGAACAGCTTTATAAATTTCTAATAAAAAACGCATACGATTTTCAATGCTCCCACCCCATTGATCATTACGTTTATTGGTCAGTGGCGATAGAAATTCACTGATTAAATATCCATGAGCACCGTGTAATTGAACACCTTCAAAGCCCGCTTTTTCGCAAATCGCTGCAGAGGTTGCAAATCGTTGGATTAGATCTAGGATTTCCTCATGCTCGAGAGCCCGTGGAGTAGCAAAGGTAGTAGCCAACATAGCACTAAATGGAACAGCAGACGGTGCAACAGTTTCTTTATTTAAGCCTTTAGGACACTGTCTGCCCGGATGAGACAATTGAACAAGCTGGACCATACCATAACGTTTACCTAGGTCAGCCCATGCCTTTAATTTAGGTAAATCTCGCTCATTTTCGACCACGACGACACCAGGCTCATTCTTCGCACGCAGATCAACCATCACATTTCCTGTGATTGAACACCCTAAACCACCTCTTGCCCAAGCTTCATACAAGCCTGTGTGCAAATGATTTGGTTCACCAGCAGCATTCGCTAGAGCTTCACTCATTGCGCCTTTAATAATGCGATTTTTGAAAGTTGTATTGCGAATTTGAATCGGCTCAGCAATTTTACTCATCTTGAAGTTCTCAATTTTGTGCTTATCTAAACCTAAAACCAATTAGGCGTGACTTCCCTGAATTTCAGTCTAGAATTGACAATCCTTCTTGTCAAATAACTTTTATAAACTACTTTGTATAAGATGTTGCGTATAAGCATGAATCGGTGCACTGAATAAACGTTCAGTCTCTTGAATTTCTATAACTTTTGCATCTTTCATCACCATAACTCGATGGCATAACGCTTTCACAATTTTCAGATCATGACTAATAAAGATGTAACTGATCCCTGTTCTCTGCTGTATATCTTGAAGTAAGTTCACCAATTTTATTTGTGTATTGCGATCTAATGCAGACGTTGGCTCATCTAGAATGAGTAATTGAGGTTTCAGAATCAGTGCTCTGGCCAGCGATACTCTTTGTCGCTGTCCACCCGACATTTGATGAGGATAACGATCAAGAAATTCTTTTGTGAGATTAACCTCTTCAAGGGCTTGAATCGCGAGATTTAATTTTTCACTCTTTCTCAATTTTTTTAATCTTAACCCTTCAGTTAATAATGACAAAACATCCATTCTTGGATTGAGACTCGAAAAAGGATCTTGAAAAACGATTTGAAAATCTTTTCGATGCGCTCTTAATTGCTTGTCAGACAACTGATTGAGATTGATACAATTTAACTCAATGGTACCTGTTGACTCTATGAGTCGTGCAAGCGCGAGTGCAGCACTGGTTTTTCCAGACCCACTTTCACCTACAATACCAAGCGACTCTCCTTGTTTAAGCTGGAAACTTAAATCTTCCACCGCTATAAATTGAGTTTTAAATACATTCAGAAAATTCAGCTTAGGTGGATAGCGCACTCGAAGATGTTCAGTATTTAAAAGTTCTTTGGCCTGTTCACTGATAGGTGAAATCGAATCAAACTGCTGATTAAGGAGCAGTCGAGTATATTCATGGCGAGGCTGCAGGAATATTTGAGAGACATCACCCTGTTCAACTGTGACACCTTTAGACAAAACCAATACCTGATCAGCATATTGTTGCACCAACCTTAAATCATGACTAACCAAAACTAAGGCCATATTTTTTTGATGCGCTTGGTCTTTAATTAAATTTAAAATTTGCTTCTGTAGTGATACATCAAGGGCTGTTGTTGGTTCATCTGCAATTAAAATTTCAGGTTCCGAAATCAGAGCTGTTGCGATCATCACCCTTTGACGCTGTCCACCAGACAACTGATGTGGATATCGCTTGAGGATGTCTGATGAATTACCCAACCCTACATCACAAAGCACTTCTTCTATTTTTTTTTGAATGTCTTTTCTCTTAAGCCCCTTCGACCATAAAGGTTCTGAAATAATTTTTTCAACTGTATGTAATGGATTAAGTGCCGTCATTGGCTCTTGAAATATCATCGCGATCTTATTGCCACGTATTAAGCGCAACTGATCTTCGTGTTTTAGACGCAGATCTTCATTTTGAAATATGATTTCACCACTTAAGTCTAGAGCGCGATCTTGAAGACCTAGAAGACTTAGACAAGCTAAAGATTTTCCTGAACCACTTTCACCAACAATCGCTACTGTCTCACCCGCATTTAGCTTAAAAGACAAATCAGTTAAGATTTTTTGTTCATTCAACTGAATATTGAGCTTGTTGACTTCAAGTATTGGTTTAGCCTCTTGGATCAAATGCATCTCGAGCTGCCTCTCCGATATAAATAAGAATAGATAACACAACTGCTAGACTAAAAAATCCAGATAAAACCAACCACGGTGCTGATAGATTATTCTTACCCTGTAATAAAATTTCACCAATTGAAGCTGTATCAGGTGGCAAACCATAGCCCAGAAAATCCAAGGCTGTAAGTGCAGTAATATTAGCGGTAAGAATGAAAGGAAGCTGTGAGAGTGACGAACTTATAGCATTGGGTAAAATATGTTTGATAATAATTTGACTATCTGTAGCACCGAGTGATCTCGCAGCTCGCACATAGTCCAAATTTCTGGCTTTCAGAAACTCTGCACGAACAAGACCAACTAACGCAGTCCAACCAAACATCAGCATAATTAAAAACAGCCAATATACGCTTGGTGTAAACATGCTCACTAAGATCATCACAATAAATAACATTGGTAGACCACCCCACACCTCTAACAGCCTTTGACCGATCAGATCCAACCAACCGCCAAAGTAGCCTTGGATAGCACCAATGGTAATTCCTATGAATGCAGATCCAATAGTAAGTGCAATGCCGAACAGCAAAGAGATACGAATACCATATATTAATCTTGCCAAGACATCACGACCTTGATCATCTGTGCCTAACCAATTCACGGAGGTCGGTGGAGATGGTACAACTTCTGCCAATTCATAATTAGGTGTTTGATATGAAAATGGGATGATAGGCCAAATCTGCCATCCATGCTCATTAATCAATTCTTGAACAGCTGGATCTTTATAATCAGCCTCAGTCTCAAAGACACCACCGAATGTTGTTTCAGGATAAGGCTTAAAAATTGGGAAATAAATTTCTTCTTTATAATAAATAAGTATTGGTTTTTCGTTGGCAATAAACTCTGCTCCCAAGGATAAAATAAAGATCGCGATAAATAAAATGAAGCTTAAGAATCCGAGTCGATGTGACTTAAATTTTGAAATTCGTTGATCGAAAAGTGGAGACATTATTATGCTCCTCGACGATCAAAATTGATTCTTGGATCAATCAATTGATATAGAACATCACTGAGTAATCTCAAAATTAGACCGACCAATGTAAAGATAAACAATGTTCCAAAAATCACGGGATAATCACGCTGCTGAATTGCCTCAAATCCAAGCAAACCCAAACCATCAAGATTAAATATAATTTCTACAAATAGATTGCCAACAAAAAAAATTCCGATCAGTGCTTCAGGTAATCCTGCTATAACGATCAACATCGCGTTACGGAAAACATGATTGTATAAAACGCGTTGCTCGGTCAAACCTTTAGCACGAGCTGCCGTCACATATTGTTTATTTAATTCTTCCATAAAAGAGTATTTTGTTAGATATGTAAGGGTCGCAAATCCACCTAATATAATAGTAAGGACAGGCAATGTAAGATGCCAAAAATAATCTTTAACTTTATCAATGAAACTGAGTTCAGCAAAATTCTCAGAGACCAATCCTTGTAATGGGAACCATTGTAAATAGGATCCCCCCGAAAAAATCATAATAAGTAGAATACCAAATACAAAAGTTGGCACTGCATAACCAACCGCCAATATTAAGGAGGTCGTTTGATCAAACAGACCGCCATGTTTATTCGCTTTTCTAATCCCTAGAGGAATGGCGATACTGTAGATCAGTAAGGTACTCCATAATCCAAGGGAGATCGTGACTGGCATTTTTTCCAAAATTAATGTTGCTACTGATTTATTTTTAAAAAAGCTCGTTCCAAAATCGAGTTGAAAATATCCTTTTAGCATTAGAAAAAAGCGCTCATGCACAGGGCGGTCAAATCCATATTGCGCTTTGATCTGCTCGACCATTTCAGGACTGAGTCCTCGTGTACCCTGATAATAACTCTGGACTTCATTGATATGAGATGTCGAACCAGACACAACACCAATGCCTTGAAATTGTTCAGCTCTCTGTATTGCCTGTTCTACAGGTCCACCAGGAGCAATTTGAACGACGGCGAAATTGATCAGCATTATCAAAAATAAGGTGGGAATGATCAGCAAAAGTCGTTTAAGTATATAAAGACCCATAAATTTAACCTTTAACGTGAGCCTTTACTTCGACCAAGATAAGCAGACACTTTGCGAGCTTGCTGTTGATCTACCCACCAATAATCTTCACCAACAGCGAGTTTGGGTTTAATCTGTGGTTGTTTATACATATTCCAATACGCATACCATTCACGATCATTTCCGTAAGTAAGTATCTGATAATATCCTGCACGTAATAAACGATCCAAGATACGTGTATTTAATATTAATTTTTCTCGATCGGGTGCATGAATAATACGTTGTATAATTTCATCTATAACGCTATTTTTCACACCAGAAAAATTATAATTTCCCTCTTCATCTGCAGCATGACTGCTCCAAAATTGCGCTTGCTCATTCCCAGGATTTAGTGATTGAGGCATCACCATCGTGGTTAAATCAAAATCATATTGACGCATCCGCTGTAAATATTGAGGCATATCGACTTGCCGAATCGAAACTTGAATACCCAGTTTTTTTAAATTTCGAATATAAGGCATGAGCGTCCGTTGTAAGCCCTCTTGATGAAGAAGCAATTCTAATTGAATTGGTTTTCCATCACGCGCATGCAAATTACCATTTTTAAATGAATACCCCTGCTCAATTAAAATTTTCCGAGCAGTGAGCAAGCCTTTACGATTGTAGCCTGTACCATCAGTGATAGGATATTTCCACGCTTTTAATACTCGTTCTCGTTGTAAAGGATGTAACCGAGATAAATAAGGTTTTAATATTGTTAATTCTTTTGGACTTGGGACTGACTTTGCTTCGAGCTCACTAAACTGAAAATGGCTTTGTAAACGTTGATATTGTTGATAAAACAATGCTTTATTTTGCCATTCAAAGTCATAAGCATAGGTCATTGCTTGTCTAAAATAGATATCGTTTAGCGGTTTTTTTCGTGTGTTAAAAACGATACTTTGTGTCGGAGCAGGATTTTGTAAAGCTACACTATATTTTTTAACCAACCCTGAGTTAAATGCTGGAAAGTTGTATTCCGTCTTCCATTTACGAGCAAATTTCTCTTGGTGAAATGTATATTGTCCAGCTTTAAATCCTTCAAATGCAATGTCCGAACTACGGTAATAAACATATTTAATTTGATCAAAATTATAACGACCACGATTTACAAGTAAATCCTTAGCCCAATAATGGGGATTACGCTGGTAGGTAATACTACGACCAGCATCAAGATTTTTAATTGTATATGGCCCTGATCCTAAAATGGGTTTGAGTGTTGCTCGACTAAAATCTTTAGATTGCCAATCTTTTTTAGAAAAAATTGGCATCTGTGAAAGTATTGCTGGCATTTCAGTATTACTTTCTGATTTAAATACCATTTTTACGGCATGTTTAGACAGAACCTGAATTTTATCTAAATCAGACAAATACATCTGTAAACCGGGATTGGTTTTGGTTAAATACATTTCAAACGTGAATTTAACATCCTCAGCCAGTACAGGAGATCCATCACTAAATCGAGCACGTGGATTTAAATGAAAAATCACAAATTTTGTTCGGCTTGGATCAAACTGAATTTTCTCAGCCAAAAGTGGATAAAACACATTTGGTTCATCTAATGACTTGGAAAATAGCGTATCGAACAAGTAATTTGTACCTTCAACCCAACTTCCTTGCCCATTCATACCGTTTAGATTATCAAATGTCCCTTCAGCTGCTTTCACCAACTTTCCACCCTTTGGTGCGTCTGGGTTGGCATATGGCATCGCATCTAAATTCAGATATTTCGGTTTTGACTGTAAAGCAATATAAGGCGTCGTTTGAAGATTTGCCCATGCACTGATATGAATGGGCAAGAAGAGGAAAATAAACATTGCTTTTGACAAAGTTGATGAAATGCACATCTCGAAATGAAATTCCTGATTGCTTAAGCAGACTTAAGAATGTGGAACTTTAATCGTAGCACCAATCTGTAAAGGTGTGTTTGGTTTCAAACCATTCATTTCTGCAAGCTGATCAATGTCTATACCAAATCGATTCGCAATTCTGTACAGGGAATCACCACTACGGACTTTATAATCTGTGACCACTTTAGGAACTTGAATAATTTGGCCTCTTTGCAATCCAGCACGTAGGTTTAACTTATTGAGGTCTGCAAGTTCTTTTGCAGTCATGTCAAATCGTGTAGCAATAACATGAAGAGACTCGCCTGATTTGACAGCATAATCCTCTGTATCACGCGATTTTGATTGACGGACTGGTGTTTTTTCAGTACTCGCAGCCGCCTTTTCAACATCGCCACTTACTTTTAATTTTTGACCAATTTGAAGGACTGATCTCGCATTTAGATCATTCAGCGTAAGTAATGATTGAAGCGACATATCATATTGTCGCGCAATACTTGCTAAGGTCTCTCCACTCTTCACAGTGTGAGACTCCACTTTCTCAGCAACCGAATTATTTCGTGTCAAACTCTGCTTAGTGGAAGCTTTATTTTCATCTTCTTTCAAATTCAGCTTTTGCCCAACTTGTAATCCAGCATTCGTTCGCAAGCCATTCATTTCTGCTAACTGTGCAACAGAAAGATTATATTTGCTTGCAATGGCATTCAGGCTATCGCCTGATTGAACAACATATTGCTCTGGTACTTTAGATCCCACCGGTACTTTAATGGTTTGACCAACCATCAATCCTTTTTCAATATCCAAATTATTCAGTGTCGCCAACTCAACAACGGTTAACTTATTCGCATTTGCAATGTTGTACAACGTATCTCCTCGTTGTACGCGGTAAGTTTCAGTCTGAATTTCAGGTACAGTTTTAGCATTACTCGCGCGAGTCGTTGATGAAGCTGTAGCAGATTGCACTTCTTCTAAAGGAACATTAATTTTTTGACCCGCGTATAGGCTACTATCAGCTTTCAATCCTGAGCTTAATGACGCTAACTCTTGAGTCGAAAGTCCGTATCGATCAGCGATTAACTTTAAGTATTCACCGCGTTTGACCGTATAAGATTTCGTTTGAACCTTAGTTAGCGCTTGTTCAGTTTTGCTTGATTTAGATGCTTGAGACTGGGTTAGATTTAACTTCTGCCCAACCAGTAAATTACTATTGATAGTCAGACCATTCAATTCAGCCAATTGTTGGACACTTAAATCAAACTGGTTTGCAACACTAGTAAGACTATCATTTGCTTTTACAATATAACTTGCTGGCTTTATATCCGTTTTCTGGGCAGATGCTACTGGTTTAGCATCGTACAGATATAGGGTCGCACCTACATATAAGGTTGCATTTGGATCTACTTGGTTCCATTTTGCAATATCTCTCCAACTTACGCCGTTTTTCATTGCAATAATTGCTAGCGTGTCACCAGGGAGTACCGTATACGTACTACGCTTACCCTTAGGTGGTTCTACAACCACTTCACTTTCAGTTTTCTTAAATGCCTTACCTTGATTAAGCTGGGCTTCCTCAGAAGTAGGCAATGTACTTTCTGCCACAGATTTAGGATAAGCAAAGCCAACTTTAACTTCTGAACCTTGTCCTGCTGCCACAGATTGACTTGTTTGAATCGCAGTTAATTTAATCTTGCCATCCAACGGATCGACAATCTCAGTACCTTGAGGTGCAATGGCACTAATCTCTCTAACGACTTCCGCTTTTTCTGCTTCAGTGGCCTGTGGTTCAATGACCGAGGCAATAATTTGATCAGAACTCGTAGTTGTTGTGGTTTTTTCAGGTGCAATTGAAGCTAAGATTTTGGCTTTTTCTTCAGCAGTGATTTCGGGTTCGACACGTACAGGGTTAACATTTTGCGCCGGTGTAACAGCAACAGGTATACGAGGTGCGCTTGGCACCACTGCCGAAGCGGCAAAAGCTGCCAATGCATCAGAACCAGAAGGAGTCCTACCCTTCGATGTTGAAATTGTTGTAGATACTGAAGATGTTTGAGTATTATTAACTGGTTTCGCTGTTTGAGTTGCCATTACGGAAGCATTTGAAGCTTTTGGTGTATTTACTGTCGTTGTAATTGTGGTTGCTGGCGTAGATGTAGAAACAGGGCTTGAAGCGCTCGCCCATAGACCTGTACTGCTTGGTTTAAGTGCTTTCAGTTTACGATCAATATTTGGATTTAAATCTGCTGGAATTAAAATTTGCTGTGGACTTTGAGGATCAATGATATCACCACGATGCCCTGGATTCAGTTGATAAAGTTCTGCACGACTTAAGCCTGTCAGAGAAGCAATTTCGTTTAAACTCGCACCTGCTGGAACTGGAACTTCTCTAAAGTGAGGACGATTCGCAATTGGTGGTAATCTGACGCCATACTTTTCAGGGGATTTGATAATCTGTGCAACCGCAAGGAAACGAGGTACATAGTTCATTGTTTCTTGAGGTAAACGTAATGACCAATAATCTGTAGGCAAGCCAGCAGCCTTATTACGGTTAATCGCTTGTTGAATACGTCCAGGACCAGCGTTATAAGCCGCTAAAGCTAATTCCCATGAACCGAATTGGTTATATAAACTTCCTAAAAACTCGTAGGCTGCACGTGTAGACTCAACTACATCACGGCGTCCATCATACAAATTGGTCTGTCTTAATCCATAAATACGACCTGTACTTGGGATAAATTGCCACATCCCTGCAGCTGCCGCTGAACTCGTTGCAGCAGGATCATAGGAACTCTCAATAACGGGAAGTAAAGCAAGTTCAGTAGGTAATCCACGGCGCTCTGCTTCCTTTACAGTATGATAAAGATAACGAGACGCTCGAGCGGATAAACGATCCAGATAAGGCTGACGCGTAATAAACCAACTTCTTTGAGCATCAATCCGTGGATCCCACTTTGTTTCATCCATTTTAAAACCAACGGTCATACGTTTCCAAACATCGCCGTGTTTTAAAATAAGTAAACGATCACCTTCAACTGCACGCATATCAGTTGCAGATAAAAGATCTTCAAGTGAATCTAAGCTACTGGCATCTAACATGCCGAGTTGATTCGACTTTTGCGTCTTTGCGGAAGTGGGACTCGCTGTACAGCCAGTCATTACGCCTAATCCGGTTACTGCGGAAGTAATTACTGAAATTTTAAATAAAAAAGTTGCAGATGGCTGCCACACTGCGGTGGTTGTTTTAGACATACAAATTCCGAAAGACGCATAGTAAATTTATTGTATATAAGCCATTTTAGAGGAGCTCGTTGTTCAGGCAAGTCTCTTCTTGATGAGTAATTGCTTATAAATGTTACAAGACATTAAAAAATATCCAGTTATCGCACTGATGTTTCGCATTTACGTATACAATAAAATTTCCGAACTTGATGTTCAACACTTTATTCGATTGATTGGTTCAAACTATGTCTGAAATAACACTTTATGTTGATGGCGCATGTCGTGGTAATCCTGGGCTAGGTGGCTGGGGTGCTTACATCATCACTAAGGATACAGAACATAAAATATGTGGTGGTGAACCAGACACGACCAATAATCGTATGGAGTTAACCGCTGCAATCGAAGGAATCAAATTTTGTCCTGTTGATGCAAAGCTGATCATTTGGACAGACTCAAACTATGTAAAACGTGGAATTACTGAATGGATCAGTGGTTGGAAAAAGAAAAATTGGAAAGACGTAAAAAATCCTGATTTATGGCAAACTTTGGATCAAGTTTGTCAAGGTCGAGACATTGAATGGAACTGGATTAAAGGTCATGCAGGACATCCAGGCAATGAAATGGCAGATCAGTTAGCTAATCAAGGCGCTGACCAAACGGCTGAACAATTTAAAAATTCCCTGCAAGCGAATGATAAAAAAAAACAGTCTGAAGATTGGTTGCTCAATGATCCGTTTGGTTTAGATCTCAATGATCAAGATGAAGAAGTTGAAATTGATTTAGCAGAAAATGATGATCAAGCTGAATACAGCACGGACGAAGTCACCTCAAACTCCTCAGATATTATTAAGGATATTATTAAGACAGTTGATGCACAGGACTTAAATTCTGAATCTGTAGATCAAAGCGTTCCTCAGTTAGCTGAAAAATCGCATCCACATATTGTGGTCACACCTGCTCGTTTAAATTTACAGGGACCACGCCAACTGATTTTAGATACGGAAACTACAGGTTTTTATTATCAAGATACAGACCGTATTATCGAGGTAGGTGCGATTGAAATGATCAATCGTAAACTGACAGGAAGTTCAATTCACATTTATATCAATCCCAAAAAACCAGTCGGTGAATCTGAAGCAATTCACGGTATTTCTGATGATTTTTTGAAAGATAAACCTATATTTGAAGAAATCGCTGCTGAACTGTACAAGTACTTAAAAGGTGCAGAAATTATCGCACACAACGCAACTTTCGATATGAACTTCTTAGATATGGAGTTCAAACGTGCTGGCTTTGGTACGCTTTCAGAAGTCTGCGCAGTCACCGATACACTTGCAATGGCAAAAGCGAAACATCCAGGTCAAAAGAACTCATTGGATGCATTAGTGAAGCGCTACGAAGTTCCACAGCGTGATCGTACCTTCCACGGTGCTTTACTGGATGCAGAAATTCTGTCAGATGTCTATTTAGCCATGACAGGTGGTCAAGTTTCATTTGATATCGATGCACTCTCAGCGCATGATCATCATTCTGAAACTGGACAAAATCAGTACCAAAAAATTGAGGTAGATTTACCAATCATTTATGCTTCTGATGAGGAATTAGCAGCACACCAAAAATGGATCGAAGATTACCAAGAAAAAAATGGCGAGCCGTGCTTATTTGCTAAATAATCTTCCATCTGCTTGATTCATTTTGTAAAGTACGATCAGTTCGGCTATATTCATTTAGAGCAAAAATTCCCCTTATCTGGGCTCTGAGCAAAATTAACGGCCAACATAGGTTTCGATCGATGTCTTATCAAAGTTCAATTTATTTTGACCCTACAGCATTACTTATTGTTAAAAAAGAAATTGATCAAATCATCGATCAGGTCGAAAATACAGTATCAGAGCTTATTGAGGATCAAACACTTCCTTTTGGGATAGATGACGCATTCATTCGACTTGAGCAATCCAATCAAGTTTTTGCCATGATCGAGCTTCCTCATCTCGCACAACTTGCACACTACTGTGCGCAAGTCATGTCAAAGATGATGCAAAATCCAACTGCAAAAAACCTGAAATACGCTGCTGCATTAAGTGATGGTACAACGATGCTAAAGCGATATATCGAATTTATTTGCTTACGTGAAGTCGATGTCCCCCAATTTCTCTTAGATACACTTAACCATCTAGAGCGAGTATTGAACATCCCTTGTACAGCATTGGGTAATGGAATTCAGACCGCTCAGAAACAATTAACTTTAACACCGCAAGCATCATCGAATCAGATTAATTCATCTGATTATTGGAATACACTATATAAAGATTGTTTAATAAAAATAGTGACGCAAAATGAAACTGAAGACGATTTTGATCGTTTTAAACTCATTGTAGATCATATAGCACTGCTCTCTCTTGAAACACCGAGTCAACAATATTGGCTTCTGATGCAAATCGCATTTAATCAACTTGACCAACTCATTCTCAGTGATGCACGCCTAAAATGGTTGGCTAAAGTTGGCAGTCAGATCCGAGAGTTTTTAAATGCACCCCAGCATTTTCAGGTCGATGAAAATGACTTTGCTAATGCTTTAGCGATTTGTATTAGCCAAGAAAACTACGATTCACAAATGCTTCGTGAGTATTTTCAAATCTCGGACAACATTTTGACTGATGTTCAACTACAAATTTTTAGTCGCCATCTGTTTGGACCTGATCAAAGAACAATCGATGCCGTTGCTCACTTGATTACAGAAGAATTGAATCAATTAAGATTAGATATTGAAAGTCACTATCAAAGTTTTACTGACGATCAAATTTTAGATATTCGCTTAAAGCTCTATCGTATGGCAAATATCTTTTTAGTGATGAATCTTAATGAAGCTTATGCAGAAATGAAACTGCAAGCAGAGCATTTTCATCGAACCTATATTCAACAAAATGCCGATTTTGCTCAACGATTAATGAACAGCATGCTGTCGGCTATGAACTCTATCGGGATTTTGAAGCGAAATTTTGCACCAACTCGCATTCAACTTGATGTGAATAATATGAATATATCACTGGATCGGTTAGATGATGCGCATGAAACGCTGCAAAAAGAAGCTCGAATTCTCTTGCAAGAACTAGGCGATAAACTTTTTCAAAACAATGATGCTCAAGACACAAATGATTTATTAAACATCACAACCAATTTAAGACAATTAAGCGGTGCTGCTCTATTTCTTGATGCTCAAATATTAAGTAATGCGCTAAAAAATAGTGCTGAGGCGGTTGAACACTATTACGATATTCAGAAATCACTCACCCCCCAACAACTTCAGCACATTCTAGATGTGCTTGCCAGTCTAGAGCTTCATCTTGATGGCTTGAAGTATGATTATCCTATTCATAAATCAGTATCTGAGACTGCACTCATCAGCAGTCAAAAAATTAAAGCGGTTGCCTAATGTCTGAACTCTCTGTTGCTTATATTTTTAAACAACATCAACTTCTCGTCGATGAAAACTTCCAATTACCACGTGTTGAACGTTTAGAGAGTGATCTGATTTTCAAATCTGGTGATCAGGTAATTGCACGAGATCTACATATTGAAGAAGCAATTCCTAAAGGTTATCAACTTGTGCCAATCCGACAGTTGATCACTCAATGGTCTAAGCAACAATTTGAACAAGCGAGTCGAGCAGTTCAATTATTAGAATGGCGTCGTAATCATAAATTTTGCAGTCATTGCGGTACAGAAACGGATGTTCACCGTTCAGAATATGCCATGATCTGCCCAGCATGTAATTATCACCAATACCCTCGTGTTCAACCTTGTGTTATCACCGTAATCACACGAGGTGACAATGAAATTTTGCTGGCGAAAAATGCAAAAAATAAATCCAATATGTATGGATTAATTGCAGGTTTTGTCGAAGTTGGTGAAACTTTAGAAGAGGCTGTGCAACGCGAAACCATGGAAGAAATTGGTCTAAACGTTAAAAATATTCAATATCTTGCCAGCCAACCTTGGCCATTCCCAAGTAATTTAATGATTGCTTTTCGAGCCGAGTATGATTCAGGTGAAATTGTGCTTCAAGAAGATGAAATTAGTGATGCCCAATTCTTTAAATTTGATGACTTACCAGAAATTCCATTTGCAGGAAGTATTGCGCATGCCATGATTCAACATGTCATTCACAATACTCCTTTCAAATCTGAATAAATCAAATCCGAATCGTTATAGATTTATTTGAAGGACTCTTCTAAAACTTTCAGGATGAGAGATCGAGTTTTGAAGAGTCGATCAAATAATGTGGCAGTTGTTGCCATGATTGATACATGTCCAGTACGAGGCACCCGAATGAGCTGGCTATGATTCTCTACAGCTAACAGTGCTTGATGCATCTCTTCAGAATTATGATCTTTTACCAACGTATCTTGATCTGCTAGAAAAATATAGTGCTGAATATTATTTTTCTCTACAAAATAGTATGGCATCACCGCTTTGAAATTTACTGCTTTATCGAATGCATGTTCAGATAAATGATCACCTAGATAGTTAAAGTGATAGGGTCCAGCCAAACCAATCAACGCTTTAATTCGATCTCGTCCTTCAAAGTCAATGAATGAAGGATGGTAAATCAGTGACATCACATTAAAAGCACCAGCAGAATGTCCGATAAGCGCTATTTGATCTGCACAAATACCATATTTATCAGCACTTTTGATTAAATATTGAATTGAATCTGCAAGGTCAGTTACGTAACGAGGAAAAATATGTTCTGGCGCCAGATGATAGTTTATTACGGCGAGGTTATATCCAGCACGTGTCAAACTTTCTCCAAGAAACTTGTAATCGTCCTTACTTCCTCTACTCCATGCACCACCATGCACGAATATAACTAAAGGTTTATTCGCTGGTGCTTGGCAAACATAAAGATCCAGTCGTTGCCGAGCTTTAAGACCATAAGCAATATTTCTTTTTACAGAATAGCCTTTATTTGAGGTCAATTGATTTAATGCCAAACCACCCAAATTATATGGGCGAAAAGCATTCAGTTTTTGATTCAATTCGGTCAGTTTTAACTGAACTGATTTCGGAAAAAATTGCGCAATCTTATTCGACATTATTGGTAACTAACACCAGCATCAGGATCAATTGCAACGGGTGTCTCAACATAAGGTTGAGTACTCACCGCTGAAGGGTTAATAAGTGATGATGATTGAACACCTGCACCTACTTGAGCAGATTCCACGTTATCAATCAAAGTAACAATTTTCGTTACATTCCCTACTCGTTGTAAAACTTCAATGAGATCTTGCTCTTCAGCTGTATTTAAGCGTCCCATCACATATAACACGCCATCTTCAGTATGAACCAAGACTTTACTGTCTGAAACAACTGGCGCACGCATAATTAAGCCACGTGTATTCGCTGTCGCAGTCGCATCTTGCATGATGGTAGAGTAACCAATTTGAGGACCAACTGTGATGTAATTATGAATAGATTTCACATCACTCATCGCTCGAACGTTATCTTCTGCTAACTGTTTCAAATGCGCATCAGGCACTTGACCTGTTAACAAGACATTACTGTGAAAGCTATTCACATTGACTCGAGATTGTTTAAAACGAGCATCCAATTTGTATAAATTGATCTTTGCTGTACGTTCAATTGAAGAGTCAATAAATACCTGACCTAAAGAACGAGCTCCACTCACCACCCCAACTGGTTCTGCGCCAGTTCCACCTGAAATAAAACTTGCACAGCCTGAAAGACTAGCAACACACGCCATCGAAATTACAATACGCTTCAACACTCAATCCGTCTCCTCGTGAAACTTGAATTTTTTCTATTGTTGGAAATGGCTTAGCTCATTCGGTTCATAGATTAATCAAGTCTGCATTTATTGTAAATGCATTTTCAATCCACTCGAGATCATAATCTATATCAGAAATTTCATGCTGTAACGGTTTTGCAATTTTTTTATGAAAATCAAAACAAAACACATCAAAACGATAATAAAACTCTGTATAGCTTGGAAATTTTTGAAGAAATGACATTGCTGTTTTCGCAATTTTAATTTGCTTGCTCGATGATATTGATTCTAGGGCTGAAGCATAGGTTGTTTTTGATCTGGCTTTGACCTCAACAAATATAAGCTCAAGATCACGTTGAGCAATCAGGTCTATCTCACCATAACGAGAATGAAAATTTCGAGCCAGCACAATATAACCCTGTGAGATCAAGACTTTTTCAGTTTGGTCTTCAGCCCATATACCTAATTGTTGAGAACTCATCCATTTAAGTCCTCTTAAATATTTTTTAATCTAAACCATGTTTTCTCGAAGCACGCAGGTTTTCTTTCGATCCGATGCTCTTTAAAACTCAAATGCCCAGTCTGACCTTGAATTGATATTTGATCAGGATTCTTCGTTTTCAACATCAAATCCGCCAAACGCCAAACATCTTGACCGAAGGCATTAAGACGTTGGAATGCAGCAGTATTTTCAGTCGTTTGATTAGGTTTTTTTAAAAATTGAACCATGACTGGTACATCACAGAATTTAGTTCCCTTCGGAATATCCAAATTATGATCAATAGCAAAAGCCTGAACATACAAACGTTTTGAAGGCTTATTCTTCAATGAATTGATCCACGCCATACTGCCTAAAAGTAACACCCCTTCATTTGACTTTATATGAGGCACTTGTTGGACTAGAGAAAACTTACCATGAAAATTTTTAAACACGGCATTTACAAAGCTTAAACTCTCGGACTCAGTACCAGACTCACGCAAGATATAGAGATGCTGAACTCGATCCCTTTCAATCTGTTTAATTAAAACTTGAGCATCATCAGTTTTCGATAAACTAAACTGCCACACTTTCACATGTTTTGAAGGAACTTCATTCAGTGCTAAAACAGGAATTTTAAGCGGTTCTTTCATTATTGCTTCGACATCCTGTCTCGCTAGTGGACCAATAATAAGTTTGGTGTTTTGACTGACTTGCGTCTTTAGGATCTCTTTTAATCGTTTTTGATCCGAATTGACATATTTGATTGGCATTTCACTTTTAGACTTTTGATAAGCCTCATCAATACCATTTTTAATACTATTACTTGCTCGCGCCATAGGGCCTGAATCAGGTAAAATAACCAATACTTCCGCTTGGGCTTGGAAAATCATTCCACATAAGCCAATACCAATGAATTCTTTTTTTATTCTTAATAGATCCAACATGGAGAAACCTTATGAGTGCTCAGTTATTTGTTGTAGCGACGCCAATTGGGCACTTAGATGACATGACTTATCGAGCAATTGATGTTTTAAAGTCTGTCTCTCTTATCGCGGCAGAAGACACACGTCAGTCCGCTCTTTTAATGAAACACTATAATATCTCAACTCCGCTAACAGCGTGCCATGATCACAATGAAAGTAACAAAATTGATATAATTATCGATAAGTTAAAAAATGGTGAAAATGTTGCACTCGTCAGTGATGCAGGTACACCATTGATCAGTGATCCTGGTTTTAAATTGGTTCGTGCAGCTCAGGACCATGGTATTCGTGTCGTTCCTGTTCCAGGTGCATGTGCAGCTATTGCAGCATTAAGCGCTGTAGGTCTACCCAGTGATCACTTTAGTTTTGAAGGATTTCTATCTTCGAAACAATCACAACGTCTTATTCAATTAAATAAACTGAAAGACAACACGCATACCATGATCATCTATGAGGCACCACATCGAATCCTAGACTCTGTAACGGATATGGTCTCTGTGTTCGGGGCTGACCGTGAAGTCGGGTTTGCACGTGAAATTACCAAAACCTTCGAAACAATCAAAAAAATGACCCTTGGAGATTTACAATCATTTATTGCAAATGATCATCACCAGCAAAAAGGTGAAATTGTACTGGTCATTGCTGGAGCAGCCACTGAAAAAGACATGCAGCAAGAAGAATTAGATAAATTACTCAATCGTTTATTGCAAGATTTATCTGTAAAAGCAGCATCTCAACTTGCAGCTGATCTCACCGGAATCAAAAAGAAAGTCGCATATCAACGCGCGCTAGAGCTCAGTGGTGCGAATGATTAAGCAAAATAAAAAAGCACCATATTGATGGTGCTTTTTTTATTAATCTTTTATTGATTCATCAGGTGGAACTTCAGTAATACGACCACCACGTGCTAGAAAAGCAGCAACTTCATCTTCCAGTGCCTGACGTTGTTTGAGTTTAGCTGTCACTGTTAATGTTTCAGCTTCCGCGACATCGGCATCAGATACAGTAACGTCACTTACGGCCGCACCTTTTTCTGCTGCTTGTGATTCATTTTCGTCTACAACACTGTCTTCGTTGTCATCAAAATCATTTGCGTCTGTCATTTCAAACTCCCCATCAATGTTTTCACGCACCTGATTGGAACGTGCTTTGATTTTTAGAGAAATGTATCAATCTCTTTATCTTTCGCATAGTATCTAAAGCACCTCATTTGTATATTTTTTAATCATATTGGTAAAAAAATATATACTGATGATTCTTTTTAGATCAGATTTCAATTCACTTGATATCTTGTATTACTGAGCTGACTCAAACCATTCGCTTGCGACATAAACGCCAATTTTAACGCACTGATATTTTCAACTTGTTTCAAACCAAAGTTTCTCGCCCAAACAATAGGAAAAACAGGAGCAGATTCCATCCACCCAATCATAGACATACTATGCATCATGGCATCGTTTTGAAATTTACGGCGATGCTCATATTTCAATAAAGTTTGCTCATGAGCCCAAACGCCACGTGCGTAGTCCGAAAGTAGCGCATCGCATAGAATTGCTGCATCAAGACAACCAATATTCACCCCCTGACCAGCAAGTGGATGAATAACATGGGCTGCATCACCAATTAGCGCTAAGCCATCTTTAATATAACGTTGAGCAGCTCGTGCTTTCAGTGGGAATTTTGCTCGAGGCGTTGCGGCTAATACTTTGCCCAACATATGATGACTCTCTCGTGTCAGTAATTGTACAAAATCTTCATCTGAGAGTGACGCAAATTCGTCTGCATAATCATCTGGTAAAGTCCATACAATGGATTGCCAATGACCATATTCTTGATCTTCTAAACTTGCCATTGGGAGAAAAGCCAGTGGCCCTGTTTCTAAGAAGATTTGTCTCGCAACATGTTGATGCGCTTGTTCCGTCTTGATCGCACAGCTAATACCAGCCTGATGATAATCCAAAACATCCAAATCAATCATGGCTTGTTCACGTACGAATGAGTTTGCACCATCCGCACCAATCAAAAGTTTCGTTTTCAATTGAGTTTGATCAGCGAGATGAAGAATCCAACAACCATTTCCTTGCTCAATACGTTTCACTTGGATTTGAGTACGGTAATCATCAATCTGGTCGATCATCATGCTCTGAATCGCAAGGTTCAAGATACTTGGTTCGACCATTGAACCTAATATTTGTGCTTCATCAGGTTTAGAATGCGCTGATGTTCCAAAATTGATTTCACCAAAGCCATTTTTGTTCCACACCTGCATTCCCGTGTAGGGTTGTTGACGAGCCAACTTATCCCATACATCAACATGCTTAAGCAAATGAATAGTGGCTTGACTCAATGCAAGTACACGAGGATTCAATGATTTTAAGGTCTTCTCGTGATCCAATATCGGTGCTGCATCAAGTACAGTCGCTTGAACTCCACCTTTAGCCAGCAATAAAGCAGTTAATCCTCCGACTAAACCACCGCCCACAATCACGACATCTAAAATAGCTTCATTCATGCTTTTAACCCCATTGCATAATTGGCAACGAGTGGCTTAATACCTGGAATATTTTCAAAGCACATTAGACCTGTATTTCGCACAAATTTTAGGATTGGATTTTGATTACTAAAGCCTCGCACCACAGAATCACAAAACTTAATCACACGTTGCTGATCTTTGAGTCGAGATTTTTCATACTCTTTCAGTACAGCAGCTTCACCTAAATCGGCATTTTTGATGACTTGTTGTTTTAAATATCGGGTCAATACATATGCATCACGCATACACAAATTAAAACCCTGACCTGCGACTGGATGAATCGTATGAGCAGCATTACCCATAAGTACAACACGTCCTACTGCTTGTTTTTCAGACAAAACTTGAGATAAAGGAAAACTAAATCTACGTCCAGTTTTCTCAAATTTTCCAGCTCGATCGCCATACGTTTTTTGAAGAGCATCTAAAAAATGCTGATCATTTTCATCACCTAACCACTCTCCCTCAGTGCCTTTAGGCACTGGCCAAACAACAGAGCGACGGTATTCACCAGGTAAAGGCAACAATGCTAAAGGACCAAGTGGGCTGAAACGCTCAAAACCGACATGGGAGTGAGGTTTGGATGTCTGCACTGTAGTGACAATCGCCACTTGATCATAATCATGCTCTGATGCACCAACACCGAGTGCTTGTCGACAGAAAGAATCACGTCCATCTGCTGCTATAACCAACTTGGATTGAAACTGCAAATGTTCATTCGCTTTTGATGCTTCGAGATAAGCTAAATTCTCATCCTGTTTAAGCGACGTCACTTGAATACCATCAATTAACTCAATGAGTGGATTTTTTTTGACCTCTGATAACAATACTCGTCCAAGCCATGCATTCTCAATCACTTGACCAAAGCTCTCTACTTTCTCTTGAGCCGCGATTAAACGTGCCTTACCGAAGCTTCCTTCTTCTGTGATATTTACTTCTAAAATAGGCGTTGCATATTGTTGCAGTGAATCCCAAATTCCCAATTCTTGATAAATTTGCACGCTTCGACGTGACAGCGCACTATTACGGGCATCAAAACTTGAATGATATGGTGCAAGGTTAGCATCATCATAGTTAGGATAGCTGATCGCCTCTAACAATTTCACTGCAATGTTAGTTTTAGCCAGCATAAGAGCAAGGCTTAATCCGACCATTCCACCACCGACAATGATGACTTCTTGTTGCATGTTTCGATCCTTATAAAAGCAAGCAATAGCTGCATACACATAAACTCTTAATCAAATTCATCTTACAATAAAGTTTTTACTTTTTATAATGAATTAGCGTTATTGAAGATGAAGCCATAATTCATTTTTCAATATTGAATATGACATTTAAAAAAAGCCGATGTTTCCATCGACTTTTGAGATTTGTGAAAATGGTTAACTTGCCATCAATGCTTCTATATCTTCAATGGTTTTCACTACTTTAGCAGTCAGGTTTCTCGGTCCATCTTGAGTGACAACAATATCATCTTCAATGCGAATACCAATCCCTCTCCATTTTTGATCGACAGTTTCATCATCAGGGGCAATATATAAACCTGGTTCAATGGTCACCACCATACCTTCTTGATATGTTCGCCATTCTCCATCGACTTTATATGCCCCTACGTCATGAACATCCATGCCTAACCAGTGACCAGTTCCATGCATATAAAATTGACGATAGGCTTCTGTCTCAATGATTTCATCGAGATCACCCTGCATGATTCCAAGATTAAGCAAGCCTTGCACTAAAATACGAACAGCAACGTAGTGTGGCTCTTTGTAAGAGTTACCAATTCTAACCGCATCTATTGCAGCGATTTGAGCATCAAGCACTATATTATAAAGCGCCTTTTGTTCAGGATTAAATCTACCATTTACTGGAAATGTCCGAGTGATATCTGACGCGTAAAATTCATATTCACAAGCTGCATCTATTAAAACTAAATCGCCGTCATTAAGTTGTTTGTTATTTTCAACATAGTGCAATATACAAGCATTTTCACCACCACCCACAATACTGTTATACGATGGTACACAACCATTTTTACCAAAAATATAATTCAGCTCCGCTTCTAAAGCATATTCCATCATTCCTGGTCGTACAGATTTCATCGCTTGCGTATGTGCTTGAGCAGAAATATCAGATGCGATTTGCATTAACTCTATTTCTTTTGGCTCTTTGTGTAGACGCATCTCATCTAAAATTGTATCTAACTGAATCAATTGTGTAGGTGCAGCGGTACCACGTCGGCTTTCACCACTTGCTTCTGCAATCCATTTTGTAATTTTTGCATCAAAACTGGCTTGTTGACCAATTCTATAAAATAATCTTTCTTTTCCTTGAAGCTTTGCGATGATTTCTTCGTCTAGTAGATCAATCGCATAAGCTTCATCCGCATCATAATCATCGACTGCACCATCAATCCCTGCACGGTAACCTGTCCAGATTTCCATCTCTCGATTGCGTTCACGACAAAATAAACTGTAAGTATAACCTTCTTCTTCAGTATCAAATGTTTCAATTACAGCAACTGCTTCAGGCTCTGCAAATCCCGTTAGATAAAAAAAGCTACTATCAGCGCGATATTTATAATCAGCATCACGATTTCTAAACATTTCTTCACGTGTTGCAATAATTGCAATGCTTCTTAGGCCTATTTCAGCGGCTAATTGATCACGTCGTTTTTGAAAATCTGATTGAGTAAGTTTCATATCTTTTCTGCAGCTTAGGCTATTTAATTTAAGAAAATACAGTACTACTTATATGTTAAGTAGTACTCTTGATTAAATGTAATCAACTTGGTCGATGAGGTGTAAACATCTCAACGACACTTTGCTCATTTTTTTTCGAAATTGTTGGTTTTACATGTTTCAGTAATGAGCTTTCTTCAACAGCAATCTTGGTTCGTCCAACAGATAAACTCACTGGAATTAATCGAACAAATTCATAAAGTTCTTGATAGCTAATTTCACCTTCTTCATCATTATCAGAATCTTCAAACTCTACTGCTGCAATATCTTGCAAGTGTTCAATCAACTCAGCTTCGTCAGTACGAATATGACCAGACGCTAATCCAAACCCCAATACTACTCCAGCACACCAATCTGCTAAAGCTTGAACACGCTCAGACAATACATGTTCATCATCAGGCAAAATGGGTAAATAATCTAATTCATCTTCTGACAAAGCATGCGAAACATCTTCAGATTCCTCAGCAAGTAAATTGAGTGCAGCAGGTTCTAATTGAGGCACATTCAATGTAGACAAAATTTGTAACCACTCCTCATGAGATGGCGGTTGGGTTACACAAACAATACCTGTAAGTAAACCATGTAACTCACTTGGACTAGTAATTTCCTCAATTGAACCGAAATGTTGGTTCCAATCTGTCCAACCTGAAATATCGTCTTGCATTCGTTTTTCCAATCTCTATACTTCTGTATATATTACCTTTGATTGCGAAACTACGCGACCTCGTTATGTTAGAACAATTACAGCGTTTACAAACGCATTTAGGCACGCTTAAACATCGTTTGTCCGAAACCGAACAAATGAATAGTTCTCTTGAAGCTAAGCAGAAAGAACTTCAGGAAACTCATCAAACTCAAACTGCTCAAAAAAATAGCGTCATCACTCAAAAGCAAGAACAGATTGAAAGTCTAAATGACAAATACAATCAATTGGATGGTATTTATAAAACTTTAAATCAAGATGCTACTGCTTTAGCAGAACGTTATAGTCGTTTAGAAAAGAGTTGTACTGATTTAAAAAATAGATTTCAGGAAATCTTGGCTGAAAGGAATGAGTTGAGAGTCATCAAAGAAAAAATGTTGGCTGAACAACGTCAAGCTCAAAAAGAAATTGATGAATTGAAGGCTGAAAATCAACGTTTAATCAAAAAAAATGAACTCGCTAAAACTAAGGTTGAGCAAATCATTCAACGATTGGCCATTTTAGGTACTGATCAAGATCATCATGCCCAAGAAATCCAACAATTAGAAAATCCGGCTGAACAAAATGAGGAAGCATAATTATGTCTGAAGTCGTTACAGTCGAGTTAAGATTAATTGAACAAACATTTAGACTTTCAACCACTCAAGATCAGAAAGATGATTTACAACGTGCTGGTGATTTGCTAAATGAGAAATTTCAAGAATTTCGTAGAAAAGCACCTAACGTAGAACACAATAAGCTGGTTATCATGGTGGCTTTAGAGCTTATGCAAGAAGTTTTAACAATGAACAAATCCTTACAAGAATATTCTCATTGTGAACGCTTACTTGCAAAAATCTTGGAAGACGTTGAAAAAACTGTATAAATTTGATCTAAGTTTGCACAGTCAGTTTTACTGAGTGAATTATCACGCAAATAATGGCGATACTTAGGTTTGCCAATCTCACTCATTTCGTTATACTTAATTTAACTCTGGGATGCTCGCCAGCGGGTCTATTCCCCTGCCGATACTTAAACTTATGGATTGTGTTCTGTATATTTAGAGCGTATGCCCACCCTGAGTGGGAAACCCAGCAAGTATACGTCGCGTCCACCTTGAACTCATCGGGTTCAGGGTAACGACACATGCAGCGGCATCTCCGGAGTCTTCAATTTCTCTATATTTATAATTCAACGTTTTCTTGTTTTATTTTTTCAATTCATACCATAAATTCTCAACTTACTCCTTTACTCAAAATATAAAAATTTATTGAAATAAGTCACACTATATTTTAATTTTTCAAATTAATTTATAATATTTATGTTTAATGTTATTTAATTAACTTTTTTTTAGTTTTATTCTAAATAAATATTTAAATTATATTTAACAATATAAAAATAAAGCATTTAATTTGTAAATTTGGTTAATAATGACCTAGAAACTTTTCCAGAATTTAAATTATCATTCCTCTTAATAGAAATTACATAAAAAGTATTTCATTTTAATGTCTTCTTATTGTTTAAAGACTTCATATTAATAGTCAAACATCATAAACAATGAGAATAGATTTATATTTAAAGGAAGAGAATATGTCTAAATTAGCAAAATTGGCTGGGGTTGCGAGTATTGCTGCATTACTAAGTGCATGTGGTGGTGGAAGTGACTCGAAGCTTGACACGCCAAATGGTAATTATATTAAACCAGGCGATGTGAGCTCTACATTTATACCTTTTAAAGATAAGGATTTTTTAACAAAACTTAAAGAAAAGCTTGGTTTTTCAGAATCTTTGAATGTCATGGATGATCGATTTAATCAAGCATTAGGGCATATGATTGGCGAAACATTGGGTGATGGACCCATTACTCGTACAGGTAGAGTAATTGAATTAACAGATCAAGGAACAAGTGCATTTACAATTTTGAGAAATTCAATTTGTACTGAGCTCACTAAAAGTGGAACTACTCAAACAATCAAGCTAAAAAGTGGTAATGATTCTTGTGCAACTAGTTTCGGCAAGGAAGTCGTAACATTTAAAGGAGGATCTATTTCGCTTACTGAAACATTAAGCTCTACCACAGTTGAGTTTAATAATGCGCTTTATACACCGTGGACTGATACATCTAAACTATATTTAGTCACTGGTAAAATTGTAAAAGATACAGTTGGTTCTAATGGCGCAATTTATTCTGTAAAAGATCCTTTAAAATTCCAGATTGTAGATAAAAATAACCCTAGCACTACATTGGAATATATGGGGCTACAGGATTATGAATACCGTTTTTTTGATGAACAATTACAAAGTGTGTCAAGTAAAGGTACAATCGTTGGCCAACCTAAAGATGCTAATTTTTCATATGCATTTAACTTCAGTGTAACTCAACCATTCGAAAAAGAGTGGTGGAGAATTTACCCGAAAGCAGGCGGTAAGTTAGAAATTATTGATGAGTACAATCAAAAGATTGTCGTTGAACAAACTAAAGATTATTCATCATCCGCATCAGTTCGCTTTAACTCAGGCGTGCCAACTAATGTGTCTTGGAGCGATATCGTTAAAAAGAAATAGGCATAAAGCCCCCATCTGGGGGCTTTTTTAACCATTTAATTTCATGTGTTGCGCGTTCTCTGACATTCTAAGCTGCTCATAATGCACTGGATCATATGCGCATGCACTTATCAACAAAGTAGAAGTAACTACTGCGATAAAAATTTTCATCTCACATTTACTCTTAACCTAGATGTGAGTAATTTAAAGCATGGCTAAAGACAAATAAAACCGATTAAAATTATAAAAACAATCTATTTTTCAGATTATTAGTTACTCATCTTGAAGCGCACACTCATAATTCTTAGGATCATCACTACATCGTATCTTTTTAAGTATAGACATCATTTCAGGATGATAATGCCCTTCTTTCATCATCTGAATTCTAGCTTCGCGCATAATTTTCAAATATCCAGGTTTCTCAGCATCTCTTATATTCATCCAAAATTTAGGATCAATTTTAGATTCAGTTTGATCAATAAACCTATAAGCCGGTGTTAATTGCTTGGAAATAATCTCCCTTGCTATAGGCCCCATTCCAGCAGGAAATTTATTTCGATGCATAATCAATGTACCCGTTACTTGAACGAGTGGAAAACGAATAATTGCGCCTCGTACCTCGCCCTTGCTTGTCATTCCACGATAGAGTTCTAAAGGTTCAAATAAGATTGCAGGCGCTGCGATAATATCAACTTCCTTATTGTTGAATTTCCCGCCTACCGAAGTTAAATCCACTGTAACTGGTTGAGCACCAACATTTTGGACTAATTTTTTTTGGGTTGCGTCAAAACTCATTACAGCGACTTTTTTCCCAGCCGCTTTAGATAAAGTATCAATTTTACGATCATTTACCATTATATAAGCAGCACCTAAAGGCACAATACCAACAACCTCATAATCCTTATTGACCATTTTCGAGTCAAATTCAGGTCTTGCTAACAGCTGAATCACTTTAGTCAGTTGTTTATAGTTTTGAACTGCACCTATTGCATCAATACTTCCAACAAAAGAGTTGAATTGCTTGGCACGTAAATTACTTATTCCAGCACCATCACAACGTTTACTTCTAAAGTCTTCAGTTAAAACCCGTTCATCTGTATAGACTTTTAAATTAACTTCAGTGGATGTTTTTTGCTTTAATTTTGGATAATTCAAATCTATCTGCATTTGTAGCTTAGCCGTACGATTGACAGTCATTTGCACGCCGAAATCTTGAGCAACTTTAGCAATTCGTGGTAATTCACTCATATAGCTCGTCGCTTGCTCAAATGCTTCACCATGAGCACCGCTCGGTGAATACACACATAAGGTGACTTGTTTCGGAATCTGTTGCCAAACTTTTGGATCATTCAGTAGTTTTTTTATTTTATTCACAGAATGGCTGGACAGTGATAAATCCAACTTAGAGCTAGTTTGAGCATTTACATGATTTGTGATTAGACCAGAAAGACTAATTACTGTCGTGAGCATAACCATACGATAAGCATGCTTGCTCTTTTTAAATAGACTACCGTTTTTTTTATTTTTCATTATCGTTCCCTTTTCTATTCTTTATGATCAGAGCTTCATTGATCTGATAGAGTTCAGCTTATCGGCTTCAATTAAAAATTAAATTGACCCCAATCTTTTATTTATTACACCTAGAGTAAATGAAAAATATACTATCGAAAATATTCAAATCAGGTTGATTAAATCTGAGTAAAAATCGATAAACTACTTACCTTACACATGCACTTAGATTGGTATAGTTTGAAATGCAGTTGCAAACACAACTTTTAAGAAAAACTCTACGCTCTCGTAGAAGACAACTCTCAATTTTTACGCAACGACGTTCTGCTTTTCAGGTTTTGTCAAAAATCCAATCTCACTCTAAATTTAAATCTGCACAAAAAATTGGGATTTATTTAGATGCATTCGGTGAAGTTCAAACACATATCCTAATCATGCATTGCTTTTCGAAGCATAAAGTCGTTTATCTCCCAAAAGTCTCCAGACTTGATTCAACTTTAAAATGGGTTCCAATTTCAAAGCATCAATATCTAAATAAACGTTTTACTAAACATAAATTAGGCATGTATGAGCCTATGCATAGATTGGGGCAAAATGTAAAACAAATTGATTTACTGTTGATGCCCCTAGTAGCCTGTGATTATCATGGAACACGTATGGGTATGGGAGGTGGCTTTTATGATAGAACTTTAAAGCATGCGAGCAATCAACCCTATCGCATCGGTTTAGCGCATGACTTTCAATTAATCTTAGATCCTTTAAAGCGCCAACCTTGGGATCAGCCATTAGATGAGTTAATCACCCCTAGAAAACGATTAAAATTCAAACGAAGAATATTAATTCACCCTAAATCCAACTGAATTTATCAAGATTAGTAGAAATAAATCGAATTTTATCGATTTTCACCCTTGTATTTTTTAAATTACACATCAATATAAAAATATGGCAACACCGTTGTCACTCATTAGGAGTGCTCATGACTGATATTATTATGAATGAAGAAAACTTAGAACTTCAGACCCCTAGCGTGTTACCGCTATTAGCTTTGCGTGATGTTGTGGTTTATCCACACATGCAAATTGCGCTTTTTGTCGGCCGTGAAAAATCGATTAAAGCAGTTGATGTAGCTCGTAACAGTGACAATTTAGTTTTTGTAGTAGCTCAACAAGATTCTCTTACAGAAGAAATTGATCACGACAATTTATATCAATACGGTACTGTCGCGAAGATTGTGCAAGTCGTAAATCATGAGAACGATGAAAACTGCATTAAGGTTTTAATCGAGGGTATTTATCGCTCTAAATTGATTAATATTTACGATCAAAACGATTATTTAGAAGCTGAGCACAGCCTTAGCCCAATGACGATCCGTATGGAATCGGCAACTCAACAAACTCGCCTCGAAGAATTACGTGGTCTTTTCAGCCAATACGCTGAAGCAAAACTACGTAATGCGCGTGAGTTAATTAATGCTGCAAATAAAATCGATGATTTATTGCAACTCATGTTCTTCGTCGCAACACGCGTGCCGTTAAATATCGAAGTGAAACAAAAATTCCTCGAACACGATGAATTTGAAGCTCATTTACAAGAGTTAATGACTTATTTGCTTCAACAGTCTGAAGAACAACAGATTGAGCAAAATTTACATGACAATGTAAAACGTCAAATGGAAAAGAATCAGCGCGAATATTTTCTAAATGAAAAAATGAAAGTTATTCAGCGTGAACTTTCTGACATGAATGGCGGTGCTGAAGATGATATCGCAGAGATTGAAAAACGTTTAGCTGAAGCTGATCTTCCTGAGCATGTTCGTAAAAAAGCAGAAGGTGAATTCCGTAAGCTCAAAGCAATGCAGCCTGCATCGAGTGAAGCTGCGGTCGTTCGAAATTACATCGAAACTATTTTAGATACACCATGGAATAAGGCGAGCAAAGTAAGTATTAATCTTGCTAAAGCTCAAGATATTCTTGATGCTGATCATTATGGTTTGGATGAAGTTAAAGAGCGTATCGTTGAATATCTCGCTGTTCAATCACGTGTAAAAAAACTACGTGGACCAGTATTGTGTCTCGTAGGTCCTCCTGGTGTAGGTAAAACCTCATTAGGTGAGTCTGTAGCTAAAGCAACAGGTCGCGAATTCGTTCGAATGGCACTTGGTGGTGTTCGTGATGAGGCTGAGATTCGTGGACATCGCAGAACTTATATTGGTGCGATGCCAGGTAAGATTGTGCAATCACTTTCTAAAGTCGGTGTAAAAAACCCTTTATTCCTACTCGATGAAATTGACAAAATGGCTCAAGATCATCGTGGTGATCCTGCATCTGCCTTGTTAGAAGTGCTTGATCCTTCACAGAATCACAAATTCAACGATCACTATCTCGATCTTGATCTTGATTTATCTGAAGTCATGTTTATTTGTACTGCAAACAGTATGAATATACCTGAAGCTTTGTTAGATCGTATGGAGGTCATTCGCCTTCCTGGTTATACAGAGGAAGAGAAAATCAATATTGCTGAGCGTTACTTAGTACCTAAAGCAATCAAGAATAATGGCTTACGTGCTAAGGAATTAAGTGTACACGAAGAAGCAATTCGAGATATCGTACAACGCTATACACGTGAAGCTGGTGTTCGAAGTTTAGAGCGTGAAGTCTCTAAAATCGCACGTAAAGTGGTTAAAGAAGCGGTTAGTAAAAAAGCGAAAAATCTTCAAATTGAAGTTAATTCGGCAAATCTACCTGACTACTTAGGGCCGCATAAATTCGATTTTGGTATGGCGGAAGAAGAAGCTCAAGTCGGTCGTGTTAATGGTCTAGCTTGGACTTCAGTTGGTGGTGAACTACTGACAATTGAAGTTGCAGCAATGAAAGGTAAAGGCAAATTTGTAACCACTGGTTCTTTAGGTGATGTTATGAAGGAGTCTATTACTGCAGCGATGACCGTAGTGCGTACACGAGCTGATGCTTTGGGTATCGATTCTACTCGCTTTGAAGAAACCGATATTCACGTGCACTTACCTGAAGGCGCTACGCCTAAAGATGGTCCTTCAGCTGGTCTTGCTTTGACGACAGCATTAGTTTCAGCGTTTACTGGCATTGCGATTCGACCTGATATTGCAATGACTGGTGAAACTAGCTTGAGTGGCCGTGCAATGCGTATTGGTGGTTTAAAGGAAAAATTACTGGCTGCACATCGTGGCGGTGTAAAAATGGTCTTTATTCCACAGGAAAATGCACGTGATTTAGTCGAAATTCCTGATAATGTGAAAGAAGGTTTAGATATCAAAGTTGTAAAATCAATTGATGAAATTTTACCACTAGCATTAACCTCTATGCCTAAACCATTAGTAAAAACACCCATTGTGAAAGCAGTTGACGAATCAAAATCTGCACGACACTAATCGGTCTTTTAAGTGAAGAAAGAGAGCTTAGGCTCTCTTTTTTATAAGATGTCAATGGATGCAAAATTAACAACCCATTATGTTTTAACTTTTGAATTTATAAATTCATCACTTTGAAATGTATAATATCGTGAAACTTCTAGTGACACATTTTCATGAAAATTCGTATCTTGACCATTGGTCAAAAAATGCCAGCATGGGTTCTTACTGGTTTTGAAGATTATTTCAAAAGAATTCAACCTTTTGTACAAACTCAAATTGTTGAGCTTCCTATGGCGAAACGCGGAAAGAATGACTCTGAAGCTGATATTTTAAAATACCGTAATATCGAAGGCGATAGCATTTTAAATGCACTGAAAGGAAATGAACTTTTAATTGCACTTGAAGTGGGAGGAAAAGAGTTTAGTACAGAAAAATTAGCTGAAACCATGAAAGGTTGGATGCTTGAAGGGAATGATGTTGTACTCGCTATTGGTGGACCTGATGGACATTCTGATGCAGTTCGTAAAGCTGCTGCTTGGCACTGGTCTTTATCTAAATTAACGCTACCCCACCCTATGGTTCGCATTCTGTTGATTGAACAACTTTACCGTGCCATGAGCATTAATCATAACCATCCGTACCATCGTGCTGGATAATCGTTCCGAATTTGCAACATGATGTTCAAATTTAAATGGTTACTCTGACTTCTAAAATTTGCGATGATCACCTCATACACCTAAGAATGGAACCAACCTCATGACTATTCAAACGCTACCTGGCTTATTCATCTCACATGGCTCTCCAATGCTGGCTTTGAATCCTGAACAGGTTGGTCCAGCTTTACATCGCTTGAGTCTCAATTTGCCCAAACCTAGAGCGATAATCGTCATGTCTGCACATTGGGAAAGCAATGCACTCGAAGTAAGTACGGGGGCTAGACCTGAAACATGGCACGATTTTCGAGGTTTCCCAGATGAACTGTATGAAATTCGCTATCCTGCCCCTGGTGCTCCAGATGTTGCTGAACAAGTTTTAAATTTATTCGCTGAGGCACAAATTACTGCACATGCCAATAGTACACGACCTCGTGATCATGGCGTATGGATGCCTTTATTACATATGTATCCAGAAGCTGATATCCCCGTAGTCGAAATCTCTTTACCCATGACGATGTCTGCTGAAGCGATATTTAAAATTGGTCAAGCTCTCGCTCCATTAAGAGATCAGCAAATATTATTAATTGGCTCGGGAAGCATTACTCATAATTTAAGAGAGCTTGCTTGGCATGGTGAAACGAGTGAAGTTCCAGAATGGGCATCAACTTTTAGAAACTACGTGGTGCAGCAGCTCACTCATTCGGATTATCCTGCTATTTTAGCGTGGAATACGATTCCTTTTGTTCATCGTAACCACCCTACGATAGAACACTTTGCACCTTTATTTTTCTCTATGGGCACTGGTGATCGTTTTAGCATTGTACATAGTAGTTTTACCATGGGTGCTTTAGGAATGGATATTTATCGCTTTGATTGAGAGAAAATAAAATATCATTTTTTAAATGACCATCACGAAATAATCATCGATCAATGGATACATTTTGATACTGAAAAGTGCAGAATGTATCCATAATTTTTTAGATCTCCTGCGTTATCCTTCCTCGGATCAATACAATTTAGAAAACTTGTTATGAAATTAAAATTAATTGCCTTGGCTATTTTGCCTATCACACTTGCTGCGTGTCAGACTTCCGATCTACAAAAAGCTGGGGATTTAGCTGTGTCTGTGCTTCAACAACAAAATGCTGATCAAACTCTCTCTGCATACCAATGGCAAGCCAATCCACAAAATGCGCCTCAACCAATCACTTTAAACTTCACCACTGATAAAAAACTTTCAATTCATACGAGCTGCAATACTTTATTTGGCGGGTTTGAGCTAAAAAACAATACTATCGTAGCTGCTCAACTTGCATCTACCATGAAGGGATGTAATGGTTTGGCTGCCGAACAAGAACGCTTTGCTGGAAATCTATTTTCCCAAGCTGCTGTTCCTTTCGTGCTTAATTTAAATGATCGTGATAATCCAACGTTGACTTTGGTACAGCCGAATGGTGAAAAGATTATCTTCACGGGTAAAATGACACCTGAAACCAAATACAAAACTCAAGGTGAAACCATATTTCTTGAAATTTCGCCAGAAACTAAACAATGTACAGGTGTAGCTCCCCAAACTTGTCTACAAGTCAGAGAAATAAAATACAACGATAGTGGTATTAAAACGCAAGTCGATAAAGACTGGACTTTATTCTACGATCAAATTGAAGGTTTTTCTCATAGTCCGAATGAACGTCAAATCATTCGTGTAAAACGCTATGAAATCAAAAATCCTGCTGCAGATCAGTCTAAGTATGCTTATATTTTTGATATGGCTGTAGAGCGAGAAGCTGTAAAAGGTTCTCTATAAATAATAAAAAACCGAGGCTAAGCCTCGGTTTTTTATTCTTGAATATATTCTTAGAATACACCCTGAGCTAACATCGCATCAGCAACTTTTACGAAACCAGCAATGTTCGCACCATCTACGTAATTCACAGTACCATCTTCTTGAGTACCAAATTTTACGCAGTTACGGTGAATTTCTTTCATGATTGCATGTAAACGCTCATCTACTTCTTCGAAAGACCAACCTAAACGAAGCGCATTTTGAGACATTTCAAGACCAGAAGTTGCAACACCACCTGCATTGGATGCCTTACCTGGAGCATAAAGAATTTTTGCTTCAACGAATTTTTCAACTGCTGCAAGTGTAGAAGGCATATTTGCACCTTCAGCTACGCAAATCACACCATTTTCAAGCAATTTATCCGCATCATCAGCATCTAATTCATTTTGTGTTGCACATGGAAGTGCGATATCACACTTAATACCCCAAGGACGTTGCCCTTCAAGATATTCAAAGCCATGTTTCGCTGCAAACTCTGAGATACGACCACGTTGAACGTTTTTAAGCTCCATTACTTCAGCTAAAAGCTCTGGAGTTAAACCATCTTTAATGTATACAGTACCAGCTGAATCTGAAAGTGAAACAACTTTTGCGCCCAAATACATTGCTTTGTCAGCAGCAAACTGTGCAACGTTACCCGAACCAGAAATTGTAACTACCTTGTCTTTGAAACTGTCGTTACGAGTCTTAAGCATTTCCTCAGCGAAATACACTGTACCGTAACCAGTTGCTTCAGGGCGCGCTAGTGAACCACCAAAAGTTAAACCCTTACCTGTAAATACGCATGAAGTGTCATTGCTGAGCTTCTTCATCATACCCGCCATGTAACCAACTTCGCGGCCACCAACACCAATATCACCCGCAGGAATATCTGTGTCAGAACCTAAGTGACGGTATAACTCGATCATGAGTGCTTGGCAGAAACGCATGATTTCGCCTTCTGATTTACCTTTAGGGTCAAAATCAGAACCACCTTTACCACCACCCATTGGTAGTGTAGTTAACGCATTTTTGAAAGTCTGTTCAAAACCTAAGAATTTTAGGATTGAAAGGTTCACTGAAGGGTGGAAACGCATACCACCTTTGAATGGACCAATTGCTGAGTTGTACTGAACACGGAACGCACGGTTAACGTGTGTTTGACCTTGATCATCAACCCAAGAAACGCGGAATTGAATCGCACGTTCAGGTTCAACTAAACGTTCTAATAAACCATGAGCTGCATACTTAGGGTTCTTTTCAATAAAAGGCCATAAGCTTGTCATCACCTCTTCAACAGCTTGAAGAAATTCTGGTTGATGTGCATCACGTGTTTTAACGTAGTCTAGGAAGTCGTTAAGGCTGTTGTATTTCAACGCTTAATCCTCAGCAGAAAATGGATCAAAATTGGTCAAAATTTCAATATATTGATAAGTTTTGGCGCAAAGTATTAAATATCTTTTACAGGCACTGTACAATAGTTTTCATAATTTTTTTTAATATTTTTTTAATTTCAATTACTTAATTATAGTATTTAATAATTTTAAATTATCAAATTCATTACTTTTAATTATGTATTGATGCTTATTCAGCGCTTTTATTGCGCAATAAATGACCCATAACAGCGCACCCCAAACTAATACTAATCATGTTAAAATCATTCATATTTCGCACCTATGATCGATCTCCTTTTCGCTTGATTAAGTTTTAACGTACATGCACGCACAAATCTCATTGATACAACAAGTTGATGCTTTCCTACCTCAAACCCAATGTGGCCTATGTGGCCACCGTGATGGTTGTTTACCTTATGCTAAAGCTATTGTAGAAGGAGAAGACGCAAATAAATGTGTACCTGGCGGTCAACCTGTTGCTGACGCAATTGCTCACGTACTGAATCGCCCTAAGCTTAAAGCTGAAGAAAGCGTTTGGCCAATTCAGTCTGATGGTCGTCCACAGCGTATGAAAGCAATCATACGTGAAGACGAGTGTATTGGTTGCACTAAATGCATCAGTGCTTGCCCTGTTGATGCCATTATTGGATCAGGAAAATTAATGCATACTGTGTTAACTGATCTTTGCACTGGATGCGAATTATGTATTCCTCCTTGTCCAGTCGACTGTATCGATCTCGTTGAAGATTTACAGCCCATACCAAATGAGCAAGCCCGCATCCTAGAACAAAACGATCTTAGAAATCGATATTATGCTCATATTCAACGTGAGGAAAATCGCAGACTTCATCGCAAAGGTCCTGTCGTTAAAGCTGAAATTGATACTGCACTTTTTGCTCAATTTTCAAAACAATTACAATCCGTACCTACTATTCAAACAATAGAAAAAACAGCACTTCATAAGACATTAGATGCAAAATCTACAATCGAACTTGCCAAATTACGTACACAAATTAAAAAGCTTGAAAAACAACTTTCTTTACGTGAGAGCCTCGATAAGCGAGAGCAACTCAATACTTTATATGAAAAACTCAATTCAATTGAGGGTGTTTAAATGACCGTTAAAACACCTAAGACAGTAAAAAACATGACAAAAAAGCAAATTCAAATTTTTTTTGAAAGATTAAGAGCTCAACGCCCAAACCCTAAAACAGAGCTGAATTATTCTTCACCCTTTGAATTGTTAGTTGCAGTGACATTATCAGCACAAGCCACTGATGTAAGCGTAAATAAGGCCACAGATAAGCTTTTCCCTGTAGCAAACACACCTGAAGCAATCTATGCCTTAGGTGTAGAAGGATTAAAATCTTATATTAAAACGATAGGTCTCTATAACTCTAAAGCTGAAAATGTCATCAAAGCTTGTGAAATATTGATTAAACAACACAATAGTATTGTTCCTAACAACCGTGCTGATTTAGAAGCACTTCCAGGCGTAGGTCGAAAAACTGCAAATGTGGTATTGAATACGGCTTTTGGTCAACCAACCATGGCAGTTGATACCCACATCTTTCGATTAGGTAATCGTACTGGACTTGCTGTAGGAAAAAATGTACTCGAAGTTGAACACCGTCTAGTGAAAGTGATTCCAAAAGAGTTTATTGTAGACGCTCATCATTGGTTAATTTTACATGGACGTTATTGCTGTATTGCGCGGAAGCCAAAGTGCAACGAGTGTGTTGTAAGTGATGTGTGCAATTGGCCTGAACGTTTCGAATATGGAGCGATAAGACAGATCGATTTAAAACAGATTTAACGATCAATAGATTTTTTTTGATCTTTTTTCTCTTTATCTAATTTCATCTGTTTTTGACTATCGCGAAGTAATTTAAAACTTATAAATACCAAAAAAGACAATACTGCCAAGCATGCAAGCATCAATAAAATAATGGCAATATTTTGCACTTGTTTACCTTCACATCATAAAAAAAGAAGCCCTAATATGACTTAGGGCTTCTTTTTTGTCAAAGCTGAATAATGATTATTTAGTTTGATCTAAAATTGCAAAAAGTTCTTTTTGAACTTCTTCAATAGGACGAAGTCCATTCAGCTTATCATACGTTGGCGCATTTTCACCTGAAGCTGCACGCCCTTGGTAAAAGCCAACCAATTGTTCAGTTTCAGTATGATATGAACCTAAGCGCTTACGAATTGTTTCTTCTTGGTCATCTGGACGCTGAACTAAATCTTCACCAGTTTCATCATCTTTGCCTTCCACTTTTGGTGGGTTGTAGACGATATGATAAACACGACCTGATGCTGGATGTTGGCGACGACCCGATAAGCGTTTAACGATTTCTTCATCAGGCACATCAATTTCGATCACGTGATCAATATCAATGCCTTCTTTTTCCAAAGCTTCAGCTTGAGGAATCGTACGAGGGAAACCATCAAAGATACAACCATTTGCACAATCTGGTTGTGCAATACGCTCTTTAACCAGACCAATAATCAGTTCGTCAGAAACTAGACCACCATTGTCCATTACAGATTTTGCCTGTAGACCGAGTTCAGTTCCTTCACGAATTGCAGCACGGAGCATATCACCGGTTGAAATTTGTGGGACATTGTAGCGCTTGCAGATCAACTGAGCTTGAGTACCTTTACCTGCTCCAGGTGGTCCGAGTAATATAATGCGCATAAATAAACATCCTCATTTTAACTATATCGACGATACTTGGTTAATGTCTTTGGTAGGCACCAATCCAGCATCTATTTATAAGAAAGCCACAAATAAATGAATCAGACCCGCGAAGAAACCTGTTACCCCACCTAGCACAATTAAGATCCATTCGTCTTCCTGGAATGCAGGACGTAATAGATTTTGAAACTCGCGCGGCGTTAATTCACGGATACGTTCTTTAAACATTTGATAGATTTTCTGTGCACGGCTCGCATTAAAAGCTGGGTCGCATACAGGCACCATCGTAATTTCAATTGAGCGATCGATCAAGTCTGTCTTGAGTTTTGCATACTCTTTTGGACCTAAAGACAGCTGTAATGATGTACGAACCAATGGTGTTTCCATGATTTCATTGATATGACGTTTGACAATACGGCGTGTTTTGTCTTTTTTTCCACCATACATCATTTCCATCATAATAGATTTCAATGTAATCAAATCTTCAGTCACTACACGGGCAAATACATCTGATACTTCTTCTTGGCGCTTCATAAACGCACCTTGAATATTATAAGAACCAATGCGTGGAATAACAGGTTTTATCCAAGGGAATTTACGATCTTGAGTTAACTCAAAGAATTGTGGATAACGAATATAATGTGGCTCAACTGGATTAAATACCATCCAAATTGCAATCCAATTCGTTAAAAAGCCCCAAATTGCTGCCCAGAATGGTACGGTCCAATGCCAAGGCACGACAAACCAAACGATCATTTGGAAGATACCGAAGAACATACCGATTAATGCACTGATATGCCAAATGAAATTAATTTCTTTTTGACCCACTTTTAAGAACATATTAACCATCAATTGACGGTCGCCTTCCATTTGACTCACTACCATCGCACGCATATCCACGAGCGACTCAACATTTAAAGTTAATTCAGTTACGAGCTCTTTCAAAACATTTGGAAGTTGCTTATGTGCTTGCGCATAAATACGTCGCTTGATTGAGTAAGGTAAGTTTTCCCATAGAACCGCATTGCGATCCATCATCACTTCATCAATTAAGTGCTCTAACTCAAAGCCAACCTGTTCACCAATGATACGAGCAGTATCCTCGGGATCCATCGCATCTAAGAACTCTCGTAAGGAGCCAAGTTTTGATAGTGTATTGTCGGTAATAATACCCGATATACGTCCTGCCTTACGTGGAACAATTCCTTGCCATCCCACCGGAAGCGGACCTAAGTGAAAACCCCAAAACTTAATTGGATAAAACACCATCTTGAGTGCCATCCAGACGTGAGCCCAAGTCACAAATGCGGTTACTGGGATAATACTCAGTACTGCATAAAAATCAGGTCGATTGACGAAGGCTTGCCACAAATCACTCACATATCCAAACATTCATGACTCTCATATTCATATATCTAATTGCAGTCGAACTTGAGGTATAAAACCATAAAGCTTTCTAAAATCCTACACTTAAGGTGTAGGCAAACTGTAGTTCTGGTTTAGTTTCAAAAATCACTTGGTTTCCTTGCGTGATTTCCTCTCCTGCTTTTATCCCTACACTAAATGTACTAATTCTTTCTTTATTCAGCATGACATATGATAAATCTATACCACCACCGAGTTGAGATTCCTTTTCACCATTGACTGTTTTTGATTTTAGATGACCAGCAAATGCACCTAAATAAAATCCATTTAAGTCCTTAGTTCCGAGAATTATTGGGTAACGAAAACCGACTTGAGCACCCACATCGTGGTCGTCATTTAAGAAAGCGCCAAGCTTTCCGTATCCAATACCGTATGGAGTGACGTATTCTAAATTCCCATGCGCTAACCGTTGTGTAACACCAGCACCCACATTTATTTTAGAAAATTGTTCTGGTTTCAATTTTGCTTCAGGATAAAACGATGAAAAATCTGCGTATGCTAAATTCCCTACCCACATCATGACAGCAAAGGAAACGATTTTTCTCATTATTTTCTCCATTCTCTCAAACTGAGAACAATATTATTATTCATCCATAGTGCTTCGACTTTAACAGAATAATTTTCGTTCTTATATACAACAAGCTTTAAAATTAGTGTCTATTTGGTCAAATTTTAATTTTTATAACATACGAACTATTTATTAATTTTTCAAATTTTATAGTTAATCTGAGTTAAAATACTTTGATATAAAGTCAGTTTTTACCCGCAAAAAAGTAAAGATCTATGAAGCAGCAGTTCCCACTGAAGAATGTACAACAAGAAAAGCGAATTTTTCGTAGTCGAGTGGTGTTTGCTATTTGCGTGGTAATCTTTTTTTTACTTGTTCTATTGTCTCGATATGCTTATTTGCAAATTGTGCATTACGACCAGTTTAAAGATGCATCGGACAAAAACCGAATTCGTTTACAACCGATTTCCCCTGCCCGCGGTTATATTTTTGATCGTAACGGCATTCTACTGGCTGACAATTATCCAGTTTTTACGGCTACATTAAGTAAAGCGGATGTGCCTGATATTGAAGACACGGTAGAACGCCTTAGAAAGATTATTGACTTAAGCGAAGAAGACATTGAACGCTTCATGAGTCGTGTGAAAACCGCAAAAAAGACTGAACGTGTCACGCTTAAACTAAACTTAACTGAAACAGATATCGCTAAATTTAGTGAAGTAAAGTTTAAATTTCCTGGTGTTTCTATTGAAACCCAAATGACGCGTTATTACCCGCATGGTGAATTATTTGCCCATGTTATTGGGTATGTCGGTCGTATTAACGATAAAGAACTCAAAAGCATTGATAAAGATGCTTACGCAGGTACCAATCTGATCGGTAAAATTGGTGTAGAAAAATTTTACGAAGACCTGTTGCATGGCTCACCTGGCTTTGAATCTATTGAGACAGATGCTTTCGGTAATGTTTTACGGAAATTAGGGCGTAAAGATTCTGTACGCGGTAATGACCTCTATTTATCACTTGATTATGGTCTCCAAACAGTAGCTGCTGAGCAACTTGCGGGGCGTCGTGGTGCAATTGTTGCAATGGATCCACGTACAGGTGAAATTTTGGCACTCGTTTCGAGTCCAAGTTTCAATCCAAATTTATTCGTGACTGGTATCAGTCATACAGATTATAGTGCGCTGCGTGACAATTTAGATCAGCCGTTGTATAACCGCGCAGTTCAAGGGACTTATCCACCAGGTTCTACCATTAAGCCTATGGCTGCATTAGGAGGTATTCACTACGGTATTGTCGATTGGTCAACTGCTATTTCAGATCCAGGTTATTTCCACTTACCAGGAGACTCCCACAAATTCCGTGACTGGAAAAAAACGGGTCATGGTGTAGTCAATATGCACAAGTCCATTGTTGTCTCATGTGATACTTACTATTACGTTCTTTCTTACCAGATGGGGATTGATCGTATGAACACATGGATGCGTCAGTTTGGATTTGGTGAGAAAACGGGTGTAGACCTTCCTAGCGAAAGTACAGGCTTGTATCCTTCGCCAGAATGGAAAATGCGTACTCGCAATTCTAAATGGCTCAAAGGTGAAACTATCTCAGTCAGTATTGGGCAAGGTGCGTTCACTTCTACCCCCTTGCAACTTGCGATGGCAACTGCAATTACTGCAAATCATGGCGCCCATGTTACACCGCATGTATTACGTGAAACCAAAGGCACAAAGCAATTCAAAGTTCACAATGCACCAGATTATAAAATTGCCTTCAATGGTACTGATGAAGATTGGATTAAGATGCGTGATGCCATGGTGGATGTGATCCAATCTGGAACAGGTAAAGGGATTCGTGGTGGACTGCAATATCAAATTGCGGGTAAAACAGGTACCGCTCAGGTCAAGAGTATTGCGCAAGGTAAAAAGTATAACGAAGCTTTATTAACTGAACGTCAACTCGATCACGGCTTATTTGTAGGCTTCGCCCCTGCCGACAACCCAGAAATAGCGATTGCAGTAATATGGGAAAATGGTCGTGGAGGTTCAGGAGCAACAGCGCTCGCCCGTCCTGTATTGGATTATTGGTTACTCCATCGTGATCGTAAACCAATAAAGCCGATGAATCATGTTGTCAGTGGCGGCCTAATGACAGCAGGCATTAAGCCTGGTGAATTACCTAGCGGATCTACCAATTTGTCAGCCGATCCAAATGCACTTCCTCGTGAACTCCAAACATCACGTAACAGCAACAGTGCAACGAATGCAACGAATGCAACGAATGCAACGAATGCAAACACTGACACTCAACGTAACACGAGTCAATAAATGAAAAATCAACTCCGCATCATTGGTGGTGAATGGAAACGCCGTGTATTACCTTTTGCCACTATTGAGGGTTTAAGACCAACACCAGATCGTGTACGCGAAACTTTATTTAATTGGTTAATGTGGGATATTCAACAAGCGCAGGTGCTAGATGTTTGCGCTGGATCTGGTGCATTAGGTTTTGAAGCGCTATCTCGAGGGGCAGCTCATGTCACGATGATCGAACCTAATTTAGAGCAAAATAAATTTTTAAAATCAAACTTAGCGCTTTTAAATGTGAATAATGCAAAACTGATTCAAAGCACTGCCCAAATCGCGCTAAAACAACTCTCAAACAATCAATTCGATGTAGTTTTTTTAGATCCTCCCTATAGTTTAAATCTTTGGGAGGAGTTGGCTTCATTGATTGACCCAAAACTCAAAACAGATGCATTTATTTATGTCGAAGCCGATCAACCATTGTCATCACTTAATCTACCTTCTTCATGGCACCTCATAAAAGAAACCAAAGCTGGAACAGTTAAATCAGGCCTTTATCGAAAAATAGATTAGACATTTAAAATGTCTGATTCCAAAAAATCCGAATCAATCTGCCTCGATCGTAGGGAAACGAGGATAAAAACTCGTACCCTATCGTTTGATTCTGTTTCAGCAAATACTCAACACCATATCCAAACGTAATGCTTAATTGTTCCAGATTTGATAAGTCAAAATGACCTGTATCAAGTTTATTCTTCAATTCATTCCGATCAAAAGCTGTGAAATTAAAAAACTTAATACGTTCGGATTGAAAAATTGAATGCGTCAATACATCAAATCTCGAATATTCTTTCTCATTTAATTCTGCAATCTTGGTCTGTTCACTATTTAAATCTTCTATGGCAGGCTCATAGTGAAGTTCTTGCTGAGCTTCAAAAAAATTAAAAATGAGATTTTGATCTTTCGTATTTTCATCATGATCCAAGGAATTCGCCTGAACAGCAGAAATAGAAAAAATCATCAAAGCTTGTAAATAAAGTTTAAAATTTTGAATCATATTAATTTTACGTTTCTATATCTTATTATTATGCATGAAAAAAGCCTCCACTCAGGAGGCTTTTTTACTTAAAGGATTAAGCTAAACCTTTTTCTTTGAGTACTTCTAACATCGTTGAACCAAGTTCAGCTGGGCTACGTGTATATGCCATTCCAGCACGCTCAAATGCAGCAAATTTTTCTTCTGCTGTGCCTTTACCACCTGAAATAATAGCACCAGCATGACCCATTCGCTTACCTTTCGGTGCAGTCACACCAGCAATGTAACCAACAACAGGTTTCGTCACATTTGATTGGATATATTCTGCCGCTTCTTCTTCAGCTGTACCACCAATCTCGCCAATCATAATAATTGCATCTGTGTCTGGATCATCTTGGAACAGTTTCAAAGCATCAATCTGATTCATACCAGGGATCGGATCTCCACCAATACCGATACACGTTGATTGACCTAATCCTAACTTCGTAGTTTGTGCAACAGCTTCATAGGTCAACGTACCAGAACGCGAAATAATACCGATTCGTCCTGGCTGATGAATATGTCCTGGCATAATACCAATCTTACATTCACCCGGCGTGATAACACCTGGACAGTTTGGACCCACTAAGCGAGTGCCATTTCCATTGGTTTCTAGATAGCGTTTCGCTTTCAGCATATCAATGGTTGGTACACCTTCAGTGATAACAACAATCAGTCCAACACCAGAGTCAACTGCTTCAACGATAGAATCCAATACAAATGGTGCAGGAACGTAAATGACCGATGCATCAGCACCAGTCTCTTTCACTGCATCTTTCATTGTATTAAATACAGGTAAATTTAAATGAGTTTGACCGCCTTTACCTGGAGTCACACCGCCCACAACCTTAGTACCATAAGCCAAAGCTTGTTCTGAGTGGAATGTACCATTTTTACCCGTAAAGCCCTGTACCAATACTTTAGTGTCTTTATTAATTAATACGCTCATGATTGATACTCCTTATGCTTTTACTGCAGCAACAATTTTTTCTGCGGCATCAGATAAGCCGTTTGCAGAAATTAGTTTAAGACCAGATTCATCAAGTAATTTTGCACCTAGTTCTGCATTATTCCCTTCTAAGCGAACAACAACAGGCACTGTTACATTTACTTCTTGAACCGCTGCAATAATTGCTTCAGCAATCATGTCACAACGCACAATACCACCGAAGATATTGATCAGCACACCTTGTACTGACTGATCCGCTAAAATGATCTTGAATGCTTCAATTACACGCTCTTTCGTTGCGCCACCACCTACATCCAAGAAGTTTGCTGGTTGACCACCATAGAGTTTAATGATGTCCATGGTTGCCATCGCAAGACCCGCACCATTCACCATACAACCAATATTACCTTCTAAAGCAACATAATTAAGGTCAAACTCAGAGGCCTTAAGCTCACGCTCATTTTCTTGCGATTTATCTCTTAAAACAGAAACTTCCGGCAAACGATATAAAGCATTTGAATCAATACCGACCTTGGCATCAACACACAAAATTTCACCATTTTCACGGACTGACAATGGATTAATTTCAAACAATGCGAAATCATTTTCTACGAACGCTTGATAAGCTGCAGACATAATTTTAACAAATTGATTAATCTGTTTATCTTTCAGCTCTAAAGCAAAAGCGACTTCACGAGCTTGGAAAGGAAGTAAGCCAACCAATGGATCTACTTCAACTTTAATAATTTTTTCTGGAGTTTCTTCAGCGACTTTTTCAATTTCGACACCACCTTCAGTAGAAGCCATGAAAGTAATACGACGTGATGAACGATCAACAACTGCGCCTAAATACAATTCACGCTCAACTGGATAGACATCTTCTGCAACGAGTACACTGTTAACTGGTTGCCCATTTGCATCCGTTTGATATGTAACTAAACGAGTACCAATAATTTGCGAAGCATATTCTTTTGCTTCATCAGCTGACTTAACGACTTTAACGCCGCCAGCTTTTCCACGCCCACCGGCATGTACTTGTGCTTTCATAACAGCGAATTTGCCGCCTAGCTGTTCAAATGCTTTTACTGCTTCCTCTGCATTTGTAGCGATGATGCCTTCCTGAACTGGCATACCATATTTTTTTAACAGCGATTTCGCCTGATACTCGTGTAAATTCATTGTTTTACCTTTTACTACTTTTCACTTTTTATGACACACCAATATTTAAACTTCCTTCGCAATAAATATTGGCATTTATTAAATTTAGTATTCTAGTTTTAGATGATTATTCAAACAAAAACAACCACCAAATGCAAAAAGAGCGGCCTCAGCCGCTCTTTTTTGTGTTATTTACGTTTACGCTGAATCGCGTGAATCGCTCGCCCATCTACTGCTAGCGCAGCTTCATGAACTACTTCAGAGAATGTTGGGTGACCAAATGTCATTAATTGAAGATCTTCAACGCTTGATACAAATTCAAGTGCGATCATGCCTTGGTGAACGATATCGGACGCAGCAGGTCCAATCACGTGCATACCAAGCAAACGATCCGTTTTAGCGTCAGCAACAAATTTCACGAAACCAGCATTTTCTCCAGCTGCCATCGCACGACCATTCGCTGCGAAACCAAATTGACCTGTTTTAACTTCGTGACCTTTTTCTTTCGCTTGTTCTTCTGTTAAACCAACCCACGCCGCTTCAGGGTGTGTATAAATCACAGAAATAATCGTGTCATAGTTCACTTGAGCTGCGTGACCATGAATACGTTCAACAGCCATTACGCCTTCTTCCATTGCTTTATGTGCAAGCATTGGACCACGTACTAAGTCACCAATTGCATATACACCTTCAACAGAAGTTGCACACCAATCATTTACTTCAACCAAACCACGTTCAGTTAGTTTAATGCCAGAATCTTCTGCTAATAAACCTTCTGCATACGCTTTACGACCCACGCAAACGATCAATTTGTCGAAAGTCTGAGTTTTGTCTTCGCCACCTTGAGTGTACTTTACTGTCACTTCACGACCATTGATTTCTGTACCAGCTACTTTTGCGCCAACACGAATATCAAGACCTTGCTTAGTTAATACTTTTTGGTAATCTTTTGCCAAAGCTTTATCAGCCATTGGTAAAAATGCATCCATTGCTTCAAAAACAACAACTTCTGCACCCAAACGACGCCATACTGATCCAAGTTCAAGACCAATGACACCTGCACCAATTACACCTAAACGCTTAGGTACTTCTTGGAATTCAAGCGCGCCAGTAGAATCAACGATAAGATCTTGATCTACAGGAGCAACAGGAATATTTACAGGAACAGAACCGGAAGCAAGAATGACATATTTAGGTTCTAAAATCTGAGTTTCGCCCTCATGTGGAACAAACTCAACTTTTTTACCAGCTAATAATTTACCTGTACCCTGCAACCATTCAATACCGTTACCTTTCAACAGGCCATCAATACCCATTGTAAGTTGGTTAACGATTTTATCTTTACGAGCAAGTAACTTTTGAAGATCAAATTTTACTTCGCCCGTTGTAATACCATGATCATCTAAATGATGAACAGTATCTTCATAACGATGTGAAGAGTCTAAAAGTGCTTTAGATGGGATACAACCCACGTTCAAGCAAGTACCACCTAAAGAGGGTTTTCCTTTATGAATACGCTTTTCAATACACGCAACTTTGAAACCCAGTTGTGCTGCACGAATAGCAGCTTCATAACCACCTGGACCACCGCCGATTACTACTAAATCAAATTGTTGAGACATTCTTCTCTCCAAAAATGGGCCTAGAGGATCGCTCTAAGCCCATGGATTTATTCTTTAGAATTAAAGATCAAGGATAAGTTTAGCTGGTTCTTCTAACAATTCTTTGATTGTTACAAGGAAACCTACTGCTTCTTTACCATCAATTAAACGGTGGTCATAAGAAAGCGCTAAATACATCATTGGTAAGATTTCAACTTGACCATTTACCGCCATTGGACGCTCTTGGATTTTATGCATACCCAAAATTGCAGTTTGTGGCGTATTTAAAATTGGTGTTGAAAGCAATGAACCGAAAGTACCGCCATTAGTGATCGTGAATGTACCACCTGTCATGTCTTCAATGCCCAGCTTACCATCACGTGCTTTGAATGCGTAATCACGGATACCATTTTCAACTTCAGCATAGTTCATGCGATCAGTATCACGTAATACTGGAACTACTAAACCACGATCAGAAGATACCGCTACACCGATGTCATAGTAACCATGATAAACAATATCATCACCATCAATTGAAGCATTTACAGCTGGGTAGCGTTTAAGTGCTTCAGTCGCAGCTTTAACAAAGAATGACATAAAGCCTAAACGAGCACCATGACGCTTTTCAAAAGCATCTTTGTACTGAGCTCGCATGTCCATGATTGGCTTCATGTTGACTTCGTTGAACGTCGTTAACATTGCTGTTTCTTGCGTTGCAGCAAGTAAACGTTCAGCCACACGCTTACGAAGACGTGTCATAGGAACACGTTTTTCAATACGCTCACCTACAGCTACGCTTAATGGTGCAGCAGCAGGAGCAGCAGGTTTAGATTGGTGATTCGCCACATCTTCTTTAGTGATACGGCCACCACGACCTGTACCTGAAACTTCTGATGCATTGATACCAGTTTCAGTTAATGCCTTACGAACAGCTGGAGCTTGATCTTGAACAGGAGCTTGAGCGCGTTCAACAACAGGAGCAGCACCCGCTTCTGTAGCAGCAGCAGCTTGCTCAACTTTCTCTTCAGATTGAACAGCTTGAGTTTGAGAAGCACCTGAAACAGCACCTGCTTCAAATGTAGCAATTACTTCATCAGAAAGAACTGTGTCGCCTTCGCCTTTAATGATATTTGCAATCGTACCATCTGCAGGAGCAACAACTTCAAGTACAACTTTATCCGTTTCGATATCACAGATCACTTCATCACGTGATACCGCTTCACCTGGTTGTTTGTGCCAAGTTGCAATTGTTCCGTCTGCAACTGACTCTGGGAATACCGGTGCTTTAATTTCGGTTGCCATTCTTAAGATTCTCCTGATTATTCTGCTACGATCGCAAGCGCTTCGTTAACGAGTTGTGCTTGTTGTTTTGCATGTAAATATGGTGAGCCACAAGCCGGTGCAGCAGATGCTTCACGTCCTGCATAGCTGATTTGAATTTGTTGACCTGACTTCATAACACCTTCGTATAAACGTGGTGCGATGAATAACCATGCGCCTTGGTTCTTCGGTTCTTCTTGCGCCCAAACAAGCTCTTTCATATTTGGATATTGTGCAAGTACTTCCGCTAAACGTGCTTCTGGATATGGGTACAATTGTTCAACACGAACAATAGCAGTGTTGTTCAATTCATTTTCACGACGTTTTTCAAGTAAATCGTAATAAACCTTACCACCGCAAAGCACTACACGAGTCACATCCAACTTATTAATGTTATCAACTTCATCAATCACAGTTTGGAAAGTACCGTTCGCCAATTCATCAAGATTAGATACCGCTAATTTGTGACGTAATAATGACTTTGGAGACATGATAATCATTGGTTTACGAATTGGGCGAATCGCCTGACGACGTAAAGCATGGAAAATCTGTGCAGGAGTTGTAGGCGTCATCACTTGCATGTTTTCTTCAGCACATAGCTGTAAGAAACGCTCTAAACGTGCAGATGAGTGCTCTGGGCCTTGACCTTCAAAACCATGTGGAAGAAGCATCGTTAAACCACAAACACGCTCCCACTTTGTCTCACCAGAAGCAATGAATTGGTCAATAACAACTTGAGCACAGTTCGCGAAGTCACCAAATTGTGCTTCCCAAATAATTAAGCTCTTAGGTAGAGTTGTTGCATAACCATATTCGAATGCCAATACTGCCATTTCAGACAATAATGAGTCATAAATCGCTGTACGCGGCTGATTTTCTTTAATATGGCAAAGTGGAATATACGTCGAACCGTCTACTTGGTTATGAAGCTTCGCATGACGATGCGAGAATGTACCACGACCAACATCTTCACCAGTTAAACGAACAAGATAACCCTCGTCCAATAACGAAGCATAAGCTAGAGTCTCAGCTGCACCCCAGTTCAATGGCATTTCACCAGTTTGCATTTTAAGACGATCATCGATCACCTTAGAAACTTGACGCTGCATCACGAAGCCTTCAGGAAGCTCACGCATTTTGCGACCAAGTTCTTTTAAACGCTCTTCAGGGAAAGTAGTATCCCAAACGTCAGTGTATTCGTGACCTAAGTATGGCGTCCAGTCAACGAACATTTTTTTATTCGGTTCAAGTACAAGTGCATTCGCAACATGTTTACCTGCTTCTAAATCAGCACGGTAATCTTCGATCATTTGATCTGCAGTCGCACGATCAATTACACCTTCTTGTACTAATTTGTCAGCATATAATGCACGAGTCGTCGTTTTCTTATTAATGACTTGATACATCATTGGCTGAGTTGCTGCTGGCTCATCTGCTTCATTGTGACCGCGACGACGGTAACAGAACATATCGATAACAACGTCTTTACGGAAAGTATGACGGAAATCATGTGCAAGTTGAGCAACAAACAATACAGCTTCAGGATCATCACCATTCACATGGAAGATTGGTGCCTGAATCATTTTCGCGATATCAGTACAGTATTCAGTAGAACGTGCATCACGTGGATCTGATGTTGTAAAACCAACTTGGTTATTGACAACAATATGAACTGTACCACCTACCGTATAACCACGTGTTTGTGACATTTGGAAGGTTTCTTGGTTCACACCTTGACCAGCAAATGCAGCATCACCATGTACGATTACTGGTAATACGTCATCACCACCAATGTCTTTACGACGAACTTGACGAGCACGTACTGAACCTTCAACTACAGGCCCTACGATTTCTAAGTGTGATGGGTTAAATGCCAATGCCAAATGAACTTCGCCACCTGGAGTCATTACGTTTGACGAGAAACCTTGGTGATACTTAACGTCACCAGAACCTTTCTTGTGAAGTGATTTACCTTCAAATTCACCGAAAAGATCTGCTGGGTTTTTACCCATGATATTGACAAGCAAGTTGAGACGACCACGGTGTGGCATACCGATCACAACTTCTTTACATCCCACAGAACCTGCGCGTTGAATAACAGCATCAACCATCGGAATGAAAGATTCACCGCCTTCCACACCAAAGCGCTTAGCACCAACATACTTATTGCCTAAGTATTTCTCTAAGCCTTCAGCTGCAGTTAAACGTTCAAGAACATGTTTCTTTTGTTCTGCTGAAAAACCAAATTGACCTTTCACACCTTCAAGACGTTGTTGAATCCAACGTTTCTCTTTAGTGTCAACAATGTGCATATATTCAACACCAATAGAAGCGCAATACGTCGCCTCCATCGCATTGACCATTTCACCTAAAGTTGCTTCAGTTTTGCCAATTGCAAGATTACCTGTATTGAATACAGTATCTAAGTCAGATTTGGTTAAACCATGAGCCGCTAGATCAAGATCAGGCACTTCTTCTCGTTTTGCCAAACCTAATGGATCTAATTTTGCTTTTTGATGACCGCGGTTACGGTATGCAGCGATTAATTGTAATACGCCAATCTGACGACGCTCGTGCTCAGAACTAACTGAACTTTGAACGACAGGCTGAATACGGTTTGAGTTACGACCCAATAAAAGGAATTGCTCACGTACATTGCTGTGTGGTTGATCCCCTTTTGGGAACTTACCAAAGTATTCTTGCCAATCAGCACCGACTGATTCTGGAGCAACTAAATACTGCTCATAAAGTTCTTCAATATACGCTGCACTGTCAGCGGAAAGTTCAGTGTCAAGACGCAATGCGTCAGCAACTTCTTGCATTTGTGGACCCATTTCCTATTGCAAAACATTACAGGGAGCTTTCTAAGCTCGCCCATGATTGATAATGCCAAATCGGTAAATTGACATTCACCCATCTGGTACAAAAGACCATGGGGCGTATAGCATTAGAGAGTTTCTAATACCAATGACGAATCATAACGCCCTCATTGGCATCATCACTCATCTTTATACTCGATAAAATTACCGAGCAATTTTTGCAAATTGACTTAGAAAAAAATAAAAATATTAGTCTTTTCTAAAGCAACTTTTCAATTTCATTATCCCTGCTTTCAGCTTAACACCAAACCAACAAAATGTTGATTTAATGTACAGATTGAATAATATTCATGCTAAAAATTTTGTTCAAATCCTACCATGAACTTCACTTCAAACTGATTTTATTGACACATACCATTCATAAATTAGCTAAATACAACTATAAACCATTGAGATAATATAAGGTGCATTTAGATAAATTCTATTAAAATTCATAATTATTAGACTAAAGCCTAAAATTATAGATTTAAATACATGCAACTTGGATCATAAAACCGATATCTTAACATTTTAAAAAGATATTTGCAGATGCAAAACGTTTTCATTTATCCCTAAAGTGCATATTTTTTTATGATTGGGGCAAATCTAACCACTTCAACCAAAATATCTCGAAAACTAAATTTAACATCAAGTTTTGATTAAAAAAAAAGCACACCTAAGTGTGCTTTTTTTTGGAACAGCATTATCCAGCTTGATCTAACAACATGCTACGAATGTGACCAATCGCTTTTGTTGGATTTAGACCTTTAGGGCATACTGATACACAGTTCATGATACCTTTACAACGGAATAAACTGAAAGGATCGTCTAAACGAGCCAAACGGTCTTGAGTAGCAGTATCACGCGAATCAATAATGAAACGATATGCATTCAACAATGCTGAAGGACCCAAGAATTTATCAGGGTTCCACCAGAATGATGGGCAAGACGTTGAACAACATGCACAAAGAATACATTCATACAAACCATCAAGATGCTCACGCTCTTCTGGAGATTGTAAACGCTCTTTAGGTGGTGCAGGTTGATTATTAATCAAGAACGGTTGAATTTTGTCGTACTGATCATAGAACTGATTCATGTCTACAACCAAGTCTTTGATTACTGGAAGACCTGGTAATGGACGAATAGTAATTACTTCTGGCAAATCGTTTAGGTTCCAAAGACACGCTAAACCATTTTTACCATTGATGTTTACACCATCTGAACCACAAATACCTTCACGGCATGAACGACGGAACGTTAAAGTTTCGTCTTGAACTTTCAATGCAAGTAGCGCATCAAGCAACATACGGTGCTTATCAGTCAACTCAAGCTTGAATGTTTGCATGTACGGTGCTTTATCCTTATCAGGATCGTAGCGGTAGATATTAAATGTACGAGTACCTCTACTCATCTTACTTCTCCCAATTAGAATGTACGTGGTTTAGGTGGAATAGCATCAACTGATAAAGGCTTGTAACGTACTGGCTTGTACTCAAGACGGTTATCAGCAGAGAACCATAAAGTATGCTTCATCCACTCATCATCACGACGGCCGTAAGGATATGCTGGATGATCTGGAGATTCTTCAAAATCTACAACAGTATGCGCACCACGACATTCTTTACGTGCAGCAGCAGAGATTAAGGTTGCTTTTGCAACTTCGTATAAGTTTTCCACTTCAAGTGCTTCAATACGCGCAGTATTAAATACTTTTGATTTGTCTTTTAAGTGGATATTACGGATACGAGGCTCAAGTGCCAGAATCTCTTTCACACCTTTTTCAAGAAGTTCAGTTGTACGGAATACACCTGCATGATCTTGAACGATATCGCGAATTGCATCAGCCACTTCTTGCGCATTCTCACCAGAAGTTGACTCATCTAAGCGACGGATACGCTCGACAGTTTGCTGAAGCACAGTTGTTGGAAGCGGCGCATATTCATCACCGTGATGCTTAGTCACATAGTCAATGATATGTTCGCCAGCAGCTTTACCAAATACAACTAAGTCAAGCAATGAGTTTGTACCTAAACGGTTAGCACCATGTACAGACACACATGAACATTCGCCAATCGCATAGAAACCTTTCACTGGTTTAGTGAAATTGCGATCCGCAGCATTGGTAGAATAAGTATCGCTGTCTTTGTCGTAATGTGCTTCTAGCGGAGTAGTTTCACGCGATTCAGGAACAACAACTTGACCATGAATGTTAGTTGGAATACCACCCATTTGGTAATGGATTGTTGGTACAACAGGAATTGGCTCTTTTGTGATGTCAACGTTCGCGAACTTCTTACCAATCTCAAATACAGATGGAAGACGTTTCATGATCGTATCAGCACCCAAGTGCGTCATATCAAGAAGGATATAATCACCTTTAGGACCACAACCACGGCCTTCTTTGATCTCTTGGTCCATAGAACGTGATACGAAGTCACGTGGTGCCAAGTCTTTCAAAGTTGGAGCATAACGCTCCATGAACGGTTCGCCGTCTTTGTTACGAAGGATTGCACCTTCACCACGACAACCTTCAGTTAACAATACGCCTGCGCCTGCAACGCCCGTTGGGTGGAATTGCCAGAATTCCATATCTTGTAATGGAATACCTGCACGAGCAGCCATACCAAGACCGTCACCAGTGTTGATATATGCGTTTGTAGATGCGCGGTAAACACGACCAGCACCACCCGTTGCGAACAATGTTGCTTTCGCTTGGAATACTGCAATTTTACCTGTTTCTTGGTCAATTGCTGTAACACCAAGTACATCACCTGCTTCATTACGGATCAAATCAAGCGCGATCCATTCTACGAAGAATTGTGTACCCATTTTCACGTTGCTTTGATAAAGCGTGTGAAGAAGTGCGTGACCTGTACGGTCGGCAGCAGCACAAGCACGAGGAACAGCTTTTTCACCATAGTTCGCAGAGTGACCACCGAATGGACGTTGGTAAATTGTGCCGTCAGCGTTACGATCAAATGGCATACCTAGATGTTCAAGTTCATATACAACTTGTGGCGCTTCACGAGTCATAAACTCAATTGCGTCTTGGTCACCTAACCAGTCAGAACCTTTTACTGTGTCATAGAAATGGTAGTGCCAGTTATCTTCTTGCATGTTACCAAGAGAAGCACCAATACCACCCTGTGCAGCTACAGTGTGAGAACGCGTTGGGAATACTTTAGTCAATACCGCAACTTTCAAACCAGCTTGAGCAAGTTGGTAAGAAGCACGCATACCAGAACCACCACCACCAACGATGACAGCATCGAAAGTTTCGTGTGGAATATTTGTATAATCTTCTTTAGGGTTTATAGCGCCCATGATTGTTTCCTATCAATTCGCCCAAAAAATCTGGATTGCCCAGATCGCATATGCAAATACAGCAATAATAACTGCTGAAGTCAGTACAAGGCGTAAACCTGATGCTGATGGACCCATTTGACGAGTCGTCACATAGTCAGTGAATACTTGCCACATACCAATCCATGCGTGTGCAACAAGAGATAAGACTGCCAATAAAGATAAAATCTTCATCGGTAATGTCATCATAAAGCCGTACCACTGTTCGAAGTTGAAACCACCATTACAAAGGATCCAACCAAACACCACAACAGTATAAACAGCTAAAACTACAGCACTTACACGCTGGATAAACCAATCGCGAGAACCTGAACCCGTTAAACCAGTAGCACTTTTCATTAGAGAACGATCCATACAAATGATGCAACGATACCAATTGCAGATAAAATTAATGCGATTGTTGCTGCTACACGACCACTTTGTAACTCTTCAGCGATACCCATATCAGCAAGCAAATGCTTGATACCTGCGATGAAGTGGTAGATTAAGCCAGCGACAAATACCCATACGATGAAGCGCACGATAAAGCTATCAAAAATAGCTTGAACTTGTGCAAAGCCCTCAGGAGAAGACAATGATTTGTCTAAGATCCATAAAAGAACTGGTACGAGTAAAAATACGATGACACCTGAAAGACGGTGTAAAATAGATGCAATAGCCACAGGGGATTTTAAGTTTACGTCTAAAACTTGACCCATGGACAAATTGACAGGTCTGTTGCTTTTCACAGCGGGCATCCTGTAGTTAAAAACTCCATCCGGAGTTTGTTGGAATTAATTCGAAGGAAAGCTGGCATTTGTTAGACAAATAAATTGTCTAAACCTTTATACGACACGGAATTATAAAACGTGCAATTTCAAATTACAAACCTACGAAGCAGGCGTCAACCATAAAATATTTTTAAATAAGAATCATTTACATCTACTTTCTTACAGTTAAGTCATCTCTCTATTTAAATACAAACACTAAGCCATTAATATTTATATCAATTTATTTTAATTTAGTGTTACTGAACTCAAATGTTCGATTTGTCTTAATTAGACTAAAGCACAACTCACTACAAAAATATATTTTTTTAAGAAATATAATATTTATTTTATTTTTCAAAAATTTAAAGAAAATTAAATCTCAAATAATTTGTACTTTTAAAACTAATTAGAAAAATGAATATTGCTCACATGGTCATTGTTTTTTTATCTAATTCAATTGAGTAATTTCAAATGTAGAAAAGGATAAAAATCATATACACTTATAAATTAATTACAAAATAAACTTCATTTTCTAATGTTGAGCTCACCACTTAAAATGTAATGAAACATTATAAATTAGACACTTTTTAATCAATTAGTAAATAAAGTGAAAAAAAATATTTCATTGTCATTTTTGGTGTATTTATTCAGTCTATCATCTTAAAAAAACTGACAAATTCTATAAACAATCGCTTTTCACAACCTTTAACATATTGATAAAAGGTATTAATAATCAAGCATTACTTAGTTTAAATCATCAAAATATGCACGTTTTTGTCTTTTTTTTTATGCCACTACCGTTGAAATTGTCTTATTATACGGCGGCGCTAGTGAAAAGCAGATAAATTCCTACTGATTAACTGAGTTTAGAATCAGTCACTTTAGGTCGTCATTTTTATCCATAAGTATAATTGACAATTTTTGACTACTCACTAAGCTTAGAGCAAATTTTGAAACCGTCTAACTCACGGATTACAACAGATTATTTCGGGTTAGATAAAACATTCACCAGGACAGGAGATCTATTGAATGTCTGAAGCAACTGGCAAAAAAGCCGTATTACAGCTTGATGGCAAAGAAATTGAATTACCAATTTACAGCGGCACATTGGGCCCAGATGTAATCGACGTTAAAGATGTATTGGCCGCAGGTCACTTCACTTTTGATCCTGGTTTTATGGCTACAGCGTCTTGCGAGTCTAAAATCACATTTATCGATGGTAATAAAGGTGTTCTATTACACCGTGGTTATCCAATCGACCAACTAGCTACTAAAGCTGATTATTTAGAAACTTGCTACTTATTATTAAATGGTGAGCTTCCTACAGCTGAGCAAAAAGAAGAGTTTGACGCTAAAGTTCGTAACCACACTATGGTTCACGATCAAGTTAGCCGCTTCTATAACGGTTTCCGCCGTGATGCACACCCTATGGCGATTATGGTTGGTGTTGTTGGTGCGTTATCAGCGTTCTATCACAACAACCTTGATATCGAAAATGTTGATCACCGTGAAATTACTGCGATCCGTTTGATTGCTAAAATTCCTACCCTTGCTGCATGGAGCTACAAGTATACTGTTGGTCAACCATTCGTTTACCCACGTAATGACTTAAGCTATGCAGAAAACTTCTTGTACATGATGTTTGCTACTCCAGCAGATCGTGATTACAAAGTTAACCCTATTCTTGCAAAAGCAATGGATCGTATCTTCACGCTTCATGCTGACCATGAACAAAATGCTTCTACGTCTACAGTACGTTTAGCTGGTTCTACTGGTGCTAATCCGTATGCATGTATCGCTGCTGGTATCTCTGCACTTTGGGGCCCTGCTCACGGTGGTGCAAACGAAGCTGTTCTTAAGATGCTTGATGAAATCGGCTCTGTAGAAAACGTTGCTGGCTTCATGGAAAAAGTGAAGACTAAAGAAGTTAAACTTATGGGCTTCGGTCACCGTGTTTATAAAAACTTCGATCCACGTGCTAAAGTAATGAAAGAAACTTGTGATGAAGTTCTTGGTGCTTTAGGTATCAATGATCCACAGTTAGCTTTAGCAATGGAATTGGAGCGTATCGCACTTTCTGATGAATACTTCATCAAGCGTAACCTTTATCCAAACGTTGACTTCTATTCAGGTATCATCCTTAAAGCGATTGGTATCCCAACAGAAATGTTCACTGTAATCTTCGCACTTGCACGTACTGTTGGTTGGATCAGCCACTGGTTAGAAATGCACAGCGGCCCATACAAGATCGGACGTCCTCGTCAGCTTTACACTGGCGAAGTTCAACGCGATATCGTTCGTTAATTCGAACTACGTCGACAGTCAAAAAACCACCCTTTGGGTGGTTTTTTATTATCTGATTAACAACAAAATATTGTTTTCAGTCCTGATGAAATACAAACCTCGTATATATAGAATATCTACAAACAAAAAAAGCCTGATTAAATCAGGCTTTTTGATCAGTGTTGTGAATAATGATCCAAGTTTAATGAGCTTAACTGCTGTTTTAATTTTGCAAGAGACCATGGCCATGCTGCAAAGTTACGACCATTTTCATCCAAATAGTAACTCTTACAGCCACCTGCATTAAATACAGTGGTTTTAAGATGCTTTTGAACCAATTGATTATGTCGCTTAACAACGTCGTCTTTAATCACAAGCTTGTTAATATTTTGCCTTTTGATCTTTAGTAGGCCATCAAGAATATAATCTAATTGAGCTTCAGCAATACCAATAAATGAGTCATAAACCAGAATATTTGGTCCTAACACCAAAAATGCATTTGGTACATTGGTAATACTTGCACCTAAATAAGCTTCTGGTGAACTATTTTTCCAGCGATCCGCTAAGAGCTTCCCATCCATATCATAAATGCGCTTACCAATTGGCGGATGCGATACCTCAAAACCCGTACCCCAAATGATGACATCTACTTCATGACGCTCACCATTGGCCGCAACAACCGTATTCCCATCAATCTCAACCAACCCCTCATTGATTAGTTTCACATTATCTTGTTGCAATGCTGGATAGTAATTGTTGGCAAATAAAAGACGTTTACAGCCAATATCAAAATTTGGTGTGACTTTTTTTCTTAATTCATCATCTTGAATTTGCAACTTCAATAATTGTTTGCTTAAGAAATTCACAGGCTTCAGCACTTTCGGATTACGCAAACCAAAGTTAATGCCATTTAAAATTTGGGCAATACTGCTCCGCCAAGTGGATTGAATCACGGGAAATTTCTGGATCAGTGATTTCGCTTGATCATTCAAATTCATATCAGCTTTTGGCAACACCCAAGGTGCTGTACGCTGAAACACAAAGAGTTCTTTCGCTAATGGCTGAACCTGAGGAATAAATTGAATCGCTGAAGCACCTGTACCAATAACAGCAATACGTTTACCTTTCAGATCGTACTCATGATTCCATCTTGCAGAATGAAACATTACCCCCTTGAAACTTTCTATGCCCTTAATTTTTGGAAATGAAGGCTCAGTAATCGGTCCCGTTGTAAAGATTACCGTTTTTGCTAGATACTTTCCTTGAGAAGTTTCTAACGACCACTGCGCCTTCTCGTTATCCCAACGTGCTGTTTTTAATTCATGATTAAATTGGATTTTTTCAGTCAGTTGATGCTTCTCAACCACTTCCTCAAGATAACTTAAGATTTCTGGCTGCTTGGCAAACAAATGACTCCATTTGTGACTTGGCGAAAAGGAAAAAGAATATAAGGCTGAAGGAACATCACATCCACATCCTGGATAATTATTATCGCGCCATGTACCACCAACTCGGTTCGCTTTTTCCAGCACAATGTAGTCGCGATATCCTGCCTGATTCATTTTATATGCCGCAGCGATACCGGAAATACCTGCACCAACAACAACCGTGTCATACACCTTTTGTGATTGTTCGACTTTAAGTTCTTTATCTGCGTTATTTTTTTTCTTTACTTTTACTTCTGCTTTTTCAGATTGATCAGCAGTTTGAATTTTTAAATCTGCATTGCTCTCTAATTCGTTATCGAGTGTCATTCTTTTATCTCTCTATTATTTTACAAAACGCTTAAACCATGGATAACCTACACCTAACATTTTGGTATATAAGGTCGGTGAAGCACGCTTCATCAACCAAAATAATTTCGCGTCTGGTTGTGGAATCGTATAAAGAATGCCTTTATCTAAATTGTTTAAGGTTTTTTGTGCAACTTGATCGCTTGTGACAAATGCATGATTCTGCAATAAATCATCCGCTAAACCCGAGTAATTGGAAGGTAATCGCCCATTCTTCATAATATTAGTAGGTACTAAAGTTGGGCAAAGCACATTCACACGGATATTATCTTGATGTAGTTCTGCAGATAACGTTTCAGATAATGCAAGTACACTAGATTTCGTCACGTTATAAGCTGTCATTTCAGGTGCAGCTGTAAATCCTGCTGCTGAAGCAACATTAATAATTGCCCCATAACCTTGTTGTTTAAACTTCGGTACAAAAAAGTGGCAACCATGAATCACGCCCCATAAGTTGACATGCATACACCATTGCCAATCTTCTAGTGTCATCTCATCAAACTTACCACCTAACCCCACGCCAGCATTATTAATAACAAGTGTCACAGGATGATTAAAAAGGTTTTCTGCTTGATTCGCCACTCGCTCAACATCTTCCTTTTTTCCCACATCGCAGGATTCAGCAAATGCTTTTTGCCCTGTGGTCTGAGAAATCAGCTGAACAGTTTCTTCAGCTGCAGCTAAATTAATATCAGCACACACCACTTGACCACCACGTTTTGCAATTTCCAATGCAAAACTGCGTCCAATACCACTTCCCGCACCCGTTACCACAGCATAAGCCTGATGGCTCGGTTTAATTTTCTTCTTAAAAAAAAGCATGAACTATCCTTATTCTTATACCTTTAAAGCTGGCATGAATTCCTTCGTAAAGTATGGTGTCAAAATACCATCCACTGGATTTAATAAACGTTCTTTGTAGTACTCTAAAAATGCTGATGTATCATGATCATTCGGATGGAAGTCTGGTTTGAGATATTCAAAAATATGTTTGAGCGAACTGCCATAAACACCATCTTTTAGACCAAAAATCAAACCTACACTTCGGTACATATCTTTGTAATAACTTAAACTGATTAGATTTGATGGCTTACGATAAAATGGCACAATTAAGGCTGCAGCAGAAATCAGCACTAAAATCGTAATAAGCGCTGGGAAAAAGCCTGCTATTCTTAAAGCATAGTTACTCGAAAGAAGTTGGAACACATCATATGCAATATCTTTATGCTCTGATTCCTCAAGCATATGCCACATCCAAATTGCGCGTTGTTTCTCATCTTGAGATTCGAAGAAAATATGCTCATGATTCATCATGTATTCAGCAAGCACTGCGGTAAAATGCTCAATCCCAGCCATAAGCGATAATTTCATTGGCTGAGGCAACCGATTAAAACCATATTCAAAAACGTGATGCGCCAGAAATCTAAACAATTTGACAGGCAAATCTGCCTTTAAAAAAGCGTCATTTAATTCTTCATGAAGTTTAGAATGTAAAGCTTCTTGCCCAATCAGCGCTGTCACTCTTTGCTTCAGTAATGGATCTTGAATAAAGTCACGATGATAACGTGCTGTATCAATAACGAGATCCTCACCATAGGTTAAAAAAATTGAAAGTGAGGCAAAGTAAGCACTTGCTAATTCCGCATTCAAATAAAATTTTGGATCAATCTTTTGATGATCAAAATCAAATTTCATATGACGAATTGGAATAGCTTTTGATTGATTCTCAGGATCAAATTTAGAACCGTTTAGAAATTTTGAAATTTTTTTTAGTGGCTGAGTTAATAACATGGCGAACCTTCTCTTTTATCTCAGTGAATAAATTCAAATAATGTGAATTCTTCGACGTTTCTAAAAAATTAAGATAAAAAGACGAAATAGCCATTTGCATAATAAATCTTTAGAGATGGCATAATTGCTCATTCATCAAGATTGTCTAACAAAATTATTAAGTTTTAATCAGTAAATACCATTTCATTATCATTAAAGGTCAACACCATTTTTAACAAGTAATGATTCAAATTAGTGATATTTTGAGTGTCACATAAACTTTAAGTAGATTAAGAAATAAGTATGATGTTGTGGATGCCACTTATTTTAAAATGGATAAAATTTGACGCTTTTAGATGTAGATCACTCACCCAAGGTGAAATCACGTTAAGCCAAAGTGTCTTTGGTGATCTTATAGATTATAACAGGGTGAAAATCATGAATCATCCGTTTCTACCGTGGCAACCCTCAGCGGTATTTATGGCGCCAAAGGGCTATTTGCATATTCGCAACAAACATTTCAAAACTGACTATTCGAAAGAAAATAAAATCTATCAAGGAATTTTCATTCACGAGATGACTCATATTTTACAACACCAACAAGGACAAAATGTTTTGCTCAAAGGCGCTTTTCTTCAAAGTGCGTATTTTATTTCCTTCAAAAAGTATAATCCTTATGCCTATAAATTTGACCCTAAAAAAAATTTCAATGACTACAACATTGAACAACAAGGCGATATAGCTAGAGATATATTTTTGAAAAAGATTCCGAATATTATTTTGAATCAATAAAAATTGTAAAATTAAAAGAATATTTTTTATTCAAGCTATTGATTTGTAAATTAGAAACACCATATCAGCTTTGACATCTGATTTACTGTGTCGCAAATCCATTACGATTTAATTTTTTATGTACAAACAATGGCAAAAGCTAGTATCTACTTTTATTTTAGATAGAATACATATGAATCGTAGTTTTTGCTGTGCAAGAAATAAGATCTTTTATCATGTTTTAATGATGTAAATTTGAGCCATTTGGCAGTTATGTAATATCACATACACACAGCTGAATAATTACTCCAATAAAATCAGCACGTGCTGTATATAAACCTATAGGATAGGACTTGGTTTAAATGAATAGTTTTAAAGTTTCTCTTGCTCAATTCTCTCCATTTGTCGGCAATTTAGAAGCCAATGTTCAACGAATGATTGAACTCGCTAACGAAGCCAAACAGCAAAATGCCAATATCATTGTGTTTCCTGAACTTTCGACCATTGGTTATCCTGCAGAGGATCTTCTACTTCGTCCAAGCCTAAGCAAACGTACAGCATCAGCTTTCGAAAAACTGGCTGAAGTGAAAGACATTGTGATGGTATTTGGTTTTGTTAATCAAGCTGATTCGGGTGCACGCTATAACTCTGCAGCCGTTATGAAAGATGGGCAAGTATTAGGTATTTATAACAAGCAAAATTTACCAAATTATAGTGTTTTTGATGAAAAGAGATATTTCGCTGAGGGTCATCAACACCTTGTATTTGAATATTTAGGACATAAATTCGGTGTATTAATTTGCGAAGATGTCTGGACACTTGAGAGTGTTCAACAACTTGCCAAACTAAATGTTGAAACTGTTCTTGTGTTAAATGCCTCACCATACGAAGTTGGAAAGCCTCAACACCGTGTTGTTACACTTAAAGAGTTAGCTAAACAATTGAATCTCAATCTTGTTTATGTCAACCAAGTGGGCGGGCAAGATGATCTCATTTTCGACGGAACAAGTTTCGTTGTAAATGCAAACGGTGAAGTTGTACTTGAAGCACCAAGCTTCAAAGAAGACCTTTTTCATGTTGAATATGAAGCAGAGCTTAAATCTTTTAAAGCCACTATCAAAGCACCTGCATTAGATACGATTGCAGAAATTTACCAAGCTTTGGTTTTAGCAACACGAGATTATGTACACCGCTCAGGTTTCCCTGGCGTCATTCTTGGTCTCTCTGGTGGTATTGACTCAGCGCTTACTCTTGCAATCGCTGTCGATGCTATTGGAGCAGATAAAGTTCAAGCGGTTATGATGCCTTATACATATACTTCTCAAATCAGCGTTGAAGACGCGACTGAGCAGGCAAAACGTATGGGAGTCACTTTTGGTATTGCGGAAATTCACCCAATCGTCAACAGCTTTATGCAGACATTACACCCATTCTTCGGCAATTCTCCTGCTGATGCAACTGAGGAAAATTTACAAGCTCGCGCACGCGGCACCTTATTAATGGGTCTGTCGAATAAATTTGGTAATCTTGTTTTATCTACAGGTAACAAATCTGAATTTTCTGTTGGTTACTGCACACTGTACGGTGATATGGTCGGTGGTTTTGCTGTACTTAAAGATGTTTATAAAACGATTGTATTTGAGTTAGCAAAATACCGTAATAGTTTGGAAGATACGCCTGTAATCCCTGAACGTGTGATTACTCGCCCACCTTCTGCTGAATTACGCCCTGATCAAAAAGATCAAGACTCATTACCACCTTACGATGTTCTTGATGCAATTTTATATGCATATATTGAAGAAGATCAGAGTCTTGAAGATATTATTTCTAAAGGTTTTGATCGAGATATCGTGACTAAAGTCATTGGATTGGTTGATCGCAACGAATATAAGCGCCGTCAGGGTGCAATTGGTCCACGTATATCCTCTCGTGCATTTAGCCGCGAACGCCGCTATCCAATCGTAAATGGATGGAAAGCAGGTGTCTAACTCGACACAACTCAATCAATTTGCTCAAGCACTTATGCTTGAGCAAATTCGGTTTACGCAACAGTATTTATTAAATGCTGAATCTAATGCTGTACTAGACACGTTTGTTTCAGAGGCTTATGCTCAGTTCAATCGAATCAAACTAAAAGACATTGTAAATCTTGAACAACTTCATGCTGTTGTTTCAAAATATGCTTTTGAATTAAATCTTGGACCTGATTTACTAGAGTTTATTGGCGCAGTTGCACAACGTATTTACCTTCATTTAAAGGATTCAAATGCTTTAATCGGAGATTTAATTTCTGACCAAGATTTTGGGCTATGGCTAAATAAAATTCTTGAATTAGATCAAGTACGTTATGGTTTAAAACAACAAATTTTAAGTAATGAGAAGGCGCATGCAGTAAGTCTTCAATTAGCAAATCAAATTTTAGAAAAATATACACCTTGGCTGGATAGGCTTCGAAAAAATAAAGTTCAAAATAATACGGTCAAATCAAAGATTTTTAATTTTCTCCAAGATCAGCAACACACATTAGAGTTAAAACTAGAATCCCAACTTGCAAATGCAATATTGGTTCAATTAGGCGAAATTATCACACTGCCTCAAAATGAACTTTATGAAATCATTCAACATATTTGGTCAGATCTCCAATTTCAAAAAATTTCAGCTCAGCTTGAGCAGATTGAAGCCATTGATGTCGAAGATTTTTTTATTCTGGTCTATGAAACCTGGAGAAATTTACGCCAGTCCTCTGAGATTCAGTCCATCATTTTAGAAGTGGTTGATGAGTTCTATGAATATTTTGGTGATTACAGTTTACAAGCTTTACTCACGGCTGTTGGACTAACTCAAGAAGATTTAGTGATCGAAGCACATCGTTTTGCACCTCAGCTTATCAGCATGTTAAATGATTTTGGCGTTCTAGAACAATTAATTCAAAGTTTGATTCAGCCTTTTTATCAAGCACAATCTACACTTGATATTATCTCAAAACATTTTGAGAAATAAAAAAAAGACCATGCGGTGAGCATGGTCTATAAAAATGGTGGCTATGACGGGACTTGAACCTGTGACCCCCGCATTATGAGTGCGGTGCTCTAACCAACTGAGCTACATAGCCGTAAACTGTGTGCGCATTATCTTAAGTTATCGTTGTATCGTCAAGCATACGAAAGCACTAATGATCACCCTTTATACAAATAAACCTTATTTGAACAAAATTAATCCATAATTATATGATTTTATTGTAATAGTAAGGTTTCAATGACATCAAAATCATGCTCAATCCTCAATATTTCATTCTCATATGCTCTTTAAGCCTTGTGAGCGGATGCCAAACTTCATCCCATATTTGTGAATTATCACGGTGTACGCATGGATGTCGCTCAATGGATCAATGCTCAAAACTTTATAACCATGCAACAAAAACGAACTCTAGTTCAATTAAGCCGTGCTCAACAAAAGCTCGTGCATATTGATGTCATTCCTGAAGATCATAAACTTGCCGTGAGTAAAGAGAATGCGGTTGCTCTTCATTGTGCACAGCTTTATTTGTCTGAGCAAAAAATTGAAAGCTTGCAAAATATTGTGTTTTCAAATGTAAATCAGACAGCCGTTTTAGCACAATTTGAACAAGAGTTTCCAAAAATTAAGCTAGATTCTCAGCTTATTCAGTGCCAATGAAAACTCAAGATTTCACACATAAAAAAAGACCACACTAGTGAGTGTGGTCTATAAAAATGGTGGCTATGACGGGACTTGAACCTGTGACCCCCGCATTATGAGTGCGGTGCTCTAACCAACTGAGCTACATAGCCGTAAACTGTGGCCGCATTATCTACTTGATTGATGTATCCGTCAAGTAATATCGGCACTGTTTGATCAAAATTTGTTGAAGTGAGCCGATAAGCCGGGTTCTGTCTAGAACGATCATTCCTCTAGGCATACAATCACTCATATGCTCAAGCGACCTACCCGAATCCAGTATGGGCCATACCTTAAGGATTCCTATTTGGTCTTGCTTCAAGTGGGGTTTACCATGCCATGAACTGTTACCAGTCATGCGGTGCGCTCTTACCGCACCCTTTCACCCTTACCATTCTCTAGGCTAAACCGAAGTTCAGTTGCAAAATGGCGGTCTACTCTCTGCTGCACTTTCCGTAGGCTTACGCCTCCCAGGCGTTACCTGGCACCTTGCCCGATGAAGCCCGGACTTTCCTCCCCTGCTTTAGTCACGAAGACCTCCACAGCAGCGATCGTCTGGCTCACTTCAAGTGGCGCATCTTAACAAACTTTGAGATCAATTGCTCGTGCTTTTTTGAGCAATTAGTTTTTTATACTTTTCCAGCAATTCATCCTCAGATTCCACATGATTAGAATCTTTAGGAATACAGTCTACTGGGCAGAATAATGAACACTGGGGTTGGTCATGATGACCAACACATTCAGTACATAGGTTTGGATCAATTTCATAGATCAGTTCACCCATATAAATCGCTTCATTTGGGCATACAGGCTCACAAACGTCACAATTGATGCACTCATCCGTAATAATTAAAGACACTCTACCAACCTTGCTGATGCTTACGTTCAAATGCCTCAACAACTGCTTTTGGCACAAATTTCGTCACATCACCTTTCAAACGTGCAATTTCACGAACTAACGTGGATGAAATAAACGAGTATTGCTCTGACGGCGTTAAAAATACAGCTTCAAAATTTGAATCTAATTGACGATTCATATTTGCAAGTTGAAACTCATATTCAAAGTCAGATACTGCTCTTAAACCTCTGAGTACAGCTGTTGCCTTTTGCTCTTGAAAAAAATTCACCAACAAACCATCAAAACCAACAAATTCTACGTTATCTAAATGGCTTAATGATGATTTTGCAAGCGCAACTCGCTCATCTAAACTAAACACTGGATTTTTGTGATGACCAATTGCAATCGCAACTACAACTTCATCAAACATTTTTGCAGCACGAGAGACAAGATCAATATGACCATTGGTAATAGGATCGAATGTTCCCGGATAGATGACACGAGTTTTAGACATCCATTTATACTCTAAGATTATTATGTAGGCGCATAGTTTAACAAAAACTCAATTCACACGCACACTTGTTGACAGTGAAATGACTTCACCTCAAGCCAAGTTTGAGGCAAAATAGGCCTAATCTTGGAATATTTGTATTATGTCGAAATCGATTGTAGTTAAAAAAAATAATAGTGGCACTATTGCGCTAAATAAACGTGCACGTCACGATTATTTTATTGAGGAAAAATTTGAAGCTGGTTTAGCGTTACAAGGTTGGGAAGTAAAATCTCTTCGCGCTGGACGCATGAGTATCACGGAAAGCTATATTATTTTCAAAAATAATGAAGCTTATTTATTTGGTGCTCAAATTCAACCTCTTCTTTCTGCTTCAACTCATATCGTTCCCGAAGCAACACGTACTCGTAAGCTACTTCTTTCACGTCGTGAACTCGAGAAACTCCAAGGGGCGATCAATCAAAAAGGTTACACATGTGTACCTTTGGCGTGCTATTGGAAAGGTCGTTTAGTCAAACTCGAAATTGCGCTTGTTAAAGGTAAACAGTTACACGACAAACGTGCCACTGAAAAAGACCGCGATTGGCAGCGTGATAAAGCAAGAATTTTTCATAAATAAAAAAAACGCTCATATGAGCGGTTTTTTTATTAACAGAACCTTAAACTTCCATAACAGTTTGGAGCAAAGGTTTGATTTTTAAGTTGTAGATCTTTTAATGGAAAATTTACATTGGTATTCGGCAAATGAACATTTCCAACACCAAGTTTGTCACCAAACAGACAATCAAGTGCATTACAAGATGGAGGATTTCGACTGATATAATCACTGATTGGTCCAACCACTTGTTTTAACACATCATTTGTAATATCAATACGCTTCTCAGGTGTAACATCTCCAATATTGATCGAATCATTAAATGCCATCCACCAACCTTGCTGTGCAGCAACATCAGCATTTGGCCACCAGATCTCACTATTTTGAACAGAGAGTGAGAATGGATTGTTTACAGGGATTTTATGAATTAAACCTAGATTTTGATCTACCGTAATGTTGGCTTTTAAGCCCGTAATGTTACCACTGACCTCTTTTTGCAAATTCAGCAATCCTACCCCTAGCACTTGGATATTAGCCTTGAGATCACCACCAAAATTCAACTGATTAATATTGGCAACACCTGTCAGCTGTGCAGAACTCATTCGAGTACCAGAGACCGTAGTGCCATTGATTTGAATTGGTGCTGTCGTTTCTTGTAATGCTAGATTATAACTATCCGATTTAAAATCGAGTGTCAGAGTAGGTGCAATAATACAAATCACACAAATTCTTGCATTCACTTTTCCATTAATGGTTTGACCAGTATCGGCATAGGTCATACTTCGAGCATTAGTATAGCCCATACCCTGAGTGGGATTAATTTTTAAATAACCACTGAGTGAGTTAATACCATTCGGTTTATCAGAGTTTTCATCACCAAGCGTCAGTAAACCTAATACTTTTTCAGCACTGAGACGCAAACCCACAACTTCTCGAGTTGATGCCGATGTTGGATTTTTTACCGCAAACTCTAAAAATGGATTGGTTAACTTGGCTGAAGAACCTGCACGACCTTCTCTGGTGTCTGACACACCACTCAAACTCAGATTTTCGATATCAATGTCACATCCACCTGCTCCATTAATACCACCACAGCCAAGTTGTAAATGCTTAATATTTGCATTGAGTTCTATATCTGCTTCCATTCCAAGCTTATAAAAGCCAACGCCTTTACCTCGCATATTGTTTGCCCCGTCATTGGGATCAATATAACTCATACTTAATAAAGCTTGACCGTTTGTCGCAGATAACTCTTCATCAGTCATCATTTTTAAATCATTCTGAATGTTATTAGCAGTTGCAGACAAAGGAATCAACACTAAGCAAGATGTTGATAAAATCAATTTGATAGAAACAAGTAAACTCTTCAACATTAGAGTCTCCGTATTATTTTTATTCAGGCTTAATCCATAAGCAACAGCATTACTATCTATAAATTAATGAAAAAAATAAAGAGGCTCAAAACTTGACTTAACGAATTGAAATAGAGAAATAATAATAAAATTGAATATTTTTAGAGACTTAAATCACAATCAACAGTATTAATATGTGATGTAAATAATCATTTATCCGATGAAATGCGAACTCAAAAACTCAAGTACATCACCTATTTAACAGAATCTTAAATTTCCATAACAGTTTGGAGCAAAGGTTTGATTTTTTAGTTGCAAGTCTTTTAATGGAAAATTCACACTTGTATTCGGTAAATTGACATTACCTACACCTAACTTATCCCCAAAAAGACAATTCAAGACAGTACATTCGATGGGATTTCGAGTAATGTATTCACCAATAGGTCCAACCACTTGTTTTAATACATCATTAGTAATATCAATACGTTTCTCAGGTGTAACATCCCCAATATCAATTGAATCATTAAATGCCATCCACCAACCTTGCTTTGCGGCAACATCAGCATTTGGCCACCAGACCTCACTATTTTGTAGAGAAAGTGAAAATGGGTTGTTGAGCATGATTTTATGGATAAAGCCTAGGTTTTGATCAACAGTAATATTGGCTTTTAAACCTGTAATATTTCCAGTCACTTCTTTTTGTAAATTTAATAACCCAAGAGATACATTTAAGGAAGCCTTTAAATCACCATCAAAGTACAGTGGATTGATATGCGCGATACCACTTAACCTTGCAGAGTTCATTCGAGTGCCAGATATCACAGCACCATTCAGTGTTAATGGAGCTGAGGTTTCTTGTAACGCGAGGTTGTAATCATCAGATTTAAATCCTAATGGAATCCCTAAACATCCCAAGATTGGTATACAAATGTTTGGCTTTACTCTCCCATCGATCGTTAAATTAGTATCGCTATAGGACATATTACGAGCATTGGTATAAGCCATACCTTGGGTCGGATTAATTTTTAAATAACCACTGAGTGAGTTAATGCCATTCGGTTTGTCAGAGTTTTCATCACCAAGCGTCAGCAAACCTAATACTTTTTCAGCACTGAGACGCAATCCAACGACTTCTCGCGTTGATGCCGATGTTGGATTTTTTACCGCAAACTCTAAAAATGGATTGGTTAACTTGGCTGAAGAACCTGCACGACCTTCTCTGGTGTCTGACACACCACTCAAACTCAGATTTTCGATATCAATGTCACATCCACCTGCTCCATTAATACCACCACAGCCAAGTTGTAAATGCTTAATATTTGCATTGAGCTCTATATCTGCTTCCATTCCGAGTTTATAAAAGCCAACGCCTTTACCTCGCATATTGTTTGCCCCATCATTGGGATCGATATAACTCATACTTAATAAAGCTTGACCAGAAATGTCAGACAACTCCCGATCGTCCAATTTTTCCATGGTTGTTTGAGCGTGCACCAGTGGTGATAACATGAGAACAAACATTAAAACAGCTGAATTGAACCCAATATTTTTTGAAGTGTAGGTCATGAATGACTCCAAACCTTGTAATTTTTAGGCAACCAAGTCCAATGGCGCACGTTTTTTATTCGATGATTAATTATAATTATTTTTAAAATTTAATGTGAAATATTTAACACTATTTTGTAATTAATTGATCAGCTCTTTGTCTGAATAAACAATTATAAATTTAATTTCAACAACCTAGTTAACTTCACTTCATTTCATCATTACATTTCAAGCGAGCAATAAATAATTAAATTAGATGAAAATGATTTTTTAATCCATGCAATTTAACCTGAATACGGTATTCGCTAAATGTTCACCAAACCATGTGGCCGTTTCAATATCCCCACTCGGAGGTGTTACCTCCACAGGCGCATTATCAGACTGCGTCATGAGTCCCCAAAAAACTAGACATACGATTGAGATCTTGATGCGATCTACCTGTAGACATTAGCGGTAGTACAGACCAAATCATGCCATGTTGCATTGCAAAAAGATTGATATGCTGAAGCACAGCCAACTTATATCCACTTAATCCTCCACCATTTGTGAAACCAGCTGCCAATTTGCCCTGCTATGTTCTCGCTAGCCAACGCTTTGAAGATTGCTCCATAAATAATTTCAACGCTGAGGTTAGACTTCCCATATAAGTAGGACAGCCAAATACAATAGATTCAGCTTGATCAAGCAACTCAACTCCCAGTTCACGTCTGTAACATTGATGAGCAATACCTCAATATTGAGTTTTTGTGCACCAATGGCGATATGTTCGGCGACTTTCTGAGTGTGACCAAATGGGCTGTGATAAACGATAGCGATGCTTTTACGAAATTTGGTCATGGTATGAAACTTTGAAAAATCAAATGAGTTTATTGATTACTGTGCATAAATACGAATGTTGCCATGCGACCAGTTTTGGAATTACGGCGATGAGAATAATATGTTTGATCCTCCGTGTAACTGCACCGCTCACCTCCAAGAACCTGTTCCACCCCTAAACTTTTCAATATATGGCGAGCAATCGCATACAGATCTGCGTAATACTTACCCTCTAGATCTCCCTTTTGAAATGCTGAACTTAATTCTGGAATCCTATCGCAGAATGTGTGCATTACTTCTTCACCCACTTCAAAGCATGGCTGACTAATTGCCGCACCTAACCACGCCCAAGAGGGTTGAGTGCTCATGGCATTGACTGTATTTTCAATAATGCCATTTGCCAATCCTCGCCAACCTGCATGCAAATTAGCGACTTCAGTACCATCTTTGTTACCGAGAACCACCGGTAAACAATCTGCCGTCATCATCATTAATGCATGTTGTTTTTGCTGTGTCACTAAACCATCGCCATTTAGGGCGTGTAAGCTCATGTCATCATTTACAACGTGACAGATTGTACTGTGCGTTTGGTTCATCCAAGTTAATCGATTCACCCCATAGACTGAAAAGTCATTTAACAAGCTCATTCTATGCCGATGAACACGTTCTGATTGATCATTTACATGCAACGCCAAGTTAAAACCTTCTAAATCAGTCTGTGGTGTTTTCAGTGCGTGAGGGTGACTCAATTCTGTTTGTCCTACCACGACACCTTTGGGCAAACCTTGCACAATTTGCATGTAAACTTTCCTTTAATTTAGTAAGCCTTATTTTCCGTACGAAGAGTCTCAAGTAATGCTGTGAAATCTTCAGGCCATGGTGCTTCAAACATCATTTCTTCACCTGTCCGTGGATGTACTAACCCCAATTTTGATGCATGAAGTGCTTGACGTCTAAACTCTCGTAAATGAGTAGCAAGTTTTTCCGAAGCACCCGCAGGTACTTTGACACGACTGACATACACTGGATCACCGACCAAAGGAAAACCAATATAAGTGAAATGAACACGAATCTGATGAGTACGTCCAGTTTCTAATTGTGCTTGAACACGTGTGAAATTTTGGAATCTTTCTTTCACATTATAGTGAGTCACGGCATCACGACCACCTGGTAAGATCGCCATTTTTACACGATCTACGGGATGACGTTTAATCGGTTCATCAATTTTACCGCCTGCAATAATATTGCCATAACAAATCAAATCATAAATTCGATAAACTGATTTTTTCGCCAACTGTTTACTTAAGGAAAATTGAGCTTCTAAATTTTTAGCTACAACCAAGAGACCACTAGTATCTTTATCGATACGGTGTACTAGACCAGCTCGAGATAATTCTGCTGATTTTGGAAAATGATATAAAAGTGCATTAACCAAAGTACCATTCGGGTTTCCTGCGCCAGGATGTACAACCATCCCCACTGGCTTGTTAATGACTAAGATGTCATCATCTTCATAAATAATATCTAAAGGGATATTTTCAGGTTGACTGGTGACTTGGGCTTCAAGCTCTACATTAAGCGTGAGTAGCTCATTCCCTTCACTTTTATATTTTGGTTTCACAACTTGACCATTTACCAACAAATGACCATCCTTCAACCATTGTTTCAATTTTTCACGCGAAAATTCGTTCCAAGCGAGCGCAGCAACTTGGTCTATTCGCTGACCAAGAGAACTCTCATCCACTTGAAATTGCAACGATAAACGTGTTGCAGTTGGGGCTGAAGTATGGTTATCTGCATCCTCAGAATCTTCAAGTAAATTGATGTCGATTTCTGGGAAATTAGAATTAGAAGTTTGTGCTGAAGTCATTTGCTCATTCGGACAAAAGTGGTTTAATAGTGCAATTGTAGCCTATTGCCCGTATAAACAGAGGAATTTTTATGTCGCTACCACGTTATAAAGTTACGATGCTTGCTTTATCGCTAGGCTTAGCAGCAACATTTGTGGGCTGTAGTAGTAATCCCAAGAAGGATGTTGTGGATACTGGACCTAAATCAACCGAACAATCTTATTTCGATAAAGCACAAAAAGCATTAGATCGTGGTCAATATAGCGATGCAGCACAATCATTAGAAGCAATTGAAACTTATTACCCTACAGGTCAATATACTCAACAAGCTCAACTCGATCTTTTATATGCTCGTTTTCAACAAAAAGACTATGAAGCTGTTATTGCGCTAGCAGACCGTTTTATTCGTTTAAATCCTCAACATCCTAATGTTGATTATGCTTACTATGTTCGTGGTGTGGCGAATATGGAGCAAAACTATGATGGTCTCATCCGCTATACATCACTCCAACAGGCTCATCGTGATGTCAGCTATTTAAAAGTTGCATATCAAAATTTTGTTGATTTCATTCGTCGTTTCCCAAGTAGTCAGTATGCTGTAGATGCTGCTCAGCGCATGAAATTTATTGGTCAAGAACTTGCTGAAAGTGAAATGAATGCGGCTCGCTTTAACTTAAAGCGTAAAGCTTGGCTTGCAGCAGTTGAGCGTGGACAATGGGTTGTGGAACATTTCCCTCAAACACCTCAAGTACCAGAAGCGCTTGCAACGATTGCTTACGGATACGATAAACTCGGTGACAAGGCAACATCTCAACAATACGTTGAAGTGCTAAAGCTAAACTACCCCCATCTTGTGAAGTCTAATGGTGAGGTCGATTTACGCGCAGCACGTAAAGATGGAAGTTGGTTAAATCGTGCAACCTTGGGTATTTTAGGTCGTGAGGCACGCAGCCAAACAACGGCAGAAGTATCAGCAGAGCAATCTGACAACACCAATACACAACCCGGTTTATTGAATCGCTTAAGCTTTGGCTTGCTTGGTAATAAAGATCACAATGTTGAAAGTGCGCCAGCAAATGAAAGTATGTACGACCCACAGCGTCAATAATCCATTCTTATGAATCAAAAAAGGTGGGATTACCCACCTTTTTTATTGCATGGATTTATTTATCGTCTTAAGTGTTTAGGATAGACTTAATTCAATCACTTTATTCCTCATTCTTTTGGCTTTTTAATTATGGCAATTCCACAACATACGATTGATCAAATTTTAGATCGAACTGACATCGTCGATCTTATTAGCCAACGTGTGAAATTAAAAAAGTCAGGTCGTACCTATTCAGGCTGTTGTCCTTTTCATCAAGAGAAAACACCTTCTTTTCACGTCTACCGTGATAAGCAATATTTCCACTGTTTCGGTTGCCAAGCCAATGGAAATGCAATTCGCTTTATGATGGATATTGATAATCGCAATTTCATCGAGGTGATTAAAGACCTGGCAAGCCAAACCGGTATCGAATTACCTAAAGAGAATCAAGACAATAAAAAACTCTCATACAAGAGAGAACCTATTAAACCTAACCCAGAAAAGCAACCGCAGGCACCCATTGAAGCAGATGCAGGAGAAATCATTTCTCCGCCTGCTTCAGCTTTTGATGTAGATCCTTTTGAAGCATTTCAAAACTATGAATTCGATGAGTATCAATTTAATTCAGATGACTTGAATTCAGTTGAGGTCGCACCTGAAGGTAATTTATACGATCTTCTTGAAAATGTTGCTTTATTTTATGAAAAACAACTTCCAAATAGCCAAATTGCGCAACAGTATTTTCAGCGACGCGGACTAAGTGATACCACGATTAAGTATTGGCGATTAGGTTATGCGCCAGAAGATTGGCAACATCTTGAAAAAGCATTTCCGCAAGATATTGAAGGATTAAAACTACTCGGTTTGATCAGAACCAGTGATTCTGGTCGTGATTTTGATCTACTACGAGAACGTGTCATTTTTCCTATACGTGATGCAAAAGGTCGCGTTGTCGGATTTGGTGGACGAGCATTGAATGACGAGATCAAACCCAAATATATCAACTCGCCTGACTCTGAAGTTTTCCATAAAAACCAACTACTCTATGGCTTATATGAAGGTCGTAAGCTCAAAGCCAATCATTGGTTAATGGTTGAAGGTTACATGGATGTCATCGCATTACAGCAAGCTGGCATTCCTGGCGCAGTTGCCACCTTGGGGACGGCGAGCAATGCTGATCATTTGAATCTATTATTTAAACAAAACAATCAGTTAACTATTGCTTTTGATGGTGATTCGGCTGGTCAAAAAGCAGCTCGACGCACTTTAGAAATTGCACTTCCCCTCTTAAATGATGGTCGTGAACTGAAATTTTTTATTCTACCTGCGGAGCATGATCCTGACTCATTAGTTCGTAAGGACGGTGTTGAAACTTTCAATCGACTTTGGCAACAATCACCACTCTTATCAGAGTTTGCTTTTTCTCTTCTCAGTCAACAATATCAAATCAATACACCTGAAGGTAAAAGTCAGGTCATGGCTGAGTTAAATCAACTCACCAATCTGATGCCTAAGCAAGGTTCGTATCGCTATTTGATTCGTCAATATTTCAAAGAGAAATTAGGATTCAATAAAAAGTGGCAGCCTCAAGTGAGTCTTGACGCTTCATTATCATTTAATATTCGCACACGAGATGAAGATTTCGCAGTGGCAATGTTAATGTACCATCCTTTTCTTTATATTCATTTTGAAGTATTACGCGCAGTGATTCCTGAAGATGAATTGCTTGCAAAAGTATTAAAAATCTTTAATGTCATTTTTGATGATCTGCCAGATGACCAAGAGTTGGCGAGTTATTATATTTTGGGTGCATGTAGCCCATTTCATCATGAACTCTCTGAGATTTTAAAACGTACCAATATTCAAACACTCACTGAAGCCCCTGAAATGGCTGATAAACTTGCCTCAGAATACTCGCTTTCACTTCAAGAAAAATATCTGAGAATCAAATTTAAAGCAGCAAAATCATTAAACGAGTCTAAAAACTTAAGACAACAACTGAATGAGCTAACCAAAAAAATTGGACTACGCTTACTACATGAATAAATAAAAGCGGTCAGTGACCGCTTTTATTTTTTTAGTTTTCGCTGAGCACTAAAAATATCTTCTAAATGTTCTTTAATCGTTTCATAGACATCAGGATTTTCATCTTTAGCGACTTCTCTGAGTAAGATGGAAGTAGGATGTAATAGCTTTTGCGTCAAACGATGCGCCATTTCCTGCATGACAATGGCTGCATCATCGCCAGAGGCTAAACGATCCAATGCATGATTTAATTCAAATGCTTTAACTTTATCTCCATGAGCACGATACTCACTAATTGTCGCTCCAGCTTGTGAAACTTTCTGCTGAGTCACCAATTGTGTTGCTAGTTGATTGACCATCACTTCAGCTTCAACAGCGGCTTGGCGTCGCTGCGCTAAGTTTTCATCAATAACACCTTGAAGATCGTCCACCCCATAAAGGTAAACACCATCCAAACTTTCAACCTTAGATTCAATATCGCGAGGAACAGCCAAATCGACCATCAACATTTGACGGTAACGACGTTTTTTGAGTGCTGACTTAACATCTTGATAGGAAATGACCTGATGTAAACTTCCTGTACAACTTGAAATCACATCAGCGCGATGTAAATTTTGAGCTAAATCAGCAAAAGGAATAATTTCAACCGCAACGCGATGTGATATTTCTTGCGCTAAAATTTCCGCCCGTTCCTGACCACGGTTACAAATTAAAATTTTAGCAACGCCCATTTCAGCTAAGTGCTTTGCAACCAAGCTATTCATTTCACCTGCTGCAACCACCATGACAGTTAATTGTTCAGGCTTACTAAAAACTTGTAGTGCTAACTGTGCTACCGCATAACCCATGGATACAGCATGACTACCGACCGCTGTTTCTGAACGCACTTTCTTAGCAGCATAAAATGCATATTCGAAAATACGATTTAAATTTTGTGAAACAACTTCAGACTCTTTTGCTAGATTAAGTGCAGACTTAACTTGCCCCATAATCTGAGGCTCACCAAGCATAAGTGAATCTAATCCTGATGCCACACGCATCAAATGTGTCACAGCATCTGTATTTTCATAACGGTAAATATGATTTTGTAATTGTTTTACATCAATGCCATTTTTTTGAGCGAGCCAATCTAATACCATGTCCGCATTTTCGGCGATGGCGTAGACTTCAGTACGATTACAGGTTGACACCACAACCATATCGTTAAGTTGGTCATGGTGACTTTGTTCAGTCAACAACAGTTTTAACTTTTCAGGGTTAAAAGCAACTTGCTCTCGTAATTCAACTGAGGCTGTTTGATGGTTGACACCCAATGCAAAGAAAGACATATCAGATCATCAATTCGCTAAATTTATGCTATTGTGCAATAACGGTGTCATAAAAAGCAGTACTTGGATAAAAAAATTGCGTCAAACAATGAGCCGCATAACCGGCATGACAATTCGACAGTATTCTACCACACTCTTGTTGGTGAGTAGCATGACTTACAGTGCTCATATTAGAGCATCTGGAGAATTTTACCACGCCAATTTAAATCATAAAGTTTTACAACAGGCGATGGTTGCAGAATTTGCTTTAGCGGCACATGACACACAGACTGCCTTACACAACTATACCGTACTTGCGATCCAAACTAGCTCAACGGCTTTAAAACAACGTGCACTTAACGTCGCACTCGAACAAAACGACTTACAAGCCGCTTTAGATATTGCAACCCATTGGGTCGTGCAAGAACCCAAAGATGTACCAGCAAAATTCTATCTTGCGCATATCGCATTAAAGTCACACGAATATGAACTTGCTGCGGATGTGCTCGATGATATTTTAAATTTAGATCCTGAGTCAGATTTAGAACAAATTCTTGAAGGCATTTCTCCTGAATCACCTGAGGATCGAGCATATTTATTAAATACTTTACATAATAGTAAAACGCGTAACAATCCTTCGATTCTCGTCTTGATTGCGAGTTTACAAGCACAAAATAATGAAATCGAAAATGCCTTAATTACTTTAAATAAAGCATTAAAAAAACGCCCCAAATCAACTGGGTTTATCTTACTTAAAGCCAACTTACTCATGGCTTTAGGCAACGAAGAAGAGACGCTAAAATGGTTTGAAAAAAGTGCTCGTAAAAATCGTAATAATTTAGAGCTCAGTCTGGCTGAAATCCGCTACTTAATTAAACTGGATAAAAATGAACAGGCTTTAAGCAAATTAAAATGCATCATAAAAAAATGGCCAGATTCGGAAGAAGCACTTTTTATCGCAGGTCTAACCTCAATTGATCTCAAAGAGTATGAGCTTGCTGAACAGTATTTGGTCGAACTACGTGCATCTGGACAATATCAAAATGATGCTTATTTTTATTTGGCATTGAATGCTGAACGAAAACAACATTTTGAAACAGCTAAAGCTTATTATCGACTCGTAGATGGTAATTTATATATGGTTTCTAGACGAAATCTAATTTCAATCTATGACAAACAAAATCGCTTAAGTGATGCGCTGCGCTTTCTGACTCAGGAGCGAGTGAATTACCCTCAACATGCGAGTTTCTTATACCAAGCACAAGCTGAAATACTCAAAAAAATGGGCAATAACAAAGCTGCTTTGGGCTTACTCAAAGAAGCTGCTAAAAACTTAACTGATGACCCTGAAATTTTATATTCTCAAGTCTTATTACTTGATCCATTTACGGATCGCGATCAATTAGATGAATTACTTAAAAAATTACTCACGATTGAACCCAATAGTCCAACTTATCTAAATGCGTATGCATATACTCTGGCGTTGCAAAATCGTCGTTTAGATGAGGCGAGACAATATGCCGAACAAGCTTTAGACAATGCCCCAGAGCAAGCATCTATCTTAGATACCTTAGGCTATATCTGCTTTCTTCAAAACGATTTTGACACTTCCACCCGTGTACTTGCGAAAGCATATCAACTCAGCCAAAGTCCAAATATCGGCATTCGATATGCTAAATCGCTTTACATGCTGGGTTCACTGGAAGAATTTAGCCAAGTGTTACATCAACTCCATCAAAATCATCCAAATCATCCTCAATTGGATCAACTCGATAGTTTATTGTTGCCACAAAATATCAAAAAGAGTTAATACTGTATGATCTTAAATTTAAAATCCTTATTGCTGATTGCCACAAGTAGTGCGCTTCTTGGGTTAGCTGGCTGTCAATCAATTCAAACTCAACCATCACTGCCAACAACGCAAAACCTTGAACAATCAAATCAATTTAATCTTCAGGGTAAAATTGGCGTTAAGACCCCCAAGCAATCAGGCAGTGCTTTTTTTACTTGGCAACAGAAAGATGAACAGTTTGATATCGAGTTAAGCGGAATTCTTGGAGTCGGTAAAACTCAAATCTCAGGTCAACCTGGTCAAGTGACACTGAACAGTGCCAAAACTGGTGAAATTACAGCCAACTCACCTGAAGAGTTATTGTTTCGTGCAACAGGTTGGGAAGCACCAATTACTTATTTAGTCGATTGGGTACAAGCTAAGCAAGCAACAGAAGAAGCTGAAATTCAAAAAGACGAATCGATGCGAATCAGTGAAATTAAAGAACAAGGTTGGCATATTCAATTATCTTACAACGGTCAATCTACACAACCAAACCGTTTGATTTTGAAGCAACAACTTGAAGATGGAACTGAAAATCGTATTACAATGGTAATTCAAAATCGTTAAGTTTGATTATTTATGATTCGTGTACCCTCCCCTGCAAAACTGAATTTGTTTTTACACATTACGGGGCGCCGTGAAAATGGTTACCATGAATTGCAAACCATTTTTCAGTTGATAGATCTTTGTGATTGGATGGAATTTACACCAAGCTCTAATCAATCTATCTCCATTGCAGGCTTATCAGAAGTAAGTCTTGAGCAAAATTTGATTTATCGTGCAATTATGATGCTGAAACCTTATGCCAAAAGTGAAAATTTAGGCATCCATGTCAACATCGAAAAAAATATACCGATGGGTGCAGGACTTGGTGGTGGTTCTTCAAATGCGGCTACCGCATTATTAATCATGAATCAAATTTGGCAATGTGGCTTAAATCGTGATCAATTAGCAGAAATTGGTGTACAACTGGGTGCTGATGTTCCCATCTTTATCCATGGTCGTAATGCATGGGCAGAAGGTATTGGTGAACACTTAACATTCATAGACTTAGATCAAAAACAATACATTGTGTTAAAACCTGACTGTTTTATCAGCACTCAACTGCTTTTTTCACAAAAATCGTTGACAAGAGACACGAAGACCTCTAAATTTTGCGCCTATCAGATAAAGCCATCTGATTTCAGAAATAACTTTGAACCTCTGGCAAGAAGTCTATATGCTGAAGTCGATGAAGCAATGCAATATTTAGATCAGTTCGGTGTTGCAAAACTTACAGGTACAGGTGCTTGTGTTTTTACTGAAGTAACGACTGAAATGAACATTGATGACATTCTTGCTCATTCACCTTGTAAAGCTTACTTAGTGAATAGTTTAGAACAATCACCATTGAATCAAATCATCGTTTAAATGATAGGGGCGTCGCCAAGTGGTAAGGCAGCGGGTTTTGATCTCGCCATCCGTTGGTTCGAATCCAGCCGCCCCTGCCAATTTAGTTCAAAAAGACAGAACATTGGTATCATGAGTTGAGTCAAACAACCTTGACAAACCCATATAAAACCATTAAAGTTCTGCCGCATTAGGGGCGTCGCCAAGTGGTAAGGCAGCGGGTTTTGATCTCGCCATCCGTTGGTTCGAATCCAGCCGCCCCTGCCATCTCATTCTATACATTTCAACCGCCAAGGGTGCTTCATGCCCAATCTTGTCGTTTTTAGTGGAACTGCGCATCCACAATTCGCCCAAAAAGTCGTTAGCCACTTGCATATCCCTCTAGGTGCTGCATCTGTAGGTCAATTCTCTGATGGTGAAATCGCTGTCGAAATCACTGAGAATGTCCGTGGTAAAGACGTATTCATCGTTCAGCCTACTTGTGCTCCAACTAATGATAACCTTATGGAAATCTTAGTGATGGCAGATGCATTGCGTCGTGCAAGTGCTGGTCGTATCACTGCTGTGATTCCTTATTTCGGTTATGCTCGCCAAGACCGTCGTCCTCGTTCTTCACGTGTTCCAATTACCGCAAAAGTAGTAGCAGATATGCTAACAACTGTAGGTATTGACCGTGTTGTGATGATCGATCTTCATGCTGACCAAATTCAAGGTTTCTTCGACATCCCTGTAGACAACATTTACGGTACGCCAGCGCTTTTAGCTGACTTACGTCAACAGTCTCATGACAACCTTATGGTTGTTTCGCCAGACGTTGGTGGTGTTGTTCGTGCTCGTGCTGTTGCGAAACAAATGGGCGATATCGATTTAGCTATCATCGACAAACGTCGTCAAAAAGCAAATGAATCACAAGTGATGCATTTGATTGGTGATGTTAAAGATCGCGACTGCGTGATCGTTGATGACATGGTTGATACAGCTGGTACTTTATGTAAAGCCGCTGATGCATTGAAGACTTTTGGTGCGCGTCGTGTCGTAGCATATGCTACTCACCCTGTTTTATCTGGTAAAGCGATCGAGAATTTGAAAAACTCTGTTATCGACGAACTTGTTGTGACAGATACAATTCCGCTTTCAGAAGAAGCTTTAGCTCTTGGTAAGATTCGCCAAGTTTCAGTTGCGAGTATGGTTGCTGAAACAATTCGTCGTATTAACAACGAAGAATCTATTAGCGCAATGTTTGATTCTTATCTATAATAGAGCGCTAAAATTTTAAAGCCCTGCCTTTTGGTAGGGCTTTCTATCACTAGATCGGTCGCAGATCTAGTTCACTTAACTTAAATAGGATGTCTCTCATGGCAAACTTCGTATTAAATGCAGTAGCACGTGAAGAAGCAGTACAAGGGAAAGGTGCGAGCCGCCGCCTTCGTCTTCAATCTAAAGTTCCTGCTATCATCTATGGTGGTGATGCTGCACCTGTAGCAATTACACTTGAGCTTCGTCAGCTTGTTAAATTCTTAGAAGACAACGCTTTCTTTGAAGAAGTAATCGAAATTGATGTTGATGGTAAAGTTGAAAGCGTTAAAATCCAAGCTTTACAACGTCACCCAGCTAAAAACACTCCAATGCACGCTGACTTCAAACGCGCATAAGTGTTGATGGTGTAAATTAGTGTCTCATATTTCACTGATTGTTGGTTTGGGCAACCCTGGTAAAGAGTATGCTCAAACCCGCCATAATGCAGGCTTCTGGTATGTAGAACGTCTTGCAGAACAATATGGCATAACACTTAAAAATGACCCTAAATTTAATGGATTAAGTGGTCGTGGTAATGTGGAAGGACAAGACGTTCGACTTTTATTACCTTCAACCTTTATGAACCGTTCTGGTCAAAGTGTTGTACCCTTCGCAAAATTCTACCAAATCTCTCCAGAAGCAATGCTTATTGCTCACGATGAACTTGATATGGACCCAGGCATTATTCGCCTTAAAACGGGTGGTGGTCATGGTGGTCATAACGGTTTACGTGACATTGTTCCTCATACAGGTCCCAACTTCCATCGTTTACGTATTGGAATTGGACACCCTGGATCAAAAGACCGTGTATCAGGTCATGTTCTAGGTAAAGCACCCTCAAGTGAACAAACGCTCATTGATGATGCAATTCATCATGCACTAAGTCGTACAAAATTATTAGTGAATGGTGAAATTCAGCAGGCAATGAATCAAATAAATGCCTACAAACCGTAGTTGATAAATTTAATTTTTGTTCAACAATTTTTCTTGCCACGATGAAAATTTGAGGGCAAAATGCGCTTTCAAATGCTTCACCCAAATTAAAAAACTGTTGTTTCTAGATAATAAAACAATCTTAGAACAACTCAGGAGACGCTTCCCATGCTATCTCGTTTATTAAAAGCTAAAATCCACCGTGCAGTTGTAACACAAGCTGAACTTCATTATGAAGGTTCATGTGCAATTGATGGTGTATTACTAGATTTAGCTGGTATTCGTGAATATGAAGAAATTCATATTTGGAATGTAACTAATGGCAAGCGTTTTACAACTTACGCAATCCGTGGTGAAGAAAACTCAGGCATTATTTCTGTAAATGGTGGTGCTGCTCACCAAGCAGATTTAGGTGACATTATTATTATCGCGACTTTCGGTGATTTTACTGTTGCAGAAGCTGATGCACATAAACCACGTTTGGTTTATGCAAATCCAGATAACACTGTGAATCACACAGCAAATTGTATTCCTGTCCAAGTTGCTTAATGATTGACTAAAAACTCGCTTACTTGAGCGAGTTTTTTTATAACAAATTATCATAGAATTACTCTTCATCCACCAACTGCAAGCTTTGGCTAATCCCATCTGCTCTTAACCAAGCTAATTCATAACTGGCATTCGCCAAAGCTAGAACCCGACGTTCAAACTCAGTCCAGATCGGTTTAACATGTGGAGCTGAAATACCTAAACCACTTTGCTCTGCTAAATGCTTGTTTTTTTCGCAAATTTTAAGCGCGTGATACAATTTTCGACCTTTCGAAGCATTCTCTAAAACTCGAATTCTTTTTGATTCAATGAATTTTTCCACCTCAGAAAGTTCAGCATGAGGAAGCATTGGAACCAAAATTTGATCCAGTTGTTGATCTAAACGCTTCCAAATACTCAGTCGTTGTTCTTCATTATAAGTATTCCATTGAATCACTTCATGATTAAAACGTCGACAACCACGACATACCGCATCACCAAACACTGTTGAACAACGTCCCGCACATGGTGTTAATGAAGGGATTCGACGCGCTGTATTCAAAATATTTTCCTCATATAAAACCATAAATTTTCTATGGCTTTCTCGCATATTTTCAAAAATCGCGTTAGAATACGCGCCTGATTTTATCCCTATATTAATACATTTGGAGTACTCCATGAACGCTACTGTAGAACAGCTTGCACCTGTAGAACAGCAAGCGACCACTGGTTGGGTTGTTGCGGCACTTTATCAATTTAAAGAAGTTGAAGATTCTCTAGCACTTCAACAAAAATTACTTGAGTTGGTAAAAACCATCAACCTATGCGGTACTCTTATTGTTGCCCATGAAGGGATTAACGGAACAGTTGCAGGTGACCGTCATGCAATTGACGTCATTCATCAATTCCTTTTAAATGAAGGATTTAATGACATGGAATATAAAGAGTCACACAGTGACGAAAAACCATTCCGTAAAATGAAAATCAAACATAAAAAAGAAATCGTGACTTTAGGTGTTCCAGTGAAACCACGCGACTTGGTTGGTCACTATCTAGACCCTAAAGAATGGAACGAACTCATTGCACGTGATGACGTGATCTTAGTCGATACAAGAAATGATTACGAATACAAAGCAGGCACATTCAAAGGGGCAATTGATCCGAAAACTGAAACGTTCCGCGAATTCCCTGAATATGTAAAAAACAATCTTGAACAGCATAAAGATAAAAAGATTGCCATGTTTTGTACAGGCGGGATTCGTTGTGAAAAATCAACTTCACTTCTTCTTCAAGAAGGCTTTAAAGAGGTATATCACCTCAAAGGTGGTATTCTTAAATATTTAGAAGAAACCCCTCCTGAAGAAAGTTTATGGGAAGGTGAATGCTTTGTTTTTGATGGTCGTACTGCGGTTACACACGGAGTGGAAGAAGGTCAAAATGTGAAGTGCCATGCTTGTGGTTGGCCATTAACCCCTGAAGAAGTAGCATTACCAAGCTACGAACATGGCGTATCATGTGTTTATTGTATCGATAAAACAACAGAAAAGCAGAAAGAAGGTTTCCGTATGCGCCAGTCTCAGATTATTGCTGCAAAACGTAAACGCCTCTAAATAAAAAATATTTTATTTAACTTACAAAAGCGTTGTCTACATTACAGTGTAGATGACGCTTTTTACATTGAACAAACAAAATTTCAATTCTGATATATCACCATTACAAAGTTATTTTATAACGACACAAAACCATGAAGTCATTCAGATAAATTTAATACGAAGGAAATAAATTTAGCTCAAGGATGAAAGTCATGAATCGAATGCCATTCAAATATCTTCCTGTTCAACGAAATTTTGCTCACCATAATCATTTAGATCGTGTATCGGCTGTACCGACACATTTAAAATTTATATATATCGACTCACATAATTCTGATGTTAAATTGCATATACGTAACCAATCCCATTATTTTATCGTAACATTAGGTGCTTGTATCGGCGCAATTATTGCTTTGGCAATCGGTTTTCAGATGAGAGATTCAATGAGTCTTATCTTCATCATCAGCATAGCTCCCCTTCTCGTTAGCTATATCCTACGAGAAGTCTATGTTCATACACTTATACAAATTCAACATCCTAAACTAATGCATTAACTTAATTTCACTGTATTTTTTCTTAAAAACATCTAGTATAGGTTTAACTTTAAAATACAAATTACTTATGAAAGATTGGATCATTTCAGTGATGGAGCAATTGGGCTATTTCGGCATTGCTCTATTGATGTTTCTCGATAATGTGTTTCCACCTATACCCTCAGAGATTATTATGCCTTCAGCTGGCTATACCGCTTCTCAGGGTCAATTACTTTTGATCGGTGTCATTTTTTCAGGAAGTATAGGTTCGCTCTTAGCTGCCGCTACGCTGTATTGGTTAGGACGTAAGATCTCTGATCAAAAGCTCTATGCGTTCGTTGAGAAATATGGCAAGTATTTATTTATTAAAGTAGCTGATGTTGATAAATCATTAGAATGGTTTGAAAGATATGGACATCGAATCGTTTTTTTTGGACGTATGGTTCCAGCAGTACGATCTCTGATTAGCATACCTGCAGGCATGAGCAAAATGCCTTTTGCAAAGTTTATGTTTTATAGTGGTTTAGGCACGGTTATATGGACCACCTTTTTAGCATATGTGGGTTATTATTTTGGAAATAATACTGAAATGATGCACAAAATATTTAGCCAAGTAAGCTATCTAATTATTGCTATTGTGATCAGCATAATCATTTGGATTGTGTACCGTAGACAAAAAAGAAAGAACTCAAAATAAAAAAGCACCTTACGGTGCTTTTTAATTAGTTCGGCGTATGATACATCAAATACAATTCATTCAAGTTATCTGGAATTTCTTCTGCAAGCTCATCCATTAATTGACCGTTACGGCGGAAAGACTCCATTTGAGGATCTTCTTCGTCAACTCCACTAAACACCATAATTGGCAGAGTGAGATCAACCAATTGCTCTTCAAACTCAGGTGTGAACCATGCATCTTCATTTAAGAACATTGCATCGACAAAGCCTACACTCCAATCCCCAAGGCTTGACTCTACATCTGCTTCTTCAATTTCAAAAGGAAATTCGATACCTTCTTCATTGGCAAGTTTTTGACGTAAATCTTCTAACCAAAGTTTAATTTGAGCTACGATCTCTGTAGGCACTTTCTTTTGATTATTGTCAAATAACTCATCCAACCAACGATCAAATTGAGGACCTACAGCTGTCGCACACAAAAAACCATGAGTTGCAGCAAAATCTAGACCATGCTCATTTTGGTCGCCATCTAAGTAGTCACTTAACAAGTCTAAATCTAATGCACTCATTGTATTTCCAAAGGTTGTATCTTAATTCCGTAGAATAACATTTTAGATCAGGATACCCAATCTAATTTAGTCTTCATCATCGTCGAAATCATCATCGTCAAAATCATATTCAAGATCTTTCAATTCACGATCTAAACGACGCTGTGCAAGTAAGTCATCAATCAAGCGACGCTTTTCTAATGATTCTTTGGCGCTAATTTTGCTCGTAGTTTCATCAAAACTAACATCATCATCACCGTAGTTATCATCTAGTTCAAAATCTGTAGAAGACACTAAAACTACCTCATATGTGAAAAAATGAATGGGGCTAGGCGCTATTTATCTTTGTTCAGAATACTTGTCAAGTTTTATTTTATTTTTCGCTGATATTTATACAAATTTTAGTTTTTTTTGGACAAAAAAATATGTCATTATTTAATCAAGGATCAAATCCTTATTGCTGGTTTAAAATAAAAAGCATGATGTGCTTGAAATGAACAATTTTGACCCAATATTGACTTAAACAACTTAATTCATTGGTTTTCAAAACCAATTATACTGAGTTAATACGATACTAAAGATAAGTTAATTGTGCTAGAATGCACGGTTTTTCCCCGCCACAGATTCAACGAGAAGAGAGCAAAGATGAGCGATATGCATTCCCCTACTTCACAAGTAGCGGCTCTGATTAGCCGAGGCAAAGAACAAGGTTACTTAACCTACGCTGAGGTTAACGATCATCTCCCAGACTCGATCACTGAAAGCGAACAGATTGAAGATATCATTCAGATGCTTCAAGACGTCGGTATTCCTGTACACGAACGTGCGCCAGAATCTGACGATGCAATGTTTGATGGTAGTAGCGCAGAAACGACTGACGAAGTTGCTGAAGAAGAAGCAGCTGCAGTTTTAGCATCTGTAGAAAATGAGCCTGGTCGTACAACTGACCCTGTTCGTATGTATATGCGAGAAATGGGAACAGTTGAACTGTTGACTCGTGAAGGCGAAATTCAGATTGCAAAACGTATCGAAGAAGGTATTCGTGACATTTTAAACTCAATTGCTTATTGGCCAAATGCGGTTGAAGTTGTATTACAAGAATATAAAGATTACGAAACTGGCGAGCGTCGTTTAGCCGATATCCTTTCAGGCTATTTAGATCCAGAGTCTGATGAAGAAATTCCAGAAGTTTTAGAAGAAGTTGATGCTGATCTTGAAGAAGAAACAGAGACTAAACCAACTAAAGATGTAAAACTTGATGACGATGATGAAGAAGAGTCTGAAAGTGATGATGATTCTGAGGGTGATTCAGGTCCAGACCCTGAAATCGCAAAAGTGCGTTTTGCAGAGTTAGAAGCTGCGTGGAATGCAACTAAAGATGCGATCGCAAAACATGGTCGTAACAGTAAAGAAGGTAAAGCAGCTCTTGAGTCGCTCGCAACCGTCTTTATGATGTTTAAGTTCACACCACGTTTGTTTGACATCATTTCTGAAATGATTCGTGGCACGCATGAACAAATTCGTACAGCAGAACGTGAAGTAATGCGCTACGCAGTTCGTCGTGGTCGTATGGATCGTACTCAATTCCGTACAACGTTCCCTGGTCAAGAATCAAACCCAGCTTGGTTAGATGAGCAAATTGCTAAAGCCACTGCTGACCAAAAACCATACTTAGAGAAAGTACGCCCTGACGTTCTTGCTTTCCAACAAAAAATCGCTGATATCGAAAAAGATCTCGACCTTACTGTACGCGAAATTAAAGATATTTCTAAACGTATGGCGATTGGTGAAGCAAAAGCACGTCGTGCTAAAAAAGAAATGGTTGAGGCGAACTTACGTTTGGTCATCTCCATCGCAAAAAAATATACCAACCGTGGTTTACAGTTCCTCGATCTGATTCAGGAAGGTAACATTGGCTTGATGAAAGCCGTAGATAAGTTTGAATACCGTCGTGGTTATAAGTTCTCGACTTATGCAACTTGGTGGATTCGTCAGGCGATTACACGTTCAATTGCTGACCAAGCACGTACAATTCGTATCCCTGTCCATATGATTGAAACCATTAACAAGATCAACCGCGTATCTCGTCAATTGCTTCAAGAAATGGGACGTGAACCTACACCTGAAGAGTTAGGTGAACGCCTTGAAATGGACGAAGTCAAAGTTCGTAAAGTGCTTAAGATCGCTAAAGAACCGATTTCAATGGAAACACCGATCGGTGATGATGAAGACTCTCATCTTGGTGACTTCATTGAAGATGGTAACATCACTTCACCAGTTGATGCTGCCACTTCTGAAGGCTTGAAAGAAGCAACACGTGAGGTACTTGAAAACCTGACTGAACGTGAAGCTAAAGTCTTGAAGATGCGTTTTGGTATTGATATGCCGACAGACCACACTTTGGAAGAAGTTGGTAAACAGTTTGATGTAACACGCGAACGTATTCGTCAGATTGAAGCAAAAGCGTTACGCAAATTACGTCATCCGTCGCGTTCTGAACATTTACGTTCGTTCCTTGAGAATGACTAATCTATCCATAGGATAATACAGGCTTGAATATGGGGGACACTCCCCCATAATATAAAGCGTGTAGCAAATAATTCTAAATACCTGCTCATAGCAGGTATTTTTACTAATGAGGTGTCCTATGACTGACATGATCGATCGCACTCCATCACGCGAATTACAAGAGCATCTTTGGATGTTTCCGATGGACTATCCAATTAAATTGATTGGTCTTGCAGGTGAGGATTTACGCAAAGCAGTGAATGACATTTTTGTTAAACACTTCCCTGATTTTGATGGTAATGCAATGACAATTACACCATCGCGTACAGGCAAGTATCATTCAATTACTGCGCAACTTCGTTTTGAAGAGCTTGAGCAAGTACATCAAGTTTATGCAGACTTGGCTGCTTGCCCTTTAATTAAAACTGCACTTTAATAAAAAAACACGCTTCATGCGTGTTTTTTTTATGTTTGTTAATTATTCATCAAGTATGTGCCTAGGTCACACTTAATTCAACAATATTGTCTATAATAAAACTTATTTTTGAATGTGAGCCTCAACCTCCGTGGATGTCAAAACCAAACCTCAATTGATTATTCGTCACTATACCCAAACCACTTCTTATGAAGATCGCTTCCAAGAAATGAAGCTGATGACAGAACAGCGTGACGAACAAACAGCAGATGAATTTTGGATTTTGCGGCACAATTCTGTGCTTACCCAAGGACAAGCTGGCAAACCAGAACATATATTAGTGCCTAGCCATATCCCAGTTGTTCAAACTGATCGTGGTGGACAAGTCACTTGGCATGGTCCAGGTCAATTGGTTGCATATTTTATGTTTGATTTAAATCGATTAGGCTGGAATGTCCGTACTTTGGTCAGCTATGCAGAAAATGTCATGATCGATTTATTAAAAAAATACGATATCGAAGCCTATGCTAAACCAGATGCACCTGGTGTTTATGTTGATGGTAGAAAAATTGGATCTCTCGGCTTTAAAATCAGAAAAGGTCGCAGCTATCATGGACTCTCACTTAATATAGATTGTGATTTGGAAGGCTTCCAAACCATTAATCCTTGTGGTTATGCAGGTCTTGAAATGGTCAGAATCTCTGACTTAATAAATCCCTACCCAAGTTTTGATACGCTAGTTCAAGACCTCATTGCCTATCTAGAAAAAAGTGACCTGTTCAGTCAAATTATCGTGAAAGATCATTAAAACTCCTTTACTTTGTCATTATATAATTTTAGAGTATTTACTCTAAATTATAAAACTATGTGATAAGGGACAAGTGAGTGATTTCTATTAACTCTGTAAAGCCCGCGCTAGAACAAGCTTATGTCAAACTCATGCTTGACGTGATTGGCAGAGGCTTAGCGATGGCAAGTCAAGTCGATGAAGAAATAAAACAGGAAATTGCTAAATTTCCTGTCGGCTTCACGATTTCAATGGACGTTTTCAACAGTGATGCAGCATTTATTGCACAAGTGAATCCACAACATCAACTTGTCTTAATCGACCATGCATCAAAAAAACCAGATTTAACGATTACCTTTAAACATATGCATCATGCTTTTTTGGTATTTTCTTTCCAAGAAAGTACTGCACAAGCATTTGCAAATGACCGTATGATTGCTGATGGCGATTTAGGTCATGCAATACGTTTAGTGCGTTGTCTGAATAAAATGGAAGCCCTTATTCTTCCAAAATTAGTCGCTGAACTTGCAGTCAAAGAATATCCGGTCAATCTGTCATTAAAAGAAAAATTGACAGGTGCAGCAAATATTTATCTCAAAGTTGCTCAGTCATATATTAAAGGGAGTGCTTAAGCATGGCTAAACCATATTATGAATTTTTCTGTCCAGTTAAAGTGATTGCTGGTAATGCTGCGCTTGAACACATTCCATTTGAGCTAGATTCAATGGGTTCAAAAAAACCACTCATCATCACAGACAAAGGCGTACGTGCCAATGGTCTACTTGAACCAGTGGAAGCTGCTTTTGCAGCGACAGAAGTAAAAATTGGCTCAATTTTTGATGAAGTTCCACCGGACTCAAGTTTAGAAACAGTAAAAGCCGTGACTGAGATGTATCGTAACAATCAATGCGATGCCATCATTGCAATTGGTGGTGGTTCAGTCATCGACACAGCTAAAGCTGCCAATATTCTCGTCTCCGAAGGAGGTGATGATCTGCTGAAATATTCAGGAGCTCACAACCTACCTCGCCCATTAAAGCCTTTTTTTGTTATCCCAACAACATCAGGTACAGGTTCTGAAGTCACGATGGTTGCTGTGGTTTCAGATACAGCGAATAATCAAAAAATGGCATTTGCTTCAAAATATTTAATGCCTAGTGCTGCAATTTTAGATCCACGTATGACTTTAACATTACCTCCACACCTCACAGCAATGACAGGAATGGATGCAATGACACATGCAGTTGAGGCCTATACGTGTTTGGCAGCGAATCCTATCAGTGATGCTTACGCTACTGCTGCAATTAAAAAAATTAGTGAAAACTTGTTTAAAGTTTTGGAAAATCCAAAAGATGCTGATGCCCGTTTAGAACTTGCTCAAGCATCAACCATGGCTGGAATTGCATTCTCAAATGCAATGGTCGGTATTGTTCACTCTCTTGGACACGCTCTAGGTGCAGTTGCTCACTTACCACATGGTTTGTGCATGAACTTATTCCTCCCTTATGTGCTCGATTACAACAAGGATGTGAATGGCGATAAGATTGCTGATCTGTTATTACCGCTTGCAGGTACTGATATCTATGCACAGACACCAGCAAATCAACGTGCAGATAAAGCTATTGCGATTATCAACACAATGCGTGATCGCATTTATGATTTAACTAAACTGCCACGTACATTACGTGAGACAGGCAAAGTTACGCAATCTCAATTAGATGAAGTTGCCGAAAAAGCGTTAAATGACGGATCAATCATTTTCAACCCTAAAGAAGCAACATTAAAAGATTTGAAATCTATCTTAGAAAAAGCTTGGTAAATTTCTCAAAATAAGTAAAGATACGCTTAAAACTAGCCTGATGTTTTTTTAGACATCAGGCTTTTCATTTGTTAGTTGTTTTAACTCATGAGTTCAATACTTTTGGCATAAATCCTGCTAAAAAACTCACACAAACTACTGACAAACTGCACCAATATGGTTTAGATTGGCGCACTTTTGAAAAAACATTAGGGGGGATCGTTCGTCTCAAACGATCCTTAATTGATTTGACTGATCCTTGATCAACGATTAAGAGGATAAAGCCGTTGACTAATATAACTGGGACTCAATCGGCAGCTAAACTGCAAAAAACGCTAGGACTCTGGCATATCATTATTATCGGTTTAGCTTATATTCAGCCAATGACGTTGTTTGATACTTTCGGTTTGGTATCAGAAGAAAGTAATTTCCACGTTCCTACATCATATATTTTTGCACTTGTTGCAATCCTACTGACTTCATTGAGTTATGGTCATATGATCCGTAGATATCCATCTTCAGGTTCAGCGTATACCTATGCTCAAAAATCTATCCACCCTAACGTTGGTTTTATGGTTGGCTGGTCATCATGGTTAGATTACCTGCTCTCCCCCATGGTCAACATCATCCTTGCGGTGATTTATCTTGAGGCTTTATTCCCTGATGTCAATCATTGGGTCTGGGTCATTGTGTTAACAGCATTTATGACAGGTATTAACCTTCGTGGTGCGCGATTTGTTGCAAATTTCAACAGCTTAATTGTATTCGTACAATTAATTGTGATCGCTGTATTTACATGGATGGTCTATACCAAGCTCCAAATGGGATATAACGCGGATGGTCCAATCTCTGCTGAACAACGCTACCAACTTTGGAGTTTAGAACCATTTTGGAATGAGTTAACTTCAGTGGGTGCCTTGATCACAGGTGCAACATTACTCTGCTTCTCATTTACAGGATTTGACTCACTCAGTTCTCTCGCTGAAGAAACTAAAGATACTGAGAAAACGCTACCAAAAGCAATTTTCTTAACTGCTTTAATTGCAGGGATTATCTTTATCGTCAGCACTTACTTCATGCAGATCTATTTCCCTAATAATCCGGGATCATACTTCCAGAATATTGCAGAAACTCAACCTGAAATTTTGTTGTTGGTTGGTGGATCTTTGTTCCAGTCTTATGTGCTTGCATTTGCCATCATTACTGTTATGGCATCAGGTATTTCTGCACATGCAGGTGTATCACGCCTTATGTATGTTATGGGACGCGATGGTGTCATCAATAAGAAAATTTTTGGTCACATCAGCCCTAAAAACTTCACTCCATCATATAACATCATGATTGTAGGTGCAGTCGCATTAACCGCTGGTTTTATGGATTTAGACTTTGTCATTTCATTAATTAGCTTCGGTGCGTTAACAGCATTTAGCTTTGTGAACTTATCTGTTATCTCACGCTATGCGTTACGCGATGGTCGTACTAAAACAGCGAAAGAAATTATTAATTTCGTTATCGTACCATTACTCGGCTTTATTGCAGTATTTGCATTGTGGTTAGAGGTCGATCAAGCATCGCTTAAATATGGTTTGATTTGGGCGATTGGTGGTATTTTGTATTTAGGTTATAAAACCAAAGGCTTTAAATACCCTGCTCCACAACATGATGAGTTTAATGATCGTTAAAAATTGATTTTTTAGAAAAGGCGCTTAGGCGCCTTTTTTTATCATGGAAATTGACCAAAATGATCAAACATCAATCAAAATTTATTATTTAAAAAATAAACTCTACATCATAATATGCAGCTTTATTTCAAAATAATGAGACAAATAACACATTTAAACGCAAATACATGAAATTAAATAAAAAATGATTGGCAAAAAATTACATATTTGTCAGGATACTCATTGACCAAAAATTACACGATGTGTATAAAGAGCAAAATATTTGAGTAAAAGCTCTAATAATATTCATTACACAGGGAATGTAATAATGCGTTTGAATACACTTACTGGGGCGATTTTGGTCGCAATGTTTCCAACCGCGGGCGCTTATGCTGCAGCTATGGATCGTTCAGGCCAATCGATGAATGGCTTTTTACAGCCAGGAAACTATGTAGATTTTAGTTACTCAATTTTGGATGCTGATCTTTCAGGAACAATGAGAACTGAACCTTCGGGTCCTGCATCTGCAGGATTAAGAGACCCGAATGGTTGGAATATGCCTACAGCAGATGATATTAATGCAGGTGGGGAAATTGCGGGCTCAAATTTAAGTGATATTGCAGACACGTTCGGATTTGCAAATATTAATTTAAAATTTCAAGTGACTGACAATATTTCATTAGGTTTAATTTATGACCAACCTTTCGGAGCAAAAGCCTCTTATTCAAATTCTGATAAAAAACATTCCAGAGTCAACAGCTCAGGACGATTGCCATTAGGTGACCTTGAATCTGCGACAAAATATGGTGCATTTCACAGTGAGTATGGCAGTACAGAGGCTGAAGTATCGACAAATAGTTTATCTCTAGTCGTAGGCTTCCAACCTAATGAACACCTTAATTTTTATGCAGGCCCAGTTTATCAAACAGTAAAAGGTGATCTTAGTTTACAAGGAACTGCTTACAGTCTATTAGGTGGTTATTTATGTAATTCACAGACTAGTGGTGTAGCACTGTGTAGTACTTTTAAGGAAAAAGGTACAGGTTCAAGAGATCTTCTTGGTCGTGATACAAGAAAAGATTATCAAGGCTATAAAGCAAGTATGCCTGAAGAAGGTGCTTTTGGTTGGCTAGCGGGTGCTGCATTTCAAATTCCTGAAATAGCATTAAGAGCTTCATTAACCTACAGATCAAAAATTTCTTATTCAGTTCAAGCTGAAGAAAGTATGCCTGAAGTGATTACAGATACATTACCTATTGTACATCCAGGGTGGCATATTGTAGATAAAATTGGGGCACTTGGTACCGACTACCAATATGCAGAAGGTAAAACCTCAGCATCAACTCCACAATCAGTTAACCTTGATTTCCAATCAGGTATCATGGCTGATACATTAGCTTATATCAATTTACGTTGGGTAGATTGGTCTGAGTTCAAAATCCGTCCATACAAATTTGGAGTTTTAACTTCTTCGATTACTGAGGGACAAGGTAAAGGACCTCGTGGTTTCGACTTAATCGCTTATGAAAAAGATCAAATATCTGCAACATTCGGTATCGCAAGAAAATTAAATGAAAAACTCGCATTGACCATTATCGGAGGATGGGACTCTGGTGCAGGTGAATATGTTTCTACCTTAGGTCCATCTGAAGGTTTTTGGAGTGCAGGATTAGGTGGTCAGTACAGCTTTAATAAAAATACATTCATTCAAGCGGGTGCACGATATTTTTGGTTAGGTGATGCAAAAGCTCAATCTGCTAGTTGGTTCGGAACCGATCGCTATGATGCAGATTTTAAAGACAATACAGCTATTGGATATAGCTTTAAAATTGGTTACCGTTTCTAGAGTTTAAAAAGCACGGATTTTTCATCCGTGCTTTTTTTTAAATTAATCGACAACTAAAACCTAATTTAGTATCAATTTGATTATCTTTGAATCCCAAATACTCAATAAACCTGTTTCGATCATCCACAATTTTCTGTTCATCTATAGACATACGATGGCGATTTTTTTGCGCTAAAGAATATGTTTCATCTACAGAAGCTTGATATATATGACATAATTCAAGCTGTTTCTTACTTTTTAACACCAAATTTTTTCCTGTCCGCTCGAAATCATTTCGTTTTAACGCCGTACTCCAATTTTCCAAATTTTTGAACATTTTTACTTTCATCTGAGCTAATGCTTGATCGATTTCTTGTTGAGTCAATGGATTAATATTATTTAAATCCGCTTGTTCTTTATTTTCATTTTGTGACATTACTTTAGAGGTCGTCATTCCTGCACAGATGATTACTATAATTCCATAGCTGTATTTTTTAATGTTTTTAATCATACATCCCCGTATCTAATTTATTTCGATAAATTTATGCTCGTATTAGACAACTGATATTTTAAAAAAGCCATTTTAATAATGTAATAGATTGAAATATTAAAGGATTAAGGCATTTTTTTTGCATTATCAATTCACTGATTTAATTATATATTTTTGGTATTGAATTTATGAAAAAAATGTTTCCATTAGGCTGTGCTGGACTAGGCATACAAGCCTCATCATTTGAGCATCCAGTATCTCTTGAAGAACCATCAATAATGGAAAAATTCGACCTACTTGCAGAATCGAGCGTGTGGGATTTTATCGATCACATTCCGACTCATCGTGAAATGATTGATGATTACATTAAAGGGAGTCAAAAATACAATATCTCAGTTTATTCAGGTTACGGATGCTATATTTGGGGAGAACATGAAAAAATATTCAAAGAAAATATCGAGCTTACATGTGCCGTAGGCGCCAAATACCACAACATTATGCTTGCAGCAAAAGACAGTAAATTCAACTATCTTAATGATCAACAAGTTGCTGATGCCTATTTATATTTTTATGAGTATGCCCTAAATAAGGGTATAACCATTACCTTCGAAAATCACGTAGATAATTGGTCTGAAGATTATCGCCGGGTAGAAAGAGTTGCAGCTTTAGTCAATCATCAAGGTATTCCATTTAAAATGGCGATGGACTATAGCCACTGTATTTTCAAAATCGAAAATCCAATCGAATCTTATATCTCATTTCAACATGACCAAGAAGCGATTAGAAAACTTGATCCTTTCAACTGCGATAGTTTTGCAGATGATTGGTTAAATCAAAATTTGGTGCATTGGGGGCAAATACGTCCTGCGGTTCCAAACGGGCCATTAAATACATGGTCCCAAGAATACAGCCCATGGGAAGGTCACGGTCTTAATCGCCCTGGAAGAGGCATTCAATACCCATTTAGGCAGCCACCAAAAAATGCGTGTCCTCATGATGAGTGGCATGCATATAAATTAAGCTGTACCAAAGAGGTCATTCGCAAGATGATTGACCATTATTTAGATCATGAGGATACAAATATTGAAATCATGACCGTGGATAATATTAATTTATGGTCCTATGGTTTGGGTTGGAAATATAATATGTTTGCAGATAGCTGCGAAGTAGCACGCTATATCAGACAAATATATGCGGAAAGAGCATCAATTCATCATGCTAAAAAAGGACTAAGTTCTGAGGACTTTATCAATCAATATCGCTCATAAATCATTAAAATAATTAAAAAAAGCATTATATTGATAATGCTTTTTTTGTATCGCGATATTTAAGCTACCGCATTCTCTTCCGCTTTTTTATACGAACGATTATACATTTCTTCTAAATGCTCCCCTACTGTACATGGTGCATATAAAGGTAATTCACCTTCTTTCAATGTTCCTGGAACTGGCTCAATCACAGCGTGATAGTCTGGTTCATAAAAAAATGGAATTGAGTAACGATAAGCACCATTTGAAAAACTATTTTTTACTCGATGTGGATTGGAGTGATATAGACCATTGGTCCATTTTGGAATCATATCACCTAGATTAACTACAAATGTTCCTTCAATTGGTGGTGCTGCAACCCACTCTCCGTCAGGCATGCACACTTCTAATCCGCCTATTTGATCTTGTGCCAAAATGGTGACTGACCCCCAATCTGTATGCGCGCCAACGCCATATGTTTCATCATCATCTCTAGGTGTAGGTGGATAACGCAACATACGTAATGTTCCCATAGGATCTTTACTAGAAGCATCAAAATAGTTCGATGGCAGATTTAACGTTAATGCCAAAAGTTGCATCAGAAAATTTGCCAGTTTATACATTTCATCGATGTACTCCTGACAAATCAATTCACATTGAGGTAATTCTTCAGGCCACTGATTTGGACCATAGTTTTGATATTTAGCGATTGCAAAAGGATGATCTTGAGGATAATTACGACCACAATAAAACCCTTCTTTATAATCTGGCTTGCCGTAAGGGTCTAATTGCTGACCATTTAGTTTATCAAAACCACGGAATCCAAAAAAATTACGTACATCATATTTTTGCTTAACGTCTTCTGGAAGCGCCAATAATTCTTTTGCTAATGCAAACTGTCGCGTCATCATTTCTAAAGGAACTGTATGATTCTTCATATAGAAAAAACCTGAATGCATCGCAGCTTTTCTCAGTTCAGCAACTGCACGTTTAGTCGCCTCACTTTCTGGTTTGTTTATATCTACGCCTGCTAAATCAATTACTGGTATTCCCATTTTTATCCCCTTGTATCAGGTATACATCTTTTACGTTTTCATTATCTTGCTGAAACTTTCGACAATTTAGGATTGACTAAAATTTGTCTTAAAAGCTAAGTCTCAAACTTAAGTTTTTTCTGGTACAACGTCTGCTACTATTTGATTCTGCTTTTGCTTAGCTCGATTAAAAATCAGATTTAGAATAATTCCAGCAAATGTCGCCGTTGTAATGCCGCCGAGATCAAGTCCACCAACCATAATCGAATAGTTCCCTGCGCCCATAATCACAGTCACTGATGCCACAATAATGTTGCCGTTTTGAGTAAAATCGACTTTATTTTCGATCCAGATTTTCGCACCAGCGATTACAATTAAGCCGAAAACAATCATTGAAGTCCCTGTCAAAATTGCGACAGGTAATGTGCTAATGAGTGCTCCAAATTTTGGTGATAATCCCAGAATAATGGCGACAATACCCGCAATTACAAAAACCACTGTAGAGTAAATACGCGTTGCCGCCATGACCCCAATATTCTCTGCATATGTAGTTAATCCAGTTCCTCCTATAGCACCAGACATAGAGGTACATACCCCATCTGCCAAAAATGCTCTACCCATATAAGGCGTAATATTTTTGCCTGTCATTTCACTTACAACTTTGAAATGCGCAAGATTTTCAGCAATAAGAATAAATGCGATAGGTAGAATCAGCAGAATTTCATTCATTTGAAATTCAGGTTGATATAAAGTTGGTAAACCAAACCATGCCGCATTTGAAACCGAGCTAAAATCGATTGGTTTACCCATTCCCATCATGTTAGCTAAAACAAAATATACAAGATACGAAACTATCAAACCCACCAATAGCAATAATCGTCTCAACATTCCTCTTGTAAATACTGCGACACCACCAATACACATTGCGGTTAACAAAGCCATCCATGTATCAAACTCATTACCTGATACAGCTTTAATCGCCCCAGGTGCTAAATTTAATCCAACTATCATAATGATTGCACCAGCAACAACTGGTGGTAAAAGATTCTCCATCCATTGAGAACCCGTTTTCATTACAAGCAAACCCATCAAGGCATAGAAAATACCACATACCACTATTGCACCTAAGGCAATCCCAATATTTGGATTTAACCCTGAACCGGTATAGCCTGTTACAGCAATCACAGCACCAATAAAAGCAAAACTACCCCCAAGATAGCTTGGCACTCTCCCACCTGTGATAAGGAAAAATAATATCGTGCCAATACCAGATAACAGGATCGTTAGACTAGGATCAAACCCCATGAGCAGCGGTGCCAACACTGTTGCACCAAACATGGCAAATGTATGTTGAAGTCCAAGTACAATACTTTGTCCTGCAGGCAAGTACTCGTTCATGGCAACGGGAGTTTTTTCAATATCTCCTTGAAAAGGAGTAAATTTGGAAAACCAATTCTCTTTCATCACATACCACCCCATTGGTAATGTGAGCCAATGTCGAACATCTTTAGACATTGGCTGTACAATGATAAATTCATTTCGTTTAAGTACAAATCACAGTTCGTCTATCAAATTTATCGGAACCATATATTCACTTTAACTAAGCAACAAATATACCAATTGGTCGAATTTCTAATATCTCATTTGGATGACAGCTAGTTTAAGATCAACAAAAATCAAACCTAACACTCTGTTTTATATAAATATTAACTTCATTAACAAATGAAAAAATTTGACCGTTTTGTATATTTTTTAGACTTTTACTCAAAAAAATTGAATTCCCGAAATATAAAATCAAATCGTATTTAAAATCATTATTTTAATTTTATTCTTAATGAATATTTCATCATATGAGCCAAGTTTTACTAAACTTTTATGCATTAAAAAAGGTCACCTTTCGATGACCTTACTGACTTAAGTTAAATCTTTAAATCCTTGTTGTCGCCATGCTTCATAAACAATCACTGCCGTAGCATTAGATAAATTTAAGCTTCTAGAATTTGGCGCCATGGGCAAACGAATCCAATGTTGCTTTGGGAACATCATACGGACATGTTCAGGTAGTCCGCGCGTTTCAGGCCCCATGAGTAAAGCAACGGGTCTATTAAGATTCGAGGTATGTGGTGTTTCGGTACCTTTGGTCGTTAAAGGATAAATCGAATCTTGATCGACACCTTGACTTGCTAGATTTTCCAGACAAGCTTCGATATTATCCCAAATCTGCATGCGAGCCCATTCATGGTAATCTAATCCAGCACGCTTTAACTTCTTATCATCCAGCTCAAAACCTAGCGGTTTGACCAAATGTAATTGTGCTCCTGTATTTGCACATAAACGGATAATGTTTCCTGTATTTGCAGGAATTTCTGGTTCGTATAAAACAACATGAATCACAATAATTTCTCAACTTTATAGCAGACTTTTACAGTTCGTCTTGCCATTTCAACTGTTCTCTTAATTTCACCACCTCACCAATAATGGTCAAAGTTGGCGCCTGAATTTGATTTTCTAACACTTTCGAAGCGATATCTGCCAAAGTCCCCACAACAACTTTTTGTTCTGGTGTCGTACCTTTAGAAATTAAAGCAACAGGCATGTCTGCTCGTTGACCATGTTGAATAAGCTTTTCACAGATTTTTTCTAATCCAACAAGCCCCATGTACAGTACCAATGTTTGGTGTTCATACACGAGTTCATTCCACGGAAGTTCAGGAGAACCTTCCTTCAAATGTCCAGTCAAGAAGCGAACACTTTGTGCGTAATCACGATGAGTTAAAGGGATACCCGCATATGCTGAACACCCTGATGCTGCGGTAATTCCGGGAACGACCTGAAATGAAATTCCTGCCTCATAGAGTTCTTGAATTTCCTCACCACCTCGCCCAAAAATAAAAGGATCTCCTCCTTTTAAACGGCAGACACGTTTGCCTTCATTCGCATATTTCACGAGTAAAGCATTAATACCTTCTTGTGGAACAGCATGATTTGACCTTGCTTTACCCACATAGATTTTTTCAGCATCCCGGCGGCATAACTCCATAATAGCACCAGAAACTAAACGGTCATAAATCACAACATCTGCTTGTTGCATCAACCTTAAAGCTTTGAGTGTTAGAAGCTCGGGATCACCTGGACCTGCCCCAACTAAATAAACTTCACCTTTGGGTTTGTTCCATTCTATTAAAGACTGATGAATAATTTTTTCTGCTTCAGCCAGATTATTATTAAATACACGCTCTTTGAAAGGTCCAGCATACAGCTCTTCCCAAAAGATACGGCGTTCATCAGGATTTTCAATTTTTTGTTTTACACGTTGTCGCCATTCACCAGAGATTTTAGCTAATGTTCCGATTCCATGCGGGATTACAGTCTCAAGTTGAGTTCTAATCTGTCTGGACAATACTGGGGATGTCCCATTACTCGCAATTGAAATAACAAGTGGAGAGCGATCAACAATTGCAGGGACCATAAATCGGCAATGTGGTGGATCATCAACACTATTCACCAATACATTTAAGTTTTCACATTCTTCAAAAACTTGTTGATTCACTAAAGGCTGATCTGTGGCAGCAATCACTAAACGGTAATCGTTTAATTTTAAATCGTGATTTTCAAAATGAGCTTGAATGTATTGACCAGAGCTTTTCTCGACAATCTCTAAAAGTTGCGCCTCAATCTCAGGTGAAATAACCGAAATTTCTGCTCCTGATTTTTGCAGTAACAGTGCTTTGCGATATGCAATATGCCCTCCACCGACAATCAAACAAGGTTGCTGCTGCAATTTTAATGAAATTGGAAAAATATCCACTGAATCGATCCTCATATGCCTACTATATTTTAGCACCTTCTCCACGACTCAAGCTGCTTAAAAGTAAGCAAGTGGTAGCTTTTTTAACAGATGCATATCGATGAAGGGACCTAAAACGGATAAAACTTGAACTCTATTTGGATAGTCAAAAATCCTGCTGATGCCGATGATAAGTTCAACAGTAAAGGAGATTATCGAGATGGCTGGTTCATATATTGATGTACATTCATCAGCAGGTTCGTTTAAAGCATATCTTTCAGTACCTGAAGCAGGTAAAGGTCCTGGTCTTGTGTTATGTCAGGAAATTTTCGGTGTTAATGAAGTTATGCGTCAAAAGGCAGACTTTTTGGCTGAAGAAGGTTATACCGTTATTGTTCCTGATTTATTTTGGCGTATTCAACCTAATGTAGAACTCGGTTATACCGAAGAAGACTTTCAAAAAGCATATGACTTATATACTCAATTTAATCAAGATCTGGGTATTGAGGATATCAAATCTACAATTGAAACACTCAAATCCCTTGAAACAGTTGATCAAGATGCAGGTACTGGATTGGTCGGATACTGCCTAGGCGGTAAATTGGCATATCTCGCAGCTTGCCGCATTCCAGATTTAAAGTGTTCTGTTTCTTACTACGGTGTAGGAATCGAGCAAAACCTAGAAGAAGCAGTCAACATTCAATCCAAACTGGTTCTTCATTTTGCTGAACAAGATCAGTTCTGTGATTCTAACACTCGTGATCAAATCCTACTTGCTCTACAAAACAACTCAAAAGTCGAAACATATATTTATCCAGATGTCGATCATGCCTTTGCTCGCCCACAGAGTATGCATTATCACAAGCCTAGTGCACTCATGGCACATGAAAGAACCATTACAGCTTTACGCAAAGCAATAGGACCAAATTACGACCTTGCTGCGCTATGGGAAGAGCATGTTCGATTTGAATTTGACACTCGAAATGTTCCAGACACGATGGCAACAATGGTGGCAGAGCCTTATGTCAATCACATTCCAACATTGACAGGTGGCGTCGGCTACAAACAATTAGCTCGCTTCTATCAATACCATTTTGTTCATAACAATCCAAAAGATATGAAACTGACGCCTATTTCACGAACTGTAGGCGCAACTCAAGTCGTTGATGAATTCATTATGAGTTTTACTCATGATGAGGAAATTGATTGGTTAATTCCTGGAATTAAACCGACGGGAAAATATGTAGAGATTCCAATGCTTGGCATTATTAAGTTCCGTGGACCGAAACTATGTCATGAGCATATCTATTGGGATCAGGCAAGTTTACTGGTGCAAATTGGCGTATTAGATCCAACTGGACTACCTGTTGCAGGTGTTGAAACTGCCAAGAAACTTTTAGATGAAACTTTACCCTCAAATGAACTGATGCCAACTTGGCCATCCAGTGAAAATAAACCGATTGGCGAATAAAGGAACTCATTCTGACAATCAGAATTAAGATGAAGGATTATGATCATGTTAAATGAAATGACACCTGTAATACAGTTGGAGCAACGCTCGTTACGCCAACTCTTAGGTCAGTATGCAACTGGGATTACAGTAGTAACTGCATTAGATTCAAATCATAAAAAAATTGGAATGACAGCGAACTCATTTACTTCTGTATCGCTTGATCCACCTTTAATTTTATGGAACATCGCAAAATCTGCGACACATTTCGAAGATTTCAAACAGGCAGAATATTTTACCATCAATATCTTGAGTGAAGATCAGTATCAAGAGTCTAAGCATTTCTCAAAATCTTCTGATGACAAATTCGAAGGCTTAGATGACGTTGATGAGTATATGGGCATCCCCATTCTAAATAAATCCTTAACCACTTTTGTTTGTCGTCAGTATGAGCTTCATGAAGCTGGGGATCACTACATTATTGTGGGACAAATTGAAGCCTGCCGTAATCAGCTTGGAAATCCATTGGTGTTCCATAACGGGCAATATAAACAAGCAAATCTTCATCAAGCATTTGCTGGTGTATAGCGAATTCACGAAATTTAAGGATTTTTTAAAATGAATCAACATCACTTTTTCAATGATAATCGCTTTCTACTCGGCTCATTTGCTTCTAACTGCTCAGGTGGAATGACCATTTCAACTCTTGAAGATCGATGGAGTGCGAGCTGGGAAAAGAATCTCGAACTTGGAAAAATGCTAGATGAAGCTGGTATCGACTTCATGTTACCGATTGCTCGCTTTACAGGCTATGGCGGTGAAACAGACTTTCAGGGAACAATTTTAGAGACCATGACTTGGGCGGCCGCATTATTGGCTTTAACCAAAGACATTACAGTTTTTGCGACAATTCAGACTGTCCCCAATCATCCAGTTGTAGTTGCCAAGCAGATTGCAACGCTATCTGAGATTAGTCAAGGTCGTATTGGACTCAACATTGTTGCAGGCTGGAATAAACCTGAATATGAAGCACTCGGTCTACATTTACCTGATGATCACGAAACTCGTTATGGTTATGCACAAGACTGGTATGACCTGATTAAAAAAGTATGGACCAGTGAAGAAAAATTTGATTTTGAAAGTAAGTTTTTCAAAACCAAAGGAACTTATGGAAAACCAAAACCACTTGTACATCCGCCTATCTTCAATGCTGCTGGTTCAAAAAATGGACGTGAATTTGCCGTTAATAATGCGGACTTTCTTTTTACACCAGCTTCAGACTTGGGCAGAAGCAAGATTGAAATTGATGAGCTTAAACAAGCAGCTCGCGACGTAAACAGAGAAGTCAATGTGATGACCTTCTCCCATGTCATTTGCAGACCTACACAAGAGGAAGCCAAAGCAGAATGGGATCGTCAATTAAACAATGCTGATACTGTTGCCGTTGACAATCTGATGAGCTTAATGTTTGCACATGCTCAAAGTTTCCCAAAAGAGGTTCAACAATCGATACGTGATGCAATGAGTGTAGGCCATGGTGGCTTTCCATTAGTCGGTACACCTGAACAAGTTGCGCAAGGTATTTTAGATTTAAATGAAGCTGGTTTTAGAGGAACGACACTTTCATTCCTCGATTATAGCCGCGAATTTCCGTATTTCCGTGATCATGTTTTACCAATTTTGGAAAAGCATAATATTCGTTAATCCACCACTTAAGCCGACAGTTTCACTGTCGGCTTATTTATTTTAAGAGGGAATTTAGCTGTGAATTATATTTTAAAGGGGTTATTCACTGGATCAATCTGCTTTGCATTAGGCACTGCAGTTCAAGCGGCAAATTGGAGTGATACTTCACTGGCTGTCAGTTATGGTCAAGATTTCTCAGAACCATTTAAAGACGGTGATTTTGACAAATATATTTTTAGTCTTGTACACCTAAGCGGCTATAAATATGGCACCAATTTTTTTCAACTCAATATGCATCAATCCTCAGCTGAACCAAATGCAAACAAAGCTTCTGGACGAGGAGCTCAAGAGGCATATGCAATTTATCGTCATACCTTAGATATCCCAAGTATCACGCAACACAAACTGAATGATTCTAGTTGGTTCAAGACATATGGTTTTACAGTAGGTTTTGACTGGAATACAAAGAATGATGATTATGGTTCAAATCGACAAATGTATGTTGCTGGTCCAAGTGTTACATTAAATACACCAGGCTATCTTAATCTCAGTTTGCTAGGCTATTATGAGAGCAATGATGCTAATGTACTGAGTAAAAAATATACCTATGATCCTTACTTAGCACTTCAAGTGCTTTGGGATTTTCCTATTATGCAATCGAATTGGAATTATCAAGGCATAGGTGTTTGGATGAGTACCAAAGGGAAAGATCCTTTTGGTGAGCCTACCGCCAGTGAAATCTTTGTAGACATGTCTTTAATGTATTCTTTACTTAAAGATAAATCTGCCAATCAACCAAAATTGAAAGCTGGGATTGCTTATCAATACTGGAAAAATAAATATGGTAATGATGCATCTGGTGTTGCTGGTTCAGGAGCGACCGCGAGTAGCCCTATGTTACGTGTCGCTTACCACTTTTAAATAACATATCAAATTAATCTAATTTAGCACCAAAAGAGTATTTTTATATTCTGCTATTTTAGATTAATTTATTTATTTGAGATAAAACAAAAAAAGCAAAATCATGGATTGATTTTTGCATAAGTAATGATAAGCAAGCTAAGGATAGAGGTATTTATGTATAGCCAGCAACACAGGTCTATTTCTACGATTCAATCACATACGCAGAATATTCATGATGCCAACCATTGTCTTGATTTAATCATTGGCCCACATGATTTAGTCGATTTTAATCAATATGAACCATTGGATTTTAGTTTTAATGGATCGCAAATCGGTCGTATGATTATTGGGGATTTAACATATGGTAAAGATGTAATTTTCAAAACGCATACGCATGAAAATATGAACCACTTTTGTATAACGCGCCCTAAAAATGGGCGACCACTATTTAAAAAAGATGGTCAAACTTTTTACGCCTGTTATGATCAAGCATCCATTGTTTCACCTGAAGATAAATTTGAACTAATTATTGACAAAGACTGTGTGCAAACATTCATTTCTTTTTCAAAGACTTTTGTTGAAAAAATACTTTCAGATTTAATCTCTCAGCCAGTTACCGAACCTTTGGTATTTCAAAATGTGATGGATCAAAACAACCCGAAAATTAAAGCATGGTGGGATTTAATTGACAGTATTAAAAATTTCACAAACAATTTTACCAATACTTCATTTTTTCAAGAAATGCGCTCAGATTTTGAATATATTATTGTGAAGTCATTATTATTATCTCAACCCAATAACTATAGTGATTTAATTTATAAAAATACTTTAGATTATCCTGACTTCTTTACTCGCTTATTAGAATTCATACAAAAAAATATACATCAAAAAATTGAAATTTCAGATTTAGAATATGCATCTGGATTAAGCAAAAAAAAGCTGAATACAATTTTCAAAAAATATTTAAAATGCAGTCCAAATGCTTATATACGCCATTACCGACTTAAATGTATTTATAATGAAATTTCACAGTCTACGCATAAAATTAATATTACTGAAATTGCTTATAAATGGGGTGTTACACATTTAGGTCGTTTTTCACTTGAGTATAAAGATGCATTTGGGGAAAAACCGAGTGAGACCTTAAAAAAAATTATTGAAAGGCAAACAGGCAGTGCTCAACTCATTCATTAAAACACGTTCATTAAAACACTCAAAAAAAAGCTAACTCAATTGAGTTAGCTTTTTTGTGTTTTATCGATTAATCGATAAAACTTTGTCCACCCATATAAGGACGTAAGACTTCAGGAATCTCAATTGAACCATCTTCACGTTGATAGTTTTCCATCACCGCGAGCAAAGTACGACCAACTGCTAAACCTGAACCATTCAAAGTATGAACAAACTCTGTTTTCTTTTGATCAGCACGGTAACGAGCTTTCATACGACGAGCCTGGAAATCCCCCATGTTTGAACACGATGAAATTTCACGATAGGTATTTTGGCTTGGTACCCAAACTTCTAAGTCATAAGTCTTCGTTGCACCAAAGCCCATATCACCACCGCATAGGATGATTTTACGATATGGCAATCCAAGCGCCTGTAAAATACCCTCAGCATGCCCTGTCAACTCTTCCAATGCTTGCATAGAGTCTTCAGGTTTAACAATTTGAACCATTTCTACTTTGTCAAATTGGTGCTGACGAATCAAACCACGTGTATCACGGCCATAAGAACCAGCTTCACTACGGAAACAAGGTGTATGAGCAGCATATTTCAATGGTAGGCGCTCAGGATCAATAATCTCATCACGCACAAAGTTGGTCACAGGCACTTCAGCAGTTGGGATCAAGTAATATTCTTTGTCACCTTGAAGCTTGAACAAATCTTCTTCAAATTTAGGCAACTGACCAGTTCCACGTAATGAATCAGCATTCACTAAATACGGTACATAAGCTTCTGTATAGCCATTTTTCAATGTATGTGTATCTAACATGAACTGCGTTAGTGCACGTTGTAAACGCGCAAGCGGACCCTTGAGCACACTGAAACGAGTACCTGTTAACTTAGTCGCTGTTTCGAACTCGAGTCCACCCATCCACTCACCAAGATCAGTGTGATCTTTAATTTCAAAGTTGAATTCACGAGGCGTACCCCATTTTAAAATTTCAACGTTGTCATTCTCATCTTTGCCCTCTGGCACCGACTCATGAGGTAGGTTTGGAATAGAAAGTGATTTTGCTTCAATTTCAGCTTGTAGTTCTGTTAATGCAAGCTCAGCAGCTTTAATTTCATCTCCGATCGCGCTCATACGAGCCATGATTTCAGAGGCATCACCACCTGCTTTTTTGATTTGACCAACTTGTTTAGCACCCGAATTACGTTCTGCTTGTAAAGCTTCAGTCTTAGACTGAATTTCTTTACGACGAGCCTCTAAAGATGCCCATTCTTCTACGTTGAGTTGCACGCCACGTTTAGCTAAGGCTAAATTTACAGCCTCTATATTATTTCTAAGTAATTTCGGGTCGATCATGGTTAATCTTTTCAGGGAAAAAAACTGCCTATAGTGTAAGCGCTTCGTTGAAAAAAATACAGTCGAAGCGCTGACAGCTGAAGCTTATTGAATCAAATTAAAATAGAGTCAACTACTCAGCAGCGAGTTTGGGTAGGTTTGGAAGATATTCTGACTGTATCAAACCATTCACACTCACATAAGGTAAAGTGAGTTCGGACATTCCTTCAGCATAGGACGCGAGTTCATACAGCGGATAAACAAAGACGATACCATCAACTCCGTAATAGAAATTGTCACTTAATTCGAGTTTATCTTGTTCAATATTGTGATCTGTAAGCCACATACTATTAGCACTATAAAGTGTTTCTAATAGCTTTTTATTTTGACCTTTCACAATTAAATCTTGTAGTGCTATTCTTTTTTTAGTTTTTAAATCGAAATGAACATATTCTTTGTGGTACATCCCATGTGCTGCACCAGCAGGATATACATAGCTCAGATATTCAAAACTCGCTATATTCTGATGTTGACTTAAATAACGTACCACAGTCTGACTCTGACTCAACTTCAGCGGATCCACAGTAGTTGTCTCTGTATTCTTAGTAGCCGATTGGAATGGTATAGGGTCTGCTTTTTCAATTCGATTTTTAAAATACGTATTAATCCACGGATGATTAGTTTCAACCGTTTGGAATGAATATTCTGTACACCCTGCCTCATCGCATACTTGCTTCTGTTTAGGCTTTAATTCGACGTTCTTCGATTCGATATACCAAGATTCTGATTGTTTTGCTTGCACAGCAGTCTCATTGCTTTTTTTAGTTTCTGCATCAGATTTAGGCTGACAAGCGCCTAACATGATCATTGATGCACAAATAACACTCAATTTTCCAAACCGATTCATGTGTTTTAGCATATAGCCTCCAATAAAAATGAGTGTTTAACACAGAGACTATAAATTCTAGATGACATGAATTCAGTTGAAATTTGTAGTTAAAAAAAGCAGCGATAAACGCTGCTTTTATATTATTGGTCAATAATGTCTGTGCCTTTAGGCGGTGTAAAGTTAAATGTTGAATCCGGAATACCTGCATTCACTTTCACATTACTAAATTTAACGTGTGTAGTTTGTCCTAATGAATCTTCTAAAATCATTAAGCTTGGCGCTTTATTTGCACCGAAACTAATGGTCAGACTCTGAAAGGCACCATCTTTCTGCTTAGGATATAACGTGTAATAAGTTTTAGCTTTATTTGGCTGTGTTACACGATATGACTGCATAATTTGGTTGGTATTACCAGACAATAATAATGCTGGTGTATTGGCAACTTGCTCATCCATATTTTGACGAATTGCCTGCTGTAGATCTGGGTCATAGATCCAAATCATCTTTCCAGAAGTCACAATTGTTTGTTTTGCTGGTGCTGTAGTTTCCCAATAGAACTTACCTGGACGAGCAACTTTCATCACCCCAGTAAAAGTCTGATTCATATGTTGAGCACTCAAACCTTGTTTTTGTGGTGCTTTACTAGATTTAGTTGCTTTCGTTGTTTGTTCAAAATTTGCCGTTAAACTTTTTATTCCGTTTAATTGACGAACCAAGTTTGCGGTCGCTTGTTGCTCCGAAGCAGCCACTGGCGCTGCGAAAACTTGAGTGCTTGCGACTGGTGCCATCATTGCAGCACTCATTGTAATTGCACCAATCGTTTTACGAAGCATAGTCATGATCCCACCTTTTGTTATTGATCATCATTTGATATGGAGTCATCTTAAACCAAATTTGATCGCTAATAATTGAGAAAATAAGAACTTTTGTATTGTTATTTAGCTAAATTGTTGAAAATACTTCATCATGATGAAGATTCACTTCAGTTCAAAAACTTTCTTTCAGATATAAAAAAACCCACTCAAGAGTGGGTTTTTTGGTTATGCCTGATAAAACTTATACAGTTTCAACAGATACATAACGACGGCCAAATTGACCTTTAACTTCGAATTTGATCACGCCATCAGCGGTAGCAAATAAAGTATGGTCACGACCCATACCAACGTTAGCACCAGCGTGGAACTCTGTACCACGTTGACGAACGATGATGTTACCAGCAGTCACAGCTTGACCACCGAACATTTTAACACCTAACATTTTAGGATTTGAGTCACGACCGTTACGTGTCGAACCACCGGCTTTTTTAGTTGCCATGTCTATTTACTCCTCGTAATTAGCCTGAAATAGCTGTAATTTTCAACTCAGTGAACCATTGACGGTGACCTTGTTGTTTACGATAGTGTTTACGACGACGCATTTTGATGATGCGGATTTTGTCGTGACGACCATGGCTAACTACTTCAGCAGTTACTTTAGCACCAGCAACAACTGGAGCACCAATTTGAATGCTATCACCGTTCACTAACATTAATACGTCATCAAACGTAATAGTAGAACCAGTTTCAGCTTTCAATAATTCAACTTTAAGGGTTTCACCCTCAACAACACGGTGTTGTTTACCACCGCTTTGGATTACTGCGTACATAATGTACTCCAACAGGCCCGTGTCGTCGTGCCGATAAAGGAATATATCGATCTTAAAACGAACGCCACTGGGGGTTATTCAAGGGCAAGGATTTTAAGTGATAATGAAATAAACAACAAGGTCTTTTGTCTAAAAGTTAAATTTCAACCCGAAATATCTATTTCTTACATGAAAATAACAATTTGCTGATTGATTAAACTATATTTATTCACAAAATGAACTACTTCGAATATCAAATAACATATCAAGTTTTATTGGTATTATGAAGATTAAATCACAAACATGAATAGAAACTGAACAACATTAAGAAAATCATGCATATTCATGTGGTAAAGCGACCAAAACTTTCACTTAAATTGTTACACTAGCTGAGTAACATCTACTGTTTGTATAAGGACTTCATTGTTATGGCCATCGATTTTAAGCAAGACATTCTCGCACCTGTTGCTACAGACTTTGCTGCGATGGACCAACTTATTAATGAAGGAATCAGCTCTAAAGTTGCTTTGGTGATGTCAGTCAGCAAACATGTGGTTGAGGCAGGTGGTAAACGCATGCGTCCTATTATGTGTTTATTGGCTGCTCGCGCTTGCGGTGAAACCAACCTAGAGCATGCCCAAAAGTTAGCTGCAATTATTGAAATGCTGCATACCGCTACACTTGTACATGATGATGTCGTAGATGAGTCTGGGTTACGCCGTGGTCGTCCTACAGCGAATGCAACATGGAATAACCAAACCGCTGTCCTCGTTGGAGACTTCCTCATTTCTAGAGCGTTCGATTTGCTCGTAGATTTGAACAATATGGTGTTATTAAAAGACTTCTCAACAGGAACATGTGAAATTGCTGAAGGAGAAGTACTTCAACTGCAATCTCAACATCAGCCTGAAACCACTGAAGCGACGTATTTAGACATTATTCACGGCAAAACATCTCGTTTGTTTGAATTGGCGACTGAAGGCGCTGCGATTCTTGCCAATCAACATCAATATCGTGAAGCACTCAGAAAATACGCAGGTCATTTCGGGAATGCATTTCAAATCATAGATGACATACTCGATTACACCTCTGACGCAGAAACACTTGGTAAAAATATTGGCGATGACTTAATGGAAGGTAAGCCAACACTGCCACTGATTGCTGCTCTACAAAAAACTTCTGGTGCAGAGCACGATATTATCCGTCGTAGCATCACTACAGGTGGGACTAAACATTTGGATCAAGTGATTCAGATTGTTCAAAACTCTGGTGCACTAGATTACTGTCGCGAACGTGCTGTTGAAGAAACTACAGCAGCTCGTGAGGCATTGTTACAACTGCCTGAAAGTATTTATCGTCAAGCGCTTGATAATTTGGCGCAATTAGCATTAGATCGAATCCAATAAACTTCAACTAAAAAAATTTGCGTATGCATATAAACTTTAATGATCTTTTTAAACAAATGCAGGAGCAACTTGACCATCATCAAGCTGCTCCAGACGAAAACATACTCATTGAACTCGTTAATCGCATCCGTCCATCAGACAGTTATAACCTAGAAGAAATTAATCAAAAATTTCAGGCGTTGATACAAGCGTTATTAATTACGCCGACTGCTGCCACCACTTTTCAAGCCTATATCGTTCATCTGATCAATCGCTATAAACAAACCACTATTTATGCGGACAGTGGGATTCTTTCTCTAGATGGTTTTTGGAATCAGTTGGGTCAACGAATGGGAGCGCATGTTCTTCCCCTTTTGACCGATGAAACTGATCTAAAAGATTTAGTCTTCCGTGTCTTTCATTTACGTAGCGATAAATATTGGCTAGAAAATATTGAAGATCAGCAATGGATTCAGTTTTTTCAGATTGTCAATCAAAGTAATGGCAGCTTAGATGCAAAATTTGGCATCAAACGCGACATGATTAAAGCCATTACAGTTTTATCTTACCGTATCAGCGGTATTGGACTTTATCCTGAGTTTATTAATGCACAACCAGAACTGACTGAATATGAGTCACCTTTTTTGGTGCAGAATCGTGAAATCATTGAATTTATTGAGCTATACAAAAAACATTATAGTGAAGCTGATGATCTTACTGAAATGGTCGTACCCGACGCCAACCAGGCTTTGGTGATGATCGAGCAGTGCCGCGATGTCGTTTTGAAGATTCGTCGTGCTACGAAAAGAATTGGGGTGAGTTTAAGTCTCACTTATTTATTGTCTTTGCTTGAGCAATGTTTAGATCGTATTGAAATATTACTGAACTTATTGACTGAAACTGGAAAAGTTCAATACTTAGCACTAGCTGAGTTATGTCAAGATTTAGTTGCGGCTCACTATGAGGAGCGAAGTGTTCGAGAGCTTTTAAAAACAAACAGTGAATTAATCGCATTACAAGTCACTGAAAATGCCAGTAAAACAGGCGAACATTATGTAAGTACCAATAAAGCTGGTTTCTTCAGTATGTACAAATCAGCCGCAGGTGCAGGCGTCATTATCGCTATCATGGCGACCTTGAAGATTCTCACTGCGCGCATCGCCATGGCACCTATCATGCAAGCCTTCGCGTATAGCATGAACTATGCATTAGGTTTCATGTTGATCCATGTACTCCATTTTACGGTTGCAACCAAACAACCTGCTATGACTGCAGCTGCCCTAGCCGCGACAGTTCAACAAAAGAAAGGGTCTCGAACGGCACAAATCGCAGAACTTGCTGCACTGATTATCAATATTATCCGTACGCAGTTTGTCGCTATTCTCGGCAATATTTCCATTGCAATCCCGGTTGCAGCATTGATCACCATGATGTGGCCGTTGATTTTGGGTGAACAATTACTCAATCACAGTAAAGCAACATATTTACTTCATAGTTTAAATCCTTTTACATCCCTAGCAGTCCCACATGCAGCTATTGCAGGTGTATGTCTATTTTTATCTGGTTTGATCGCAGGTTACTTCGACAACATGGCAGTGTATCGTAAAGTCGGACCTCGCTTAAAAGCACATCATCGCTTAAAAAACTGGCTAGGTGCTGACAGACTGGAAAAGTTTGCAAACTATATTGAACGTAATTTAGGCGCACTAGCCGGGAATTTCCTTTTCGGAATCATGCTAGGCAGCATGGGGACAATTGGTTTTATTCTTGGTCTGCCTTTAGATATTCGCCATATTGCCTTTGCTTCAGCAAACTTTATGCAGGGCCTATTGAGTATCAATGGCACACCTGAAATAGGACTCATTATTGTTTCATTCCTTGGTGTATTATTAATTGGTTTGACCAACTTATTTGTCAGCTTTAGTCTCACTATTATTGTGGCATTACGCGCACGACGTGTTCGTTTTGAACAATGGAAACCTCTGGCAAAATTAGTATTTACTCACTTTGTTACACGACCAATGGACTTTTTCTGGCCCCCAAAACAACCTTTAGAGGTCGAAGATCCAATTTCACCAAAGAAATCTTCTCATTAGATATTTGTGTTATTTTTTGTGCTAAAAATAAGATGCACATTGTAATGAAATTACTATAAATTATGCTTTTACACTGACTTGAAAAAAAGTGTACTGGCGAGTACACTTTGACGCATTCATGCAATAAATGTATGCGACTATAATATAACTCAGGTTATTTTATATGCCTTACTTACTGATTTTAATAGGTTGTTTAGGAATAACGATAAGTAGTATAGGAATCTATATTCCAACGATACAACAGCTCGATCTCACTGCTGTTTCATGGATGAGTCAACACCGCAATCCCCTCATAGATGGAATTGCGGTTTTATTGTCTCATGTTGGCGGTTTACCGATCATGCTGATGTGCGTGGCGATTTGGACCTTACAGCAATGGCGATTAAAACAATATGCTAACTGTCTATTTATCTCACTTGGTCTCGTTGGTGGTGCCTGTCTTGGCTGGTTACTCAAATATGCTTTCGACCGACCTCGTCCAAATGCAATTTATCAAATCGTTGAAACTTATGGAGCCGCATTTCCAAGCGCACATAGTCTCTATGCAGCAGTGATTGCTGGTTTGATGATCATGATCTTTCGAAACCATCATCAAAGTAGAATCATTTTTGTCGCTGCCTGTATATGGTTTGTTGGCATGGGTTTTTCACGGGTTTATCTCGGTGCTCATTACCCGACAGATGTTGTTGCAGGTTGGAGTATTGCGTTGATATGGCTGACTATACTGTGGTTAGTCCTATCACAACGGATAGCAAAGCAAACAATTATTTTTAGAGAAAAATCTAACGAGGTGGAATAATGATGTCGGCAAAGCTTTGGGCCCCTGCCCTCACTGCTTGTGCTCTTGCAACAAGTATTGCACTTGTGGGTTGTAGCAAAGATCCAAAAGATGCAGAGCAAGCCGCTGCACAACAGCAAATGCCGCCAACTGAAGTTGGTGTCATCGTTGCTCAACCACAAAGTGTTGAACAAACTGTCGAGCTTTCGGGTCGAACTTCAGCCTATCAAATTTCTGAAGTACGTCCGCAAGCAAGCGGTGTGATTTTAAAGCGTCTGTTTGCTGAAGGTAGTTTTGTGCGTGAAGGACAACCTCTGTACGAAATTGATGCAAATACCAACCGTGCGAACTTAGACAGTGCAAAAGCAGCCTTAGTTCGTCAAAAAGCCAATCTCAATGCGCTTCAAGTTAAAGCTGACCGTTATCGCCAACTTGTCGGTATCAATGCTGTGTCTAAGCAAGAATTTGATGATCTACAAGCACAAGTTAAATTGGCACAAGCAGATGTTGCAGCTTCAGAAGCAGCGGTTAAAAATGCGCAGATTAACTTAGGTTATTCTACTGTTCGCTCACCAATTTCAGGGCAATCAGGTCGCTCTAGTGTGACTGCAGGTGCATTGGTAACGGCTAATCAACCTGAAGCATTGGTAACAATCCAACAGCTTGATCCAATCTATGTCGATATCAACCAATCAAGTGCTGAGCTTCTTCGTTTACGTCAACAGTTGAGTCAAGGCAGCATCGACCGCAGCAACAATACTAAAGTTCGTTTAAAACTTGAAGATGGCAGCATCTACCCTATTGAAGGTAATCTTGCATTCTCTGATGCAAGTGTAAATCCAGAAACAGGGACAGTTACCCTACGTGCTGTGTTCTCAAATCCGAATCAATTATTATTGCCAGGAATGTTCACTAATGCTCAAATTGTGCAAGGTGTAATTCCTAATGCGATTTTAGTGCCTCAAGCGGCTGTGACCCGTACACCAACTGGTCAAGCGACTGCGATGATCGTGAATGCGAAAGGTGCAGTTGAAGTACGTCCAATTGAGACTGCAGGTGTTCAAGGTAAAGATTGGATTGTGACCAAAGGTCTAAATACGGGTGACAAGGTCATTGTAGATGGTGTGGCGAAAGTAAAACCCGAACAACAAGTTGTAGCTAAACCTTACCAACCTCAAGCTGCAGCACCGCAAGCCGGCAAAGATGGTCAACAAGCAAAGCCAGCAGCTCAATCTGAACAAAAAGCTACTTCAAATGCATAAGGAGTAGACTGAATGGCTCACTTTTTTATCCATCGCCCAATTTTCGCTTGGGTGATTGCATTGGTCATCATGTTGGCGGGTATTTTATCCCTCACCAAGATGCCAATTGCGCAATACCCAACGATTGCACCACCAACGGTATCGATTTCTGCAACATATCCGGGTGCATCTGCTGAAACTGTAGAAAACACAGTAACGCAAATTATTGAACAACAAATGAATGGCTTGGATGGGTTACGTTACATCTCATCTAACAGTGCTGGTAATGGACAAGCTTCCATTACTCTAAACTTTGAACAAGGTATCGATCCTGATATTGCACAGGTACAAGTTCAAAATAAACTTCAATCAGCGACTGCACTTTTGCCTGAAGACGTACAACGTCAAGGTTTAAAAGTTACCAAGTCTGGCGCAAGCTTCTTACAAGTTATTGCGTTTTATTCTGAGTCAGATGCATTAGATGCAAATGACATTAAAGACTATGTAAATTCAAATATCTCTGAACCACTTAGCCGTGTGACTGGTGTTGGTGAAGTGCAAGTATTTGGTGGTTCATATGCTATGCGAATTTGGATGCACCCATCCAAAATGGCCAACTTGCAAGTTACACCAAGTGATATTGCAAATGCATTAAGAACTCAGAATGCGCAAGTGGCGGTAGGTCAGTTAGGTGGTGCACCTTCTGTACAAGGTCAAGTTTTAAATGCGACTGTAACTGCTCAAAGTCTTTTACAAACACCTGAACAATTTTCAAATATTTTCCTTAAGAACTCACCAAATGGTGCACAAGTTCGTTTAGGTGATGTCGCTAAAATTGAATTAGGTGCAGATAATTATGCATTTGACTCTAAATTTAATGGTCAACCTGCAGGTGGTGTAGCGATTCGTTTGGCAACGGGTGCAAACGCATTAGATACAGCCCAAGCGATTGAAGATCGTTTAAAAGAATTACGTCCAAACTACCCAACAGGTATGGTGGACAAACTTGCATTTGATACAACACCATTTATTGAGCTCTCAATTAAAAGTGTTGTGAAAACCTTAATTGAAGCAATTATCCTCGTATTCTTGGTCATGTTCTTGTTCTTACAAAACTGGCGTGCAACCATTATTCCAACAATGGCTGTTCCAGTGGTTGTATTGGGTACATTTGCCGTGATCAACATGTTCGGATTCTCGATCAACACATTAACCATGTTCGCTATGGTTCTCGCCATTGGTCTTCTGGTGGATGATGCGATTGTCGTCGTAGAAAACGTTGAACGTGTGATGGCAGAAGAGCATCTTGAGCCTGTGGAAGCGACTGAAAAGTCGATGGGACAGATCTCTGGTGCATTGATTGGTATTACCTCTGTCTTAACTGCAGTATTCGTACCTATGGCATTCATGGGGGGTACGACAGGTGTAATTTATCGTCAGTTCTCTATCACGCTCGTTACAGCAATGATTCTTTCATTGATTGTTGCATTAACCTTTACCCCTGCATTGTGTGCGACCCTGTTGAAAAAACATGATGTCAACAAACCTCAAAGCAATAACATTTTTGCCCGTTTCTTCCGTTGGTTTAACAATGGTTTTGACAAAATTTCGGTGAAATATCAAAACGGCGTAAACCGTTTAACACATGCTAAGCTATTTGCAGGATTGGTCTATGGTGTTGTGATTGCTGTGATGGGCTGGTTATTTGTCAACCTTCCTTCTTCATTCTTACCAGATGAAGACCAAGGTGTGGTGATGACTCTCGTTCAGCTTCCACCGAATGCAACGCTTGAACGAACAGGTAAAACAATTGATCAAATGACAGGCTTCTTCCTCAACAACGAGAAAGAACATGTTGAATCTGTATTTAGTGTTGCTGGTTTCTCGTTCACGGGTATTGGTCAAAATGCGGGTCTTGCCTTCATTAAGTTGAAAGACTGGAAAGACCGTACCTCTCCTGAATCTCAGGTCGGTGCCATTATCCAACGTGGTATGGCACTGAATATGATTGTGAAAGATGCCAGCTATATCATGCCTCTTCAACTTCCAGCAATGCCGGAGTTGGGCGTGAGTGCAGGCTTTAACCTACAGTTAAAAGCAGCTGCAGGTCAGAGTCACGAGCAATTATTAGCAGCACGTAATGCTGTACTCGGCTTAGCTTCTCAAGATCAGCGCTTAACAGGTGTTCGTCCTAACGGACAAGAAGATACGCCTCAATATCGTGTCATCGTCGATCATGCTCAAGCAGGTGCTATGGGAGTCAGCATTGCTGAAATCAATAGTACGATGGGTATGGCATGGGGTGGTACATACATTAATGACTTCATCGATCGTGGTCGTGTGAAAAAAGTGTATGTCCAAGGTGAAGCGAGCTCTCGTATGATGCCTGAAGACTTAGACAAGTGGTATGTCCGCAATAACCAAGGTACGATGGTTCCATTCTCAGCGTTCGCGACAGGCGAATGGACTTATGGTTCACCACGTTTAGAGCGTTATAACGGCGTTTCTTCCATGAACATTACAGGCACTCCAGCTCCAGGTGTGAGTTCGGGTGATGCAATGGCAGCGGTTGAAGAAATCATTGCGAAGCTTCCTTCAATGGGCTTACAAGGCTTCGATTACGAATGGACTGGTTTATCTCTCGAAGAACGTGAGTCTGGCGCACAAGCACCATTCCTTTATGCTCTTTCGTTATTGATTGTCTTCCTCTGCTTGGCAGCCTTATATGAAAGTTGGTCTATCCCATTCTCTGTACTCATGGTTGTGCCATTGGGTATTGTTGGTGCACTTGCCTTAACATTCTTGGGAATGATTATTTTGAAAGATCCAAACCTTTCAAATAACATCTACTTCCAAGTGGCGATTATTGCCGTGATTGGTTTGTCCGCGAAGAATGCGATCTTGATTGTAGAATTTGCGAAAGAGCTTCAAGATCAAGGTGAAGAACTCTTCGAAGCAACCTTGCATGCCGCGAAAATGCGTTTACGTCCAATCATTATGACCACATTGGCTTTCGGTTTTGGTGTTCTTCCACTAGCTCTCGCTTCTGGCGCAGGTGCAGGAAGTCAACATTCCGTGGGTTATGGTGTACTTGGTGGTGTAATCAGCTCAACACTTTTAGGGATCTTCTTTATTCCAGTGTTCTATGTATGGATCCGAAGTATCTTTAAAACAAAACCAAAACAAAATAAACAGGAGCAAATTTCGTGATGCAAAACGTATGGTCTATTACAGGTCGTAGCATTTCGGTATCTGCAATTGCGCTTGCTTTGACAGCATGTCAAAGCATGCGTGGTCCAGAACCGGTCACTCAAGCCAATATTCCAGGAAGTTATCTTGGCAATGCTTCTGGTCCATCTATTGCGGAGCAAGGTTATAAGGATTTTTTTGTAGATCAACGCTTAATCCAAGTTTTGGATTTAGCCTTGGCAAATAACCGTGATCTTCGTAAAGCGACGCTAAATATCGAATTAGCACGTCAACAATTTCAAATCAGCCAAAACAATCAATTGCCTACGATTGGTGCAAGTGGTGGTGTTTTACGACAAGACACGGTCAATTCGCCAAGCCCAGTAACAACTTATAATGTAAGTTTAGGTTTAACGGCTTATGAAATTGATTTTTGGGGTCGTGTTAGAAGCTTGAAAGACAATGCCCTAGACACTTATCTTTCAACTGCAAGCGCACGTGATGCCACTCAAATTGCCTTGATTAGCCAAACAGCTCAAGCTTGGTTGGCTTACTCATATGCGCAAGCGAATCTTAAGCTCGCTGAACAGACGCTAAAAGCTCAACTTGAATCTTACAATCTCAACAAAAAACGTTTTGATGTGGGAATCGACAGTGAAGTTCCGCTTCGTCAGGCTCAAGTTTCTGTTGAGACGGCACGTGGTGATGTTGCTGAATACAAGACTCAAATTGCACAAGCGGTTAATGCGTTAAACCTCCTTGTAGGTCAACCACTACCTGACAATTTATTGCCTAAAGAGAGAATCACACGTGTGACATCAACCACTGCTTTTGCGGCTGGTTTACCAAGTGATCTACTCAACAACCGTCCAGATGTTAAAGCGGCTGAATATCAGCTGAGTGCGGCTGGTGCGAATATCGGTGCTGCAAAAGCGCGTTTATTCCCAACCATTAGCCTCACAGGTTCAGCAGGTTATGCATCAACAGACTTAAGTGAATTATTTAAGTCTGGCGCTTTTGTTTGGTCTGTTGGTCCTAGTCTAGATATTCCAATCTTTGACTGGGGTACACGTCGTGCCAATATTAAAGTCTCTGAAACACAGCAACAGATCGCATTGTCTGATTATGAAAAATCAATTCAATCTGCGTTCCGTGAAGTGAATGATGCTTTGGCAGTGCGTCAAAATATCGGTGAACGTTTAACTGCACAACGCCGTTTAGTTGATGCGACCAATACAACCTACAAGCTCTCAAATGCCCGCTTCCGCGCTGGTATTGACAGTTTCTTAACCGTATTAGATGCGCAACGTACATCGTATAGTGCTGAGCAAGGTTTATTGCTGCTTGAACAAGCGAACCTTAACAACCAAATCGAGCTCTATAAATCACTCGGTGGTGGCTTAAAAACTAATACTACGGATCAAGTGATTTATCAGCCTTCAAGCTCAGATTTAAAATACGACAAGAAGTAATTTTTTGTTTAAACAAAGCTCACCTCGGTGGGCTTTTTTATTGTCCCAAATACTGATATTTTGTCATTAATTATCCTTTTTATAACGACTTCAATCACATGCTGTTAAGTAATTTAGAATCTGTACCTGGTCATCAAATTCAACAACAATTTGACGTGGTATATGGCAGTACCGTCAGAAGTAAACACGTCGGGCGTGATTTACTCGCAGGACTTAAGAATATCGTCGGTGGAGAACTCACCGCATACACGGAATTACTTGAAGAGTCTCGTCAAGAAGCAATGAATCGTATGATTGATAAAGCACGTGGCTTAGGGGCGAATGCGATTGTCGGAATTCGTTTCTCAACTTCCAATATTACCCAAGGTGCTTCCGAATTATTTGTTTATGGCACAGCTGTGTATGTCACACCGAATGCACCTGAAATTCCTGATCCATTCACCTCTTAAGGATTCGTTATGGATGGTATCATTTTTCAGGTGGTCATCTTTCTCATCCTATTTTGTATTGGATTTGGATTTGGTCGCTATAATGAACAAAAGCATCTTAAGCAACTTGATGAACAAGAAGCGCGCTTAGCTTATATCAAGTTAGATAGTCAGCGTTTTAAAACTTCTGAAAACCATGGACAAATGATCAGCAGTAATGTTGTGATTTCGCATGATTATTTTAAGTTTGTACTTGCGCAAATCCAAAATTTCTTTGGTGGACGCTTACGCAGTTATGAAAGTATTGTTGAACGTGCAAGACGTGAAGCTATTGTTAGACTTAAACTTGAAGCAGAAAAAATGGGCGCAACTGAAATCTTAGGGTTAAGACTCAGCACCACAGATTTAGGTCTTCAAGGTGGAATGGTTGAAGTATTCGCTTACGGAACTGCTATACAAAAGAGAGACTAAAAGTCTCTCTTTTTCTTTACAGGTATGTAGTAGTCACTCAAACCGTACACTTTGCTTGAGGAGTCTTCAAACCCCTTATCGCTCGCATGATCATTGAGATAGAAAACCAGACATAGTTGATAAAATTTTTCTCATCGATACGCGGGTCACGATCATTAAAAATTACTTTACTTTCATTTTTCGGATCATTCGATACAGTATTGCTGGTGATAACCGTGAAATAAAGACGCCTAATTTTTCTTTTGCCCCACCCACGACAATATACTCATCCCCTTTCAATAATGCCTGTACGGTTTGTTTAGCAAATTCCTCTGCTTCTAAACCATTTTCAATAGCCTCATCTTGATAACCTTGGGGCTTTCCTTCACCGTTTAAAGCGTTAAAGGATACATTGGTTTTCACGAATCCCGGGAAAATTACCGAGACACCCACACCATCTTGCGCAACTTCAGCACGTAAGCTATTCGCCCACATATGAATCGCACCTTTGGCTGCCGAATAAGTCGCACGATATTGTGTGCCCAATAACCCAGCTACACTTGAGATAAAGGCAATTCGTCCTGACTTTTGTTGCTGAAAAGTCGGTAAAACCGTTTTGGTTAAAAAGACTTGAGAGAAATAGTCAACTTCCATGATCGCACGTTCAGTTTGCATGGTCGTGTCTTTAATTAATGCACGTTGTGATAGACCTGCATTATTGATTAACCAATCAATACGTCCCTTTTGTTGGAGAACTTGTTCATAAGCATGACGAACTTGTGATTCATCTGTGATATCCGCTTTAATGGAAATATGTCGTTCTGGGTGTGCCAAAGACTGTCTTACCGTTTCCAGCTCTTCAAAACGACGAGCCGTCAATATAACCTGTGCCCCTAAGCTGGCACATTCAGCAGCCAACGCTTTACCAAGACCCGATGATGCACCTGTAATCCACACCACTTTCTGATCAAGCTGTTCCAACTTTGCCATTCCCTTTATCCTTATGGTTTAAGCATTTAATTTTGCTTTTTGCTGTCCTTCATTATCAAGAAAAACCAAAAAATGGTCAAAGTACTTCACGATACTTTGTGCATCATGAATTTTGCTTAAATTTTCAAATCGCTTATACCCTAATCCTGTGGTCAAACTGATCACACCATTTAAGGTTTTATCCACCACCATATTAAATTTCAGCATTTTTTTAGGTTCACGAATTAAGCTCGTAACGCCTTGATCAACCACTTTAGTGAAGGCTTTTAAGCCGGGAGCAACATATTGATTTTGACCTTCACGCATACGTTCTGCACAGCCCAGTAACTCATTCACAATAACTTTTTCAACTGGGTATGAAATATAGTATTTTCCATCTTGTTCATACATCAAACTTTGTACATGATTCACCATAGGCGTTAAGCGATCATTACCAAAAAAAGATACTGACCAAGGCATGTATTTCAAGATTGCATCTTGCACTTGTTTCAATACTTTTGCTGAGTCTTGATCCTTTGCATTAGAATCTTTGACCAGTGTGCCAAAGGCTTGATCAATAATCTCACAAGCAATTTTGGACAGATTATCTCCAAGAATTTTAGCTTGCGCTTCACGATCTCCTGCATTGAGTTTTTGGTGAATGGTTTGATATTGCTGATAAGTTTCAGGTTGTAAGCGCAAAGAAATAGTATAGGTCATGCGATTGTTATCCTTTATTGTCAGGCCGATTCCGCGAGTTGACGCTGGCTTTAGTGTTATTCAAAATCAATTACTGTTCGATTGTGTGGGATTTGAAATGAGAATGCATTTGCTTAACGTGCCTCTCCATGCATTTTTTTTGCTACAATAGATGCAATTTTTTATCTACTTTTGATCTGTTCGAACTATGACTGATTCAGCGCAAAATATTGCTACAACCTACGATCCGACCGAGATCGAGAAAAAATGGTACCAAACTTGGGAAGAACGCGGTTACTTTAAGCCGTCTGAAAAAGGCGAGTCTTTCTGTATCATGATTCCGCCACCAAACGTCACTGGTAGCTTGCACATGGGTCATGGTTTTAACAATGCCATCATGGATGCTTTGACACGTCATAAACGTATGTCTGGCTTCAACACGCTTTGGCAACCGGGTACTGACCACGCAGGTATTGCAACGCAAATGGTTGTAGAGCGTCAGTTAGGTGCACAAGGCGTAAGCCGTCATGACTTGGGTCGTGAAAAGTTCATCGAAAAAGTATGGGAATGGAAAGAACAATCTGGCGGTAATATTACCCGTCAAATCCGTCGTTTAGGTTCTTCTGTAGATTGGTCTCGTGAACGTTTCACCATGGATGAAGGTTTATCAAACGCGGTAAAAGAAGTGTTTGTAAAACTGCATGAAGAAGGTTTGATTTACCGTGGTAAACGCCTAGTCAACTGGGATCCAAAACTCCAAACTGCGCTTTCTGACCTTGAAGTTGAGTCTGATAAAGAAGAAGCAGGCTCACTCTGGCACTTCAAATACTTCTTTGAAGACAAATCACTTCGTACCCACGATGGTAAAGATCACATCGTTGTTGCAACCACTCGTCCTGAAACATTATTAGGTGATACAGCGGTTGCTGTTGCGCTTGATGATGAGCGTTATGCACATCTTGTAGGTCAAAACATCATCCTACCAATCACAGGTCGTGCGGTTCCTATCGTTAAAGATGAATATGTTGATAAAGAATTCGGTACAGGCTGTGTAAAAATCACCCCTGCGCATGACTTCAATGACTATGAAGTGGGTAAACGTTGCGAATTGCCAATCATCAACATCTTCAACAAAAATGCTGAAGTGCTTGCTGAGTTTGAATATATCGCAAAAGCGGGCGAGCAAATTTCTAAAACCATCCCTGCCCCTACGGACTATGTTGGTTTAGAGCGTTTTGAAGCACGTAAAAAATTAGTAGAACAAGCTGAAAGCGAAGGTTGGTTAGACCAAATTCAACCGTACACGTTGAAACCACCTCGTGGAGACCGTTCAGGTGTAATCGTTGAGCCGTTATTAACAGACCAATGGTACGTGAAGATTGCACCGCTTGCTGAACCTGCAATCAAAGCCGTAAAAGATGGCGACATCAAATTTGTACCTGAGCAGTACAGCAACATGTACATGGCATGGATGAACAATATCCAAGACTGGTGTATCTCTCGTCAATTGTGGTGGGGTCACCGTATTCCTGCTTGGTACGATGCGGAAGGTAATGTTTACGTTGGTCGCAATGAAGCTGAAGTTCGTGAGAAAAACAACATTCCTGCCGATGTTCAATTAGATCAAGATGAAGATGTACTTGATACATGGTTCTCATCGGGTCTTTGGACATTCTCAACTTTAGGTTGGACGGGTAATGAAGCGAAAGATAAAGAAAACTATTTCTTAAATACTTTCCACCCGACTGATGTTCTTGTAACAGGTTTCGACATCATCTTCTTCTGGGTTGCTCGTATGATTATGCTTACGATGCACTTCATGAAAAATGAAGATGGTACGCCACAAGTACCGTTCAAAACTGTGTATGTTCACGGTTTGGTACGTGATGGCGAAGGTCAGAAGATGTCTAAATCTAAGGGTAACGTACTTGACCCATTAGATTTGATTGACGGTGTTGATCTTGAAACTTTAGTACAAAAACGTACGACAGGTTTGATGAACCCGAAACAAGCGGCGAAGATTGAAAAGTCGACTCGTAAAGAATTCCCTGAAGGTATTCAATCTTACGGTACAGATGCAGTTCGTTTCACATTCTGTGCGCTTGCAAATACGGGTCGTGACATTAAGTTCGACATGAAACGTGTTGAAGGTTACCGCAACTTTGCCAACAAAATCTGGAACGCAACTCGTTTCGTGATGATGAACTGCGAAGAGCAAGTGATTGGTCAAGACGTTCGCCAAGACCTTTGGGAATTGCCTGAACAATGGATCGTCAGCCGTCTACAAAAAGCGGAACAAGCGGTGCAAACAGCATTTGCAACGTATCGTTTGGACTTGGCTGCACAAGCGATTTACGAGTTCATTTGGAATGAATACTGTGACTGGTATGTAGAGCTGACTAAGCCTGTTCTGAATGATGAAAACGTATCGGTTGAGCGTAAAGCTGAAGTACGTCGTGTGCTTCTGTCTGTGATGGAAGCGTCTTTACGTTTGGCTCATCCATTGATGCCGTACCTAACAGAAGAAATCTGGCAAACACTCGCGCCAAAACTGAACATCGTTGGCGAAACAATTATGCTTGCACAGTACCCTGTTGCTGACCAAGCGTTAGTTAATGAACAAGCTGAAGCAGATATGCAATGGCTTCAAGGTTTGATTGGTGCGGTACGTAATATCCGTGGTGAAATGGGCTTAGGTAATGCTCGCTTATTGCCTGTTCTACTTCAAAACACGACTGATGCTGAAAAAGCACAAATCGCACGTATTGAACCATTGTTTAAAGCATTGGCAAAAGTTGAAAGCATTACATTCTTGGCTGATGCTGAACAACCGCCATTATCTTCTTCATCTGTAGTCGGTCATGTGTCTGTATTCGTTCCAATGAAGGGCTTAATTGACCCTAAAGCGGAATTGGGTCGTCTACAAAAGGACTTAGACAAGGTTCAAAAACAGCACGACCAAATTGCAACGAAACTTGCGAATGAAGGTTTTGTGGCAAAAGCACCTGCTGCTGTGGTTGAAGGCGAGAAAGTAAAACTTGCTGAGTTTGCTGACCAGTTAGCGAAGATTAAAGCGAATATGGAGCAAATTGCGGCGCTTTAATGCGGTAGTTTGATTAAAAAAATCCCCTCTTAATGAGGGGATTTTTCATTAAAATCATAATGATATTTGATAGAATCATTTGATTAAAACTTCATAAATATCTCAACATGACAAATATAGATAAATTCGCATTTTCTGCCGATAGACCAATTAAAAACATAGAACAAGACGTATTGGGTCGAGCTGATTTTGCAAAAAACTTAAGCGATGCTATTTCTCAGTGGAAAGGTGATGAAAGCTTAGTTATTGCGTTACATGGCGATTGGGGTTCAGGAAAATCATCAATTAAAAATATGGCGTTATCGTATTCAAAGCAACAAGATGACTCACCCACAATTATAGAGTTTTCACCTTGGGAATGGTCAGCTCAGGATAAGATTGTTCAGGCTTTTTTTGATGAAATATCAAAATCTATTGGAAGAAAGGATTCATCTAAAGAAGATCAAAAATTAGCAAATATATTTGCGAAATATGGCAATCATTTATCTACGGCACATACTTTTCTTAAGGGTGCTAATTTAGCACTGCCTCTTCTTGTAACTTCAATCCTAAGTACAGGTTTAATTAGCAGTTACTTTACTGACAATACACAATTACCAATACTCATTGCAACTATTACATCTTTTATAGCTTTAATCTTACCAGCTACAGAAAAAGGGAGTGAATTGTTAGGGAAACTTTCAGAAAACTACGAAAAAAAATCTAAATTAAATGAGAAAAACTTAGCAGAAATTCGCGAGGAGTTAATTACAGCTTTAAAGGATAGAACAACTCCTCTTCTAATTGTTATGGATGATATTGATCGTTTAACAACCGTAGAGTTGCGAATGATTTTTCAATTAATTAAGGCAAATACTGATTTTCCTAATGTAATATTTTTACTTTTATTTCAGAAAGATATTGTCGAAAAAAAACTTACTGATGACACACAATCTGGTGAAAATTATCTAGAAAAAATTATTCAAATTCCTTTTACAATTCCGCAGATTCAATTACAGCAAGTCCACGAAGTTTTATTTAACCTATTAAACAATGTAATAAATAGTCATACTGATGCTGATAAAAAATTTGACGAAAATAGATGGGCTGAGATTTATCGCAAAGGCTTAAAAAACTATTTTACTAATCTAAGAAATGTTTATAGATTCAACTCTACTCTATGCTTTAACTTTAATTTATTTAAAAACAATGACATTTTTGAAGCAGATCCAATAGATTTGATAGCCATTGAATGCTTAAGAATATTTGAGCCGAATGTTTATAGCAAACTTTCTAACTCCAAAGAAGCGTTTACAACTTTGCGTTCTGTCTCAAGTGATAATCAAACAGATAAAGTAAAGTATTCACGTATAATTGAAGATATTTTCAATAGCTCATCTGAGAAAAATAGAGAATCTGTCGAAGGTATTTTAAAAACCCTCTTTCCTTGTAGAGGTCAACAAATATTGGACATAGTTTTAAGTTTTTGTTCAGCCTCACAAGGGCTGATGCCATCATTAAATTGATGTGGTCGTATCT